>JAFXNB010000168.1 GCA_017529935.1 Selenomonadaceae bacterium
AACTTCGTCGCTGATTTCGGGATTCTTAAAGCGCGTCTCGGTCGTCATGACGTATTTTTGGTGGACGAACGGATCGAAGTTGTATTTGTCAATCAACAGCGCGGAAGTTTCAGCCCAGACAGCGCGAGCCGCCGCAACAATTTCTTCGTCGCGCATGGCGGAGCTGATGTCGGGCAAACCTTTTTGATAGGCAAGGTAAGCAATGGAGGCGTGACCAGTGTTGACGGTAAAAAGTTTGCGCTCAATGTACGCGCCGAGATTGTCGACGAGCGTCATGCCTTTAATCGGCGGCAGTTCACCGACGACGCCTTTTGAATCAACGTCCCATTCCGCATAGGGTTCGACCTTGACCAAAAGTTTTTCGTAATTCTTCTGGAGCGGAACGATTCTATCAACAGCGGCGTCGGGGAAGCCAATAAGTTTTTGGACTTCGGGCTTCACGTCGTCGGAGAGATTTTCATAGACGAAATTTTTCAGCACGGTGGAGCCGCCGACCATGTTTTCGCAAGCGATGATGTTAAGCGGTGTTTTGTTGACGGCAACGCGTTTGGTGAGACCTTTGGCGATATTCGGCGCGATGAATTTTAAAATGTTCGGACCGATAGCCGTGGTGACAATGTCCGCCTCAACGATTGCGTCAAGCAGCGCGTCAAGATTTTCGTTGCTGTTGATTGCGCTGACGTTTTCGACCAAAGTTTTTTCAGCCTCGCCGAAAATTTGCACGTTGTATTTGCCGAGGTCGTTAATGTCGTTGACGAGCGGAGCCGCCACGTCAACAAAACTCACGTGATAGCCGGCTTGGCTCAGCAACAGCCCGATAAAGCCACGCCCGATATTGCCCGCGCCGAAGTGTACAGCCTTTTTCATGTGATTACCTCCTACTTCTTTAAACTCTTAAAAAATTTTTCGTCGACGGGTTCAAGCCACTCCGTCGAAACTTCCGAATTCGATTGCATGATTGATAGATGTTGCATCATTTTGCCGGGTGCCGCGCCGTGCCAATGTTTGACGCCTTCGGGGACGGTGAACACTACGCCAGGCAAAAGTTCGACGGGTTCTTGTCCCCAGAGCTGAACGTAGCCCGCGCCCGCCTCCGTCACCAAAATTTGACAACTGCCGTGGTGAATGTGCCAGAAAGTGTGTGCGCCGTCAATGAACGTGACGTTGCCGACGCCCATTGATTGTCCCGACGTGAGCGGCGCGAGGAAAGTTTTGCCCGTGAAATATTTTTCGTAAGCGACGTTGGGCTTGCCAATCGGGAAGATAGTTCCGCCCGCCGTCGAAAGTTTTGCTTGAACTTCTTCGACGGACGGATAATCTTCAGCCGTAGCAACCTGCGCGGTCGTCAAGATACAAGCCGCCGCCGCCAATGTTGCCAAAAATTTTTTCATGAGCTTAGCCTTTCGTGAACATGTCGAAGAGGACTTGCGGGTCTTTGGTCGTGTAGGCTTTCTTCAAATCTTCCTCGGAATATTCCATGGTAATCGTCGCCAAGTTCGCGATAATCGCCAAGTGGTCGTCGCCCTTGCCCGCGATACCAACGATTAAGTGCGCGGTGTTTTCGTCGGAGAATTTGACGCCTTGCGGATATTGCATGACGACCAAGCCGGTTTTGATGACGTGCTTTTTAACAGCGTTTTCGCCGTGAGGAATGGCGATACCTTGACCGATGTAGGTGGAAATGTCGCGTTCGCGAGCAAGCATGCCCTCGATATATTCTTTCTCGACGTAGCCGCTCTTGAATAAAAGTTCGCCCGCCGCCTTGATAGCTTCTTCCTTGCTGACGGATTTCAAGCCGACTTTAACGTTGTCTTTAATCAGGACGCCTTCCTTGAGAGTCTGTGCGGGTTCTTCTTCGCCGCCGGCGTCGGGAGCCGGAGCCGATACGCCGCCGCCCTTCAAGCGTTCGCTGATGACGTCATAAACATTGTTGTTGGTGAAGTCTTTAACCCAAATGTGTTCGGCTTGCGGAGAATCGGCGCGTGCACGTTCAGCAAGTTTTTCGTGCGAAACGACGATTTGCGCGTCCTTAGGAATGTTGCCGATTGCAAAGTTTTTAACGGTGATATTTTTGTAGCCGTCTTTGTGGAGCTTTTTGCGGAGAGCAGCCGCGCCCAGTGCGCTAGAGCCCATGCCCGCGTCGCAAGCGTAGACGATGAACTTAATGTCCGCGCCGGCAACTTGTTTTTCGCCTTCAACCGACTGACCTTTGGAGGCCGCCTTCATGGATTTCATATTGGCCTGCGCGGCTTCGAGGGCGTCTTCTTTTTCAGCATCAGCCGCCGCCGTCGCCTTGATAAAGATTGAACTGATTGCAAAGCTTACACCAGCCGCCGCCGCTACTGCCGCCACGTTGGAGAAATACGCGCCGGGAGCCGTCATAGCCATGATAGCGATAAAGGAACCAGGAGCTGCCGGAGCAACCAAGCCGCCGTTGAGGAGCGTCAACGTGAACACGCCCGTGACGCCGCCCGCCATGACTGCAAGAATCAGCGTGGGTTTCATGAGGACGTAGGGGAAATAAATTTCGTGAATGCCGCCGAAGAAGTGAATGATGATCGCGCCGGGCGCAGAACCTCTAGCGTTGCCGACGCCGAACAGCGAATAGGCAAGCAGGACGCCCAAGCCAGGACCGGGGTTCGATTCAATCATGAAGAAAACCGATTTGCCGACTTCTTGAGCCTGTTGCATGCCGAGCGGAGTGAAGACGCCGTGGTTGATTGCGTTGTTGAGGAACAAAATCTTCGCAGGTTCAACCAAGATTGAAACGAGCGGAAGAAGTCCCGCGCTGACGATTGCGCCGACCGCCGAGGCAAGTCCGTCCGTAATGCTTGAAACTATCGGGCCGACAAAACTGTAAGCCGCGCAGGCAAGCACGCCGCCGAGGATACCCGCCGAAAAGTTGTTGACGAGCATTTCAAATCCGCCGGGGATTGAATCTTGTGCCGCTTCGTCGAATTTTTTAATCACGACGCCGCCAATCGGACCCATAATCATTGCGCCCATGAACATCGGAATATCCGTGCCGACGATGATACCGGCCGTTGCAATCGCGCCGACAACGCCGCCGCGATGCCCGTAGATAACTTCGCCGCCAGTGAATCCGATTAACAGCGGGAGCAACCATTTCGCCATGGGGCCGACAAGTTCCGCAAGTCCTTCGTTCGGAATCCAGCCTGCGGGAATAAACAGAGCCGTGATAAAGCCCCACGCAATGAACGCGCCGATATTCGGCATAACCATTGCGCTCAAGAAGCGACCGAATTTTTGCATGGCCTCTTGCATGAGTAACACCTCCAAAAAAACAATTAGGAATTGGGGATTTGGAATTAGGAATGATGACGCTAAATCCTATGTTTGGCATTGTAGACGACAAGTCACCGCGTGGCAAGCAAAACACCTTGCGCGGCGTCCGTTGTCACTGCGGACAAAATTTCACGGCGCGTGACTGCGGGCTTTGTTCGTGTCCGTAACGAAAAAAATTCCTCCGCACGTTTTACGCACAGAGGATTTTTATTTATGACGGTTCAGCCTTTCCAACCGAGCTGTCGGGCTTTGGCAAAATCCGCGCGGGCTTTGTCGTGTTCGCCGAGTGCTTCGTAACATTGTCCG
>JAFXNB010000169.1 GCA_017529935.1 Selenomonadaceae bacterium
GCAGAAGGTTTTTTTGTTTACGAAAATTTTTTAGGCGAGAAGAATTTCCTTGTGCTGAAGAATTTCGACGGCGGGAGCACACGCGCCGCAATCGCAATATTCCGCGCCGCTGGCTTTAAGTTCGTCGGCATGAGCGGCGAATTTTTTTGCACCCTCCGCCCCGAAATATTGAATTGCTTGTTCGGAATGAGCAAAGGCAACCAGCCCGTCAATCGGCGTGATGTCCTGTTCAATCTCGGCGATTAAATTCTGCGCGGCAATTTTTTCGTTCGCCGTGCCGACCGCGTCAAGGTAAACCGCCGCCGTCGCCTTGAGTGTTGCACAGCAGCTCGGAGCCGCCGCCATTGCCTTAATCTTTTCAATCAAAGTTTGCTTGTCCATTGTGAGACCTCCCAAAATTTAAGCCGTGCGCCTTTTCAACGCCGCGTCGATAGCGACGGAAAGTTGGTCAGCGCAACTGGTGCCGCGCCCGCCGCAGTCATTTCCGCGCAGAATATCGGCGATTTCCTTAGCGTCCTTGCCCTCGACCAGCTTGCCAATCGCCAGCAAATTTCCGGGGCAACCGCCAAAAAATTTCACGTCATGCAGATGACCTTCCGCGTCCACGGAAAAATTTATCCGCTTGGAGCAGACGCGCTGCGGTTCAAAGCTGTAGTTCTCCATTAAAGCATCTCCTTTAAATATTTCGCGGGGACGTGCTCTGTTAGCCACACGCCGTTGACTGAACGGAAAAATTTGTAGCCGTCGCCGAACATCTTTAAACTTTCCACGCGGAAAATTTTCGGCTTGCCGTGACGTCGCCCGACTTTTTCCGCCGTCTCCACGTCGCCCGACAAATGGACGTAGAGCCGCGACATTTTCAGCAAGCCCTGAACTTTTATCGACGCGGCAGATTTTTCTCCCGTGCCGTGATATAAAATTTCCGGCGGCTCAAGTTCGGCAAGTTCCACGTCGACGGGGATTGAATGTCCTTGGTTCGCGCGAATTAATTTTTTGTCCGCGCTGAAAGAATATCGCCGCTTCTCGTCTTGCGCTACTATCTGCTCAAGTGTCGCCATATCGAGATTTTTCACGCGGCGAATCAATTCCGCGACGTCAGCCCAGCCGTGTTCGTCCAATTCTAATCCGACGATTTGCGGCTTGTGCCGGAGTATCAAGCTCAAAAATTTGCTCGTCGACTTCAAAATTTCTCCTCCCGCGAATTTTTACAAATCCTAATTCAAAGCCGCTAACTTGTCAACGTGAAAATTTTATTGTAAAGTTGCGCCAGAAAAATTTTTGGAGGTTTTATCATGAATACTTGGAACGAAGGCTACTTCACCGATTCGACTTACACTTACGGCTACTACCGCGAGCTGTCGCCGAATTTTATGCGCTGGTGTCTGCTTGTCAACGGGATTGCCGCGCCCGAAATTACCGAGGACAGTTGCCACTGCGAGCTTGGCTACGGGCAGGGCGTTTCGGCGAACATTCACGCGGCGGCCACTGCCGGAAAATATTTCGGCACGGATTTCAATCCCGCACACGCCGCGCAGGCAAACGAACTTGCTGAGGCTTCGGGCGCGGACGCAAATTTTTTCGAGGACAGCTTCGAGGAATTTTCCGAGCGCGACGATTTGCCGCAATTCGATTCAATCGGCTTTCACGGCATCTGGACTTGGGTCAGCGCGGAAAATCGCCGGCACATGTTGGAAGTTGCGCGGCGGCATTTGAAGTCGGGCGGCATGGTTTACAACAGCTACAACTGCTTGCCGGGCTGGGCACCCAACGCGCCCCTTCGTGAGCTTTTGTCAATCTGTGACCGCTACAAGGTATACGGGGGGGGGGATAACATTAATGAGCGGGTAGCGTCGGCGTTTAAATTTGTAGAAGAAGTCATCGCCGCCGAACCCGCTTATGCCATGGTCGCGCCGAGTTTCAAAGCCTATTTCGAGAAGCTCAAGAATCACAATGCGAATTACATTGCCCACGAGTATTTGAACTTGGATTGGGATTTGATGTACTTCGCGGACGTTGCGGAGCTTTGTCAAACGGCAAAATTGGAATTCGCGACGGTGGCTTTTCCCGCCGAAACGGGCACCGCTTATCTGGGCGAAAAGGGACAAGAATTCTTCAAGAAGATTAGCAACCCGATTGTGCGCGAACAGCTCAAGGATTATTTTATCAATCGCCAGTTCCGCAAAGATATTTACGTTCGCGGGGTGCGCCGCCTGTCCAATACGGAAGTTTTCGATAAAATTTTCTCGATGCGCTACGTTTTGACGACGCCCGCCGCCGAAGTCCCGATGACTATGGTGCTTAACGGCAGGGAAATTATCTTGGCGAAGGAAATTTACCGCCCGCTTCTCGAATATCTTCAGGAAGACAATTTCCGCCCGAAAGATTTGCGCGAATATTTTATGCGCGGCAAGTTGAATGCCAATCAGCTCCTTGAGGCTTTGAGGCTGTTGGTTCAAGCGGCGCACATTACTCCCTGCCAAAGCGACGCGGCAGTTAAACGCGCTAAAAAATCTTGCGAGCGGCTCAACGCGCACATCTGCGAAAAATCTTCCTTCGCGGATACGATTAGATTCTTGGCGAGTCCGCTGACGGGTGGCGGCGTCGAAGTCGGTCGCTTCCACCAAATTTTCCTAGCGCAATACAAAGCCGGCAACAAGACTGCGGACAAGCTGGCGGAGGCGGCGTGGAAAATCATTTCACGCAACGGCGAACGCATGATGGCTGCACAGACGCAAAAACTTTTGGAGACGGACGCAGAAAATTTAGCGTACTTGGAGACCATGGCGGAGAAATTTTTGACGCGACTGCCGATTTACAAGGCGTTGATGCTCTGAAAATTTTTCTCGCGATAAATATTTGCTTTGAAAAAAATTTTGCTGTAAAGTTACGGCAGAATTTTTTTTTGTGGAGGAAAGCCCATGAGGATTGTAAACAGTTCAAAAATCGGACGTGAAGCCGTCGAAAAATTTCTGACTAAAAAAGCTTTTGACGAGGTCGAGCTATCGCCCAAAGTTCGCGCCGCTAACAAAAAAATTTTCGGCGAAGATTTGAGCGCGATTGAAATTGTGCGACGGATTGTCTCCGATGTTCGCAAATTCGGCGACGCGGCTGTCATTGACTACACGAAAAAAATTGACGGCGTCGAGCTTGAAAATTTTGCCGTCGAACTTGGGGAGATTGAAATCGATTCGGAAATTTTTGCGTCGTTGAAAGTCGCGGCGGAAAATATTCGTCGCTTCCACGTTGAACAGCTCCCGAAGTCGTGGATAACTTATCGCGGCGAAAATTCTCTGCTGGGGCAAGCCGTCATTCCGTTGGAGCGCGTCGGCGTCTACGTCCCCGGCGGCACTGCGGCTTATCCGTCAAGCGTCTTGATGAATATCATTCCCGCCAAAGTCGCCGGCGTCCGCGAAATTATCATGTGCACGCCCAACGCCAATAAAACCGTCCTTGCCGCCGCAAAACTCGCCGGCGTCGACAAAATTTTTAAAATCGGCGGTGCGCAGGCTGTCGCGGCGATGGCGTTCGGCACAGAGCAAATTCCCCGCGTCAATAAAATCGTCGGTCCCGGAAATATTTTCGTCACGCTCGCCAAAAAGGAAGTTTACGGGCATTGCGATATTGACATGCTCGCCGGTCCCAGCGAAATTTTGATTATCGCCGACGACACCGCCAATCCCGTTTACGCCGCCGCCGATTTGCTTTCTCAAGCCGAACACGATCCGCTTGCTTGCAGTATTTTAATCACGACAAGTCAGACGCTCGCCGAAAAAATTTCTGCGCAGGTCGACGCTCAACTTAAAAATCTCCCGCGCAGAGAAATTGCCGCCGCCGCTATCGAACGCAACGGCTTAATCGTCGTCGCTGAAACTTTGGACGAGGCGATTGATTTGGCGAATTTTTCCGCGCCCGAACATTTAGAATTGCTGATTCAAGAGCCGTTCGCGCTGTTGCCGAAAATTAAAAACGCCGGCGCAATTTTCTTGGGAGCTTACTCGCCCGAACCGCTCGGCGATTATCTTGCCGGTCCCAATCACGTCCTGCCCACTGGCGGCACCGCGAAATTTTTCTCCGTGCTCAACGTCGAAACTTTTTTGAAGCGCACAAGTTTAATTTCCTACACGCAAAAAGATTTGCTCGGCGCGGCGGCAGATATAATTCGGCTGGCGGAGGCGGAAGGTTTGCACGCGCACGCCGAAGCCATCCGCAGACGGGAGGAATTTTCATGAGACTTTTGCACACCGCCGATTGGCACCTTGGCAAAGTTTTAAACGGCAAAAATTTCATCGACGACCAATATTTTATCCTGAAAAAATTTTTGGAAGCCGTTGACGATAAAAAGCCCGACGCGATTATTATTGCCGGCGACATTTACGACCGCGCCGACCCCTCGACCGACGCCGTTAATCTTTTCGACGAAATTATTTTCAAGCTCACCGAGAAAAAAATTCCCGTGCTGTGTATTGCCGGTAATCATGACAGCGCGGCGCGTTTGAATTTCGGCAGCAGACTTTTCGCCAACAAAAAATTTTTTATCACCGCCAAAACCGCCACCGAACCCGAAAATATTATTCTGCAGGACGACGGCGGCGAAATTTATTTCTCGCTTATCCCTTACTTTGACCCCGCCGCGATTAATTCTGACGAACATCTTACCTTCGACGCCGCGAATAAATTTTACATCGACTGCGCCCGCAAAAATATTCCTTCCGGCAAGCGGAGCGTCGCCGTTGCCCATGTCTTTGTTGAGGGCGGCGAGGAGTCCGATTCGGAGCGAAAATTCGTCGGCACGACCGGCAAAGTAAGCGCGGAAAATTTTTCTGGTTATGATTACGTCGCGCTCGGTCATCTTCACCGCCCGCAAAATATTTCTGATAAAATTCGCTACAGCGGCTCGCCGCTAAAATATTCCGCCAAAGAATCTACGCACAAAAAGGGCGTGACGCTCGTCGAAATTGACGGCAACGGCTTTGTCCGCGCAGAAAATATTCCGCTTGCCCCGCTTAGAGATTTGATTGAAGTTTCGGGGACGCTGAATTATTTTTTGTCGCAACCCGTAAATAACGCCTATGCTTACGTCACGCTGACCGACGACGCTTTTGTCTATGAAGCGGCGCAGAAATTGCGCGGCGTTTTTCCAAACTTAATGGAGGCGAAAAATAAATCGCGCCCGAAAGGTTTTGTCGAGGAGCCGACGCGGAAATTTCGGGAGAATGCGACGCTATTTGAGCAATTCGGCGATTTTTTCGAGGAGATGACGAACCGAAAATTAAATTCGGACGAGCAATCGGCGATGGAAGAAATTTTTAAAGAGGTATGCTTATGAGACCGATAAAATTGCGCATGGCGGCATTTGGAACTTATCTGGAACCCGTTACTTTGGATTTTGAAAGAGACTTGCGCGGCGAAAAACTTTTTTTGATACACGGGGCGACGGGCGCGGGCAAAACTACGATTCTTGACGCGATTTGCTACGCGCTTTACGGCGAAACGTCGGGAAAAGCCCGCGAGGCCAAGGACATGCGCTCAAAGGGCGTGGACGATAAAGTTTTGACGGAAGTTGAATTTTCCTTTGCGCTCGGCGACAAAATTTTTCAAGTCAAACGCAGAATCAGCTACAGCTCCAACAGAAAAGACAACAAATATCAGACGCAAGCCGCGCTTTTCTGCGACGGGAAATTAATTGAGACCAGAGACCGCGCCGTCAAAAATAAAATCACGGAGCTTTTGGGCTTCAGCGCAGAACAATTTCGTCAAGTTGTGGTGTTGCCGCAGGGCGAATTCAAGAAGTTTCTTTCCGCCGACGCCGACGACCGCCAAAAAGTTTTGAACGTCCTTTTCGACAGCGAACCCTACAAAAAAATCGAGGACGCGCTAAGCGAACGGGCAAAAATTTCTGCGGAGGCGGTTAAGAACCTTAAAACTCATTGCGAGGATTTGGAAAGGCAAATCGGCGGCGCGGATTCAAATTCATTGCCGGAACTTGAAAAAAATCTTCTGTTGGCGCAAAAAAAAGTTGCCGAACTTAAAAAAATTTCCGATGACGCACAAGCCGCGCTTACGAAGGGAAAACTTTTGGCTAATAAATTCGGTGATTTGTCCAAAATAACTGCCGAACTCTCCGACGCGCAAAAGAAATTTGATGAGGCGCACAAAAAATTTTCGGCGGCTGAAGCGGAATATCAACGGCGCGTGGCTGAAGAATCCGAGCGAAAAGAACTCGACCAGCAAAGCCGCGACCTTGACGCGATTAAAACGGCGCGTAAAGATTTGAAAAGCAAAAGTGCCGAGCTTGAACGGGAAAAAAAATTGCTTGCGTTGGCGAACGCGACTTTTGACAAATGTGACGGCAATGCGAAGTACTACGAAAAACTAATTGAGGAGCGGAAAGCGCAGAAAGCCACCGTTGAAGGCGCGGACGTGAAATTTGAGCAAGCAAAGCAAACGTTGGACAGGGCGCGTCAACGTGACAAAATTTTGCGGGAGATTGCTCGGCTTGAAAAAGAATTGGATACGGAGACCGCAAAACTTGCCGCCGTTGCCAAAAATTTGAAGTCCGCGCAGATTGAACAGAACCGCTTGCAAATCGTCAACAGCGCGGCGTATTTGGCGACAAAGCTCAAAGACGGCGAACCTTGCCCGGTGTGCGGCTCGCTAGAACACCCCGCAATAATCGCGGAGGCGATACCGACTGCCGCCGAACTTCAACGAGCGGAGGAAAAAGTTTCGCGGCTGACGGCGGAAAACACACAGCAGGAGCGGGAAGTCGCGCAGGTCAAGGGGAAAATTTTTTCGCAAAAAAAATCGCTGGAAAATTATATCGGCGTCCCTGAGACGGCGGCGGCGCAAAAAGTTTTCGACGAATGGCAAAAAAAAGCCGCAGAGCTTGCAGATTATCAAAAGCGCATTGAAACGGGCGAGTCATTAATCCGCGAAAATAATTCTGCATTGAACAAAGCCATCAGCGCGAAAAATTCCGCGACTTCAAAGGTTGCAAAGTTGGAGGGCGCGATTTCGGAGGCGAAGAAAAAAATTCCCGAAAAATATTTGGACGACGACGCGCAACTCGACGCGGACTTATCTGCGGCGCAAAAAAATTTCGCGCAACTCGACGCGGCGTGGAAAAAGGCGGATAAAAATTTCCGTGCCGCCAGCGAAGAAAAATCTGCGCGGGAGGCGACTTTGAAATCTGTGCAGAAAAATTTCGACGCACTTCAACGCGAACTCAAAGATAAAACGCCGCCCGATTTGTCAGCCCTCGAACAAAAAGCGACCGCCGCAAATGAAACTTACGGCGCGGCACGTGACGAAAAGGCGAAACTCGAAACCACGCTCAACACGCTGAAAAAATTTTCCGCCGAATTGGATAAATGCAAAAAGGAACTCGCCGCCGCAGAAAAAATCTCCGATATGTGGCGCAGACTCTCCGACGTGGCGAACGCGACCGGCAAAGGCGAATCAGAGCTGAAAATTTCGTTCCAACGCTACTTTTTATCGACAATGTTCGCGGAAGTGCTGACCGAGGCAAATAATCGGCTGAAAAAAATGAGCAACGGGCGATATTTATTCCAAATGAAGGACGCGGGCAAAACTAAGGCAAAAACTGCGGGCTTGAATCTGGAAATTCTCGACGAAAACAGCGGCGCATTGCGTCCCGTGGAAACTTTGAGCGGCGGCGAAAGTTTTTTGGCGTCGTTAAGTCTTGCGTTGGGGCTGGCGGCGGTCGTCAGAAATAAAATTGGCGGAATACAACTTGAAACGATTTTTATTGACGAGGGCTTCGGCAGTTTGGACACGGAAACGCTGGATTTTGCGATTTCGACGATAACCGAGCAGAGCGGCGGGCGATTGGTTGGGATAATTTCGCACGTTGAGGAGTTGAAAAATCAAATACCCGTTCGGCTTGAAATTTTCAAAAGCAAAACGGGTAGCTATGCAAAATTCATCGGGTGAAATTATTTTTGAGCAACAAAATTTTTTGCCAAACGAACAGCTTCGACACCGTCGCGGGCGTAGGCGTCAGCACCGGCGGAATCAGCGTATTCTTGCGTTAAAGCCGCGCCGCCGACCATAATTTTTGCGGAACAACCCGCCGCGTGCAAATCGGCGACAACTTTATCAATCTGAATCATCGTCGTTGTCATCAAGGCGCAAAGCCCGACAATATCGGCGTCGTGTTCAATCGCGGCGCGAACAATTTCGGCGGAGTCAACGTCCTTGCCCAAGTCGACGAGTTTGAAGCCGCTGTTAGCAATCAACGCGCCGACAATATTTTTCCCCAGGTCGTGAACGTCGCCTTTAACGGTGGCGATAACGAACGTTCCCTGCGTCTTAGTTTCCTGCGCGGGGAAATTTTTTTTGAGTTCGTCAAAGGCAAGGCGCATGGTCTCCGCGCTAAGCAAAACTTGCGGGAGAAAAATTTTTCCTGCGCCGAAGTCTTCGCCCAATTCGTTCATGGCGGCGGTCAGGGCGCGTTCGGTAATTTCATTGGCGGAAAAATTTTCGTCGACGGCTTTTTTAATCAACGCGGGAATTTCGTCCTTGTCGCCCTCTTGAACGGCAAACTTAATCGCGCTCAACGTGTCGAGAGAAATTTTTTTCGTCGGAGGAGCGGCGGCGATTTGCGCCATTTTGCTAAAGGCTAAGCCGTTCGGGTCGTGGGCTAACAGCGCGGCGGCAGATTTTAAAACATTCTGCATGGATTCATCGTAGGGATTCATAATCGGCGCGTCGAGACCGGCGGCGAGGCACATGGCAAAGAACGTCGAGTTAATCAGCGGGCGATTTGGCAAGCCGAACGAAATATTGCTCAAGCCCATAGTCGTCGGCAAGTTCAGTTCGCGATAAAGTTTCAACGTCTTTAAAACTTCAAGGCAAGCATTTTTATCGGCGGAAATTGTCATGACCAGCGCGTCCAATAAAAAATCTCCGTCGTCAAGCCCGAAACTTTTAGCGGCGTCGATAATTTTTTTCGCAACGGAAAATCTTTCTGCGGCGGATTTAGGAACGCCCTTTTCGGTGAGCGGCAAAATTAAAATCGCCGCGCCGTATCTTTTTGCGAGCGGAAGAAAATTTTTAATGCGTTCGGGTTCAAAGCTAACGGAATTAATCAGCGCGCGCCCCGGAAAATTTTTCAAGCCGGCCTCCAAAGCTTCGGCGTCGCCCGTGTCAATCGCAAGCGGCGCGTCGGTGATTCGGGAAATTTCGCGGACGGCTTTTTTCATCATTTCAGCTTGATTAATGCCGCCAACGCCCATGTTGACATCCAAAATTTTTGCGCCCGCCTTGACTTGATTGAGCGCGTCCTTCTTCACGCCGAGCAGGGAGCCTTCGCGAATTTCCGCCGCCAATTTTTTTCTGCCCGTCGGATTTATGCGTTCGCCAATCAACGTCGTAGAATTTTTATCAATCGTGACGGTTTTTGAGCGGCTCGCCAACATCAGCGGACGATTAAAACTGCGCGGCGCGTCAGAAAGATTTTTGACGTTCAAGGCAAGTTCGCGGATATGAGCGGGCGTGGTGCCGCAACAACCGCCCAGATAAGTTGCGCCCGCCGCGACGAGTTTGGCTCCCCATGTGCCGAAAGTTTTTGCGTCCATTGGGAATTTGGTGACGCCGCCCTCAAGGTAGGGCATGCCGGCATTCGGCTGAACGCTGACAGGTACGCGACAATTCTCCGCCAAAGTTTTCACGACGGGCACGAGTTGCTCCGGACCAAGCGAACAGTTCACGCCGATAATCGCCGCGCTCATCGCCTCCAAAATCACGGCGGCTGATTGCGGGTCTGTGCCCGTGACGGTGCGCCCGTCCTCCGAATACGACAGCTGGCAGATAATCGGCAGGTTGCAAACGTCCTTCGCGGCAAGGAGAGCCGCCCGCATCTCTTGAATATCAATGCACGTCTCGATAATCAGAAAATCCGCGCCCGCCGCCGCCAAAGCCTCCGCTTGTTCGCGAAAAATTTTGTAGGCGTCATCAAACTCCAAATCACCGAGCGGCGCAATAAATTTTCCCGTCGGACCGATTGAGCCGGCAACTTTTACATTTCCGGCAGATTTGGCGATTTTCACGGCGGCGGAATTTAATTCGCGAACTCTATCAGCCAAATTATAATGCGCGAGCTTCAAACTCGACGCGCCGAAAGTATTTGTCTCGATAATCGTTGCGCCGGCGTCGATATAAGCGCGGTGAATTTTTTTCACGACTTCGGGGGCGTCGACGTTCATAAGTTCGGGGCACGCGCCCGCCTTCAGCCCGCCCGCTTGGAGCATCGTACCCATTGCGCCATCAAAAATTTCTATCATAACTTCCTCCAAAACTTTTTGAAGAATTTTCGACGGAGCCAAAGTTTATCCTGCGCGACTTGTGATATAATCGGCAAAAAAATGGGGGCTGATGTTGTGACGAAAATTATAAACGTTGTGAAGGTCTCGGAGGAGAATCAGAAACTTTTTGGCGACGCCGCGCAGCTGAAAATTTTTTTGCTGAACTGCGACAGCGACCGCGCAGGGCTTGACCCTTACGACGAAAATCTTTTATTCGACCCGAACCGCGGACACTGGGATTTATGGGACTTCGACAGCGACGGCGGCAAAGAAATTTCACTCGGCGAAAATTTTGTGGCGCGTGACCCTGCCGACGACGTTTCAACGGGAATTGTGGCGATTGATTTTGGCACGAGCCGCACGGTTGTCGTCTACGAAAACGAACACTCACAGATTTTGCCGTTGCAAGTTGGGAGCGGCTCCTACAGCCAAGGCATAAATTATTCCGCGAACTACGAAAACCCGACCGTTATTCAGTTCATCGACATTGAAAGTTTTATGACAGCGTATTATTGGCGCGACGGGCGACCGTTCACGAAATGGAGCGACGTTAAAGTTTCGCACGCGGCGTTTGAAAACATGATAAGCGGCGGCTCCGAAAAATTTTATTCCTTCCTGACTGATTTAAAATATTGGTGCGGCTCAAAAACTCAATTCATGCTCCGCGACGAGAAAAATTTTATCACACAGCTTGCGCCGTTCGAGGAGCTTGCCGAGGACGAAATTAATCCGCTGGAAATTTACGCTTATTATCTTGGGCTTTATATAAACAACATGCAGCATGAGAAGCACATTTTCTTGAATTATATTTTGTCGTTCCCCGTGACGTATGACCGCGCGATTCGGGAAAAAATGCGGCAGTGTTTCGAGCGCGGATTGAAAAAATCACTGCCGACGGCGTTGCTGAGCAACGAGGCGGCGATGAAAAAATTTTCCGTGCGGGAGGGCGCGAGCGAGGCGGCAGCTTATGCGATAACGGCTTTGCAGGAATACGGCTTCGACCCGGCGGGCGAGGAAGAAATTTATTACGCGGTGTTCGACTTCGGCGGCGGCACGACCGATTTTGATTTTGGATTCTTGCGCGAGGCACCGAGCGACCGCTACGATTATTTGCTTGTGCACTTCGGCGAGAACGGCGACCGGACTTTGGGCGGCGAAAATCTTTTGAAACTTTTGGCGTTCGAGGTTTTCAAGGCGAACCAAGACCGCTTGATAAAACCCGACGGCGGCGGGAAAATTCCGTTCACGTGGGCGGCGGAGAAAAAAAGTTTCGCCGGCTCCGAGGCTCTGATAAAAGATTCGCAAGAGGCTCATGCGAACATGCACGCGCTGATTGAAAAGCTCCGTCCCGTGTGGGAGGCTCCCGACTCCGACGAGGCTACGGGAATTTTGGCGGGTGGTTTCGTCGAAGTAAATCTTTTCCGCGACGACGGGCGGCTTGTCGAAAATTTCAGCTTGGAAATCACCGTCGACTTGCAGAAAATTCTCCGCGACCGAATCAAGGCGGGCATAAATAATTTTTTCATCTCCATGAAGGAGGCGTTCGAGAAGAACAGCAAAAATTCCCTGCGCAAGATTAAGCCGCTCCGCGAACTCAACGAAATTTCAATTTTCTTGGCGGGCAACTCCTCCAAATCAAAATTGGTCAACGAACTTTTTGCGGAATATGTTTCGCCCGCCGAAGACACGCGCCTTGCCGACGACGAAAATCCTTTCAAAAACGGGCGGCTCAAAAACGGCTACGAACTCAAGGATAATTTTTTCATACAAAGCGGCAGCATTTATCGGCGCGACGACAAAGGGCTGGAAGTTTGGCTGGGCGACATGGACAACAGCGACGACCAAATTGTCCTAAGCGAGACCGTAAAAAAAATTCCCACCATGCGTGACGGGGAGAAATCGCAGGCGGATATTCTGTTCGGCTTTACCAGTCAAGCTCCGGAATTTAAAATTTATCCCGCGCTGGGCACTGAGGCGGCTCACGAAATTCAGCGGGCACGCGGCGTCGAAGTTCGCAACGATATGACTGCGCCGACGGGCAAAACGGGCGTTGCGTTCGGGCTTTTACTTAGCAGGACGGGCGGCAACGTTCAAACTAAACACATAACGCCCGATTCTTCTAAAACGCCGTTCGCTTACTACGTCGGCAGGAACAAGAAGCGCAAGTTCAAGACCGTTATCGACCGCGTGACCAAATTTGACGTGTGGTATCCGTTTATCGACGCGGGCGACAGCTTTGACATTTTTTACACGAATTTGCCCGAAGCCGTTTCCAATCAAATGAGCATTCAGAAGGCTAAACGAGTCACGGTTCACTTAGACGAGCTTGACGAGGAGGCGACGGTTTTTATCCGCGCCGTGAAGTCGAACGTCATCGAATATCAAATTTCCCGCGACAAGCCGAACGACGATAATCCTTCCGAGCAAATCGAATTGACTTGAGCTAAAAATTTTTCCCAACGCAAAAGCCGCGCTCCGATTGAGACGCGGCTTATTTGGACGAGCTTGACGAGGAGGCGACCGTTTTTATCCGCGCCGTGAAATCGAACGTCATCGAGTATCAAATTTCCCGCGACAAGCCGAACGACGATAATCCTTCCGAGCAAATCGAATTGACTTGAGCTAAAAATTTTTCCCACGCAAAAGCCGCGCTCCGATTGAAACGCGGC
>JAFXNB010000019.1 GCA_017529935.1 Selenomonadaceae bacterium
CCTTATCCTTACCAAGGATACGCTCTGCCGACTGAGCTACATCAGCGTTGGTTGCGGGGGAAGGACTTGAACCTACGACCTTCGGGTTATGAGCCCGACGAGCTACCGACTGCTCCACCCCGCGGCTCTTGTCATGAACGCCTTGTCCATAACAGGGCGCATGTTATCACACAGGTTTAATTTTGTCAATAAAAATTTTCACAGGATCAAGGAAATCAATATGCATTGGAACGCGTCTGCTATCATCAAACAACCTTTAATCTTCAACTGACTTTTTTTCTTCATACGACGTAGAAATTTTTAATAGACATTAACGAAACTTTTTCTTGAAAATAATTTTCCCATTTGATATGCTTTACACGGTTCATTAGTGCAGTTTACATTAAGGGAGTATTGTTTTATGCAGTTCAGCCGTTTTCTCACCGAGGCAATTCCCTCAAAAAAAGATTCACGGCAATCCGGGCAAACGCTCATTCTTTTTGCGTTTCTCGTTCCGCTCCTTTTTCTTTTCGCGGGCGCGATCATTGATTTGGGCTGGTACTATCTGAACGTGTCGCGGTTGCAAAACGTAGCGGACGCGGCAGTCCTCGCGGGCGCGAAATCGTTGCTTGAAGATTTGAAGAACAACAACAGCAAATATAAACGCTACAAGGTCACGCTCGCTTATCAACACCCCGACGACAGTAATCTTTACACAATCTCAAGCTTAACCAAAAGTTCAACCAAAAGCTTAAGCGACATTACGAGCGAAACTAAATCTAATGCCGACGAGATTGCTTTTGAATACGCGCGGAAAAATCTTTCGTCCGGCAATGTGAGTTCCTTTTTGCCAAGTTTCTTTTCCGTAGCCGAAGCTGGCGAGACCGACGAAGCAAACTCCCTAGAAGACGGTTGGGCACGCAAAAACAAATACAGCGAAGTCAAAATGGAATCGCCCAAAATTTATAAAGACGGCGATGATTTTTATTACGTCGTTCACTTGACAGAAGATATCCAACATTTATTCTTGCCCGGCGGGTTTGACCCTATGGCGGCACCCGTCGTTGCCGTTGCCAAAATTTCAAAAGCATCTTCCTCTTCCAGCGGCAATCCTAAAGTAATATTCGACCCGAACGGCGGAAAGTTTGTCAATCCGGACGACGACACGACTACCGAATTATCTCTGTCAATAGGCGATATAACTAAAGCGATAAACGAAGACGGCTCAATAGCAGTGATTGTTCCCGACGGTTATTCTTCGACGCCCGAACGTACCGAATATGAATTCTTGAGATATTGGACGAACGAAGACGGCTTAATCGTTCCCTACGGCACGGTGCTGACGGAGGATAATGTTGAAGAGTTCTTTAAAAAGTATGACCCCAACGCCAAAGATAATGACGATTACGACTGGGAAAACGGCGAAATTATTTTGTACGCTCAATGGGTAAAAGTCAAACAAAAACCCGTTACTCTGGTTTTCGACCCGAACGGCGGCTCTTTCAGCGACGGCACAACCACGCCCGATAATTCAAAACAAATTAAAAATCCGAAAGAGCTGGAAGACGACGAGACAACAGACCCCATAACACCGAACAAAGGCAAGCCGATCCGCGACGGTTACGAGTTTTACGGCTGGAGCACGGATAAAAATGCAGATGCAAATTCTCTGGTGGCCAACTACATTTCGGACGGCAAACAAATGACCAAAACTGAACTTACTGCTCTCTTCGACAACAAGACTTCCGTCACTTTGTACGCCGTGTGGAAAAAGATTAATTCAACTGTTCCCGAAGAAGAGGTTAAGCCGCACAATAACAAGACACTTTGGGAGCAAATGCAGTATCTTATCGCCAAGAACGTCTACGACCCCGACTGGGATGTTTCCACGAAAAAATACGGCTTCAGCAAACTCAATCACAACTCGTTCGACACAATCGACAAAACATATGTCAAAGATTACCACTACTACACGGAATACATTAACCTTGCGCCCAAGGACGCAAACGGCACGAATCTTTCAACCGTGAATCAATACTTTATCGACTTCCGCCGCAACGACTGGTTAAGCGTGAATCGCAAATGGTACTACGACGACAGGAACAGTAGGACGCACGCGCTGTTTAACGTGAACACAACTTATGCCGTTCGTTCGGGCTACAATGACGACCCGATGTATCTGCGCATTGAGGCGGAACCCGACGTCGACCACTATTCCAACGTCTACTACCACACGCCCGTTCGACAGTTCGTCATCAACATAAACGCGGACAACACGGCTGACAATAAGCGTCCGTTATTTTTCTATTACGACGGTCCCGATAAAGTTAAATCGGAAAACGCCCCGCCGCAACCTCTAATCTTGAATCTCAACGCGAACTTCAAAGGCGTGCTGTGGATGCCCGATGTCCCCGTCGTGATTAACAGCAACGGTCACACCTTCGAAGGATTTATCGTTGCAAGCGAATTCCGCTACCTCTCCACAAGCGGCACGCAGGTCAAATACAGTTCGAACGGTCAAAAAATCACCAACGCTTCGGACAACAAAATCCGCGTTAATACTTCCAACGGCGATGTCAACAGCGTTGTGGCGGCGGGTGCCAATGCTCTTGAGCTTTATAATAACAACGCGAACGACGCAACCAAATTCAATTTGAGTAGCAGCTCGAAGTTCAGAACGTTTAAAATAGATACCGACGTCAAATTTATGTATGTCTTCTACGACAACAACAAGACGCTGGACGAAACACCTTTCCACGAATATGCTGACCTCACCAAAGATTTAATTCCGTTGTATAAGCTTGACGCCGCCGGCAATCAAATTCGCGTCACAAACTGGGCAGACGTAAAACTCTATGACAGCGACGATTTCGCTACCAGAAATGAGATACCCAAACAACTCACGAACAACAGCTCGATAAGAACGGTTCGCCTTGATTCGGACGGCAATCCGGCTCCGCTCTACGACGAGGCGGGCAATCCCGTCCATTTCTGCGAAGATTATTTTAAGTTGACCGGAACATATACGGTTTTCACTCTCGATAAAGTGGCGGACGGCACTCGTAACGAAAAAGAATTCTTGCTGACTAAGACTGACGAATTGAATGTTCCCAACACAGACGATTGGAAATAAGATAACGCAAGTCAAAAAAATTTCTCCCTCCAAATTCGGAAGGAGATTTTTTTTGTTATGATTCTTTGGAAGATGTATTCACCAAGAGTTTCAAAATTGATTTCCGTGTCACAGGACGCCCTTAGTTGAAGGGACGCCTTTAATCTTTTCGTCGACGGTGACGGCCGCTCGTAGCGCGTGCCCCAACGCCTTAAAAATCGCCTCGACTTTGTGATGAGAGTTTTTGCCGTAAAGAATTTTCACGTGCAAAGTTATTCCCGCGTTGAAGGCGAACGCCCGCAGAAATTCTTCGACAAGTTCAGTATCAAACGCGCCAATCATCGGAGCAAGGGAGCCGCCGTCATAGACAAGGAACGGTCGCCCGCTGATGTCCAAACTCACCAACGCCAAAGTCTCGTCCATGGGCAAGAAAAAAGTTCCGTAGCGAGTTATGCCGCGCTTGTCGCCGAGTGCCGCCTTCAACGCCGCGCCCAACGCAATTCCAATGTCCTCTATGCTGTGGTGCCCGTCAACGTCCAAATCGCCCGCGCAGATGATTTTCAAATCAAATTGCCCGTGCGCCGCGAACAAATTCAGCATGTGATTAAAAAATCCGACGCCCGTATCAATTTCCGCCACGCCCGCGCCGTCAAGATTTATTTCAACGTCAACGCGCGTTTCATTCGTCGCCCGATTTATTTTGCCGATTCTCATTGCCCGCCCTCCAAAAAATTTTTTATCGCCGCGAAAACTTCATCGTTCTCCATGCGCGTGCCGATTGAAATGCGCAGACAATTTTTTAAGCCGAACGCGTCCGGCGAAAAATATCTTATACCAATATCCAGCGACTCCAGATAATTTTTAAGCTCCTGCGCGCGCGCGAGCCGTATTAAAATAAAATTCGTCTCCGACGGGAAAACTTCCACGCCGCGCAGATTTTTCAGTCGCTCGCTCATGCGCTTGCGTTCGGCGATTATCATTTGTAGGCGCGGAACAAATTCGTCGCGCATTTGATAGACGATGTCCGCCGCCGCCAATGTCAAAACGTTCATGTGATACGGCATAAAAGTTTTGTTAATCATGCGAGTGACTTCGGCTTGAGCAATCATGTAGCCGACGCGCGCACCCGCCATGCCATACGCCTTGGAAAATGTGCGGGCGACGATTAAATTGGGATACTTCGCGACGAGATTGACCGCCGACCGCCCGTAAAATTCGACGTAAGCTTCATCAAGCAGGAACGCGCAATCAATCGACGCGGCAATTTTCTCGACCTGCGCGGGCGTCAAGGCATTTCCGGTTGGATTGTTCGGGTTGCAGACGACGGCAAGGCTTGCGCCGACATCGCGGATTTTTTTTATAAAGGCGTCGACGTTGAGATTAAATTTTTCGTCCAAATCGAAGGGCACGCCGTCAGAATCCGCCGCCTTAGCGTAAATTTTGTACATGGAAAAGCTCGGCTGGGGATAAACGACTTTGTGACCCGCGCCGCCGAATGCGTGGAAAACTTTCTCGATAATTTCGCTGGAGCCGCCGCCCAATAAAATTTGCGATTCGTCAACGGAAAAATTTTTGGCGAGCTGCTCGACCAGTGAATAATATTGTTCGTTCGGGTAGCGATTGAACGCCACCAACGCCAGCCGATTTATCACGCGCTCTTCGACCAGCGGCGGCAAAGATAGCGTCGATTCGTTCGCGTTGACTTTTATCCGATAATTTTTCTCCACTCTGTCATACGACGGCATTTTTTCCAGTTCGTTGCGGTAATTGAGCATTTGCAAAACCTCTCCAAAAAATTTTTCCCCGATTATAGCAGAAAAATAGTTTAGCTTGCAAAGTTCCTGCGCGGCGGCTAAAATATTCGCGGAGATGATTAGATGATTCGCGGCGAATTGGAACGATTCGGATTGAACGACGCGCAGATTGACCTTCGCGAAAAATTTTATCGGCTGGTGATTGAGAAAAACCGCGTGATGAATTTGACGGCGATAACTGAGCCGCACGAATTCGCAATCAAGCACATAATCGATTCGTTGAGCGCGTGGGACGAAAAAATTTTCTCCGGCGTCGAAAAAGTTCTGGACGTGGGAACGGGCGCGGGTTTCCCTGCCGTGCCGCTGAAAATTTTCCGCCCGCAACTGAAATTCACGCTGATTGACTCGCTAAACAAGCGCGTGGAATTTTTAAAAAAAGTTGTCGCGGAATTGGAGCTTGACGGCATGGAAATTTTTCACGGGCGTGCAGAAGAACTCGCGCGGCAAAAAATTTTCCGTGAACAATTCGACGCAGTGACTTCGCGGGCAGTCGCGCGTTTGAACGTCTTGGCGGAATATTGCTTGCCGTTCGTGAAGGTTGGCGGCGTTTTCGTCGCGCTGAAAGGGAAAAATTTTCGCGAAGAGCTGGACGAGGCGCAGTCCGCGATTAAAATTCTTGGCGGCGGAGAAATTTTTATTCGCGAAGTAAAATTGCCGACGCTTGACAATTCGCGGGCTGTGATTTACGTCAGCAAAAAAAAATCGACGCCAATAAAATTCCCGCGGCGTGAAAGTGTGATTAGAAATTCTGTTTTGGGAAAGGTGAATTGACGTGAGAAAAAAATTGATGGCAGGCGCGGCGGTTCTCGCGTTGCTGATGAATGCCCCGCAAGTTTCGGCGGACGATGATGTTGTAATTTTCGGCGGAGAATTCGAGGACGAGTCGGCTCCCGCGCCAAAAAAGGTAGAAAAACCTGCTGTAAAGAAAGAATTGCCGCCGCCCGCCGTAAAACCTGCGCAACCTAAGCCTGAATCAAAAAAACCGCAGGAAAAACCGCCGTCGAAGCCGGAAATTGTAAAGCCGCAAGAAACGCCACCGTCGGAGTCGGAAATCGTGAAGCCGCAGGAACAGCCGCCCGCGCAGATTGAACAGCCAACAGAAGTGCCGCCCGTCGAGCCGTTGCGCTCCGTTGATAGACCGTTCGAGCGACCAACAAATATTCACGGCGGACAAGAACAAGTTGAGGAGCCGATTGTAAATTCTCCGCAACCTGCACGGAGATATTTCCCGGCGGAAAATTCTGCGCCGCCGTCAACTGGATTGAGAACTCTCAAGCAGCGATTCCTGAAATTGGCGGTCGACGACACTTATATTTATTATTTAGATAAAAAGTCCGTGCAGTGGAAAAAAATTCCGTATTTGGCGAGCGAATATATGGCTGATGTCTGGGTTCGCATGATTGAACGCAATCCCACGCAACTTGATAATGATATGGCGGCTTACGGCGCGGAAAATTTCAGAGCGGAAATTGCGTTGGCGCGTGAGCAGGGTTATCAGTATTCGCCCGAAGACTTAAAAGTTTTGCGCAGTCAAGCTTACGTTTTGGAGCATTATTACCTGCGCCCGAAGACAAATCAAATTCAATTCCTCTGCGAACTGGAAGTATTCGGTCGTCCGCAAAATGCAATTAATGAACGGGCTTACGACTATAAAAATTGGGAAAATTTGGTGCCGGGCAGTATCGAATCGGTAATTTACGACGCGACGCTTAAAATTATCGGCAAATCTAAGGCAAATGAGCGCGCACACATGACTTTTATCGATATGCTCGACGAATACGCCAGAATTGCTTTAAATTAATGGAGTGTGGAAGTTTGGAAACAGAATTAATCCCGCCTGCGCTGATAATCGTGTTGGCGGCGGTGAGCGGCTACTTTTCGCTGATTGAAACCGCTTTGATAGAAAGTCATCGCGGGAGATTGGAAAAATTATCGGAAGAAGGCGACTCGGACGCTAAAACTGCCCTGGAAATGACAGAATCGCCCGCAACTTTGACCGTCGCGCAAATCGGAATCACTTGCACGGGCATTTTAGCCGGCGTTTGCGCAATTTTAACCAGCCCAAATATCGCCGCGCACTTAAATTTATCAATTTTTCCGGCGGCGGCTATCGCGCTTTGCGTCACGACGTTTATTTTCCTGTTGTTCGGAGAATTTTTGCCTAAACAAGCCGCTAAACGCGAACCAGAAAAATTTTTGCTAAATCATCATAAAACCTTCCGATTTATCGTTAAAATAATGAATCCGTTCGTTGCCATGCTCTCAACTGTCGCTGGCGGCGTCGGATTTATTTTCGGCATGAATTTAACTAAAAATGACACCGTAACCGAGGACGAAGTTAAAGATTTAATCGAACAAGGCACCGAAGACGGCACGATTGAGAAATCTGAACAGGAAATGGTCGGCAGAATCTTCGATGTCGGCGATGAAACCGCTTATTCCCTTATGACGCCGCGTGTTAAAATTATTTGGCTTGATTTGGACGACGATTTGGAGAAAAATTTAAAAATTGTCCAGGAAAGTCCGCACACGATTTTTCCCGTCGGTTATGGCAGTCTTGACGATTGTCGCGGGCTAATTTACGCAAAAGATCTGCTCGATGCCGTTTTAAAAAGCGGTCGCGACATTAATTTGGCTGATTTAATTAAAAAAGCAAGTTATGTGCCGCGAACTATGGAATCTTTCCGCGTCGTCGAAAAATTTCGCTCAAGTGGCATTACTGAGGCCATGGTAAACGACGAATACGGCGGAATTATCGGTTTCATCACACTTTACGACATTTTAAGCGAAATTGTCGACATAAATAGCGTTGAAGAGCCCGAACATCAGTTTATAAAGAATAAAGATAATTCGTGGACGGTCGACGGGCTTTGCGATATTGATGAATTCAAGGAACGTTTTAATATTGAAACTTTGCCCGACGAAGAGCACGATCATTTCCAAACTATGGGCGGTTTTTTAACTTCTCGCTTCGGTTATATCCCAAAAGTCGGCGAAATTCACGATTGGAACGGTTTTCGCTTCAAAGTTAAGGAAATGGACGGCGTTCGCATTAAAAAAATTCTAATTAAAGAGCTATGATTTATTACGACGAAAAAATTTGTGTAAAATGCTTAGCTTGCGTCAGTGAGTCTGAATTCGGCGGCGTAACGTACAAACGCGGTCGAATTTTTTTTGACACGACAAATTTATCGGAGGATTGGACTAATATCGCATCAATTTGCCCCGTCGCCGCCATTAAATACGCTAAAGAGCACGTTTCCGAGAATTCAAAGATAGGGAGTGTTGAAGATGATTTTGGTTGAAATTTTAATCGCGAAAATAATTTTGGCGGCGATTTTAACCGTAATCGGGTCGATTTGGATTGATAAACTCTATTCAAATTGCGATGAACTGACTTTTCCGGAAGATATTTCACGTCGCGCACGATTTCGCAAGCCAATTTTGTTTTTCGCGATGATTTTTTTGACTTTAACGGGCGATTTTTGGATAATAGCGGCGATTTTCTTTCTCGTGCTGATGACCGTGACTGATTTTGAACAATATATGCTTTTCGACGCGATGACTTTGCCTTTTGCGGCAATAGGCGCGGTTTTTGCGTGGCAAAACTCAATTTTAATGGAAAATTTCATTGCGGCGATTGTCGGCGGCGGAATTTTTTTACTGCTAGCTATAATTTCTAATGGAGCACTCGGTGGCGGCGACATTAAATTAATTTTCGCGCTAGGTTTCTGGCTCGGAGCGGAAAATCTATTAAATGTCGTAATTTTCGGGACGATTTTTGGCGGATTAGCGGCTTTATTCATGATTTTAATTAAGAAAAAAGACCGCAAGAGTTTTTTTGCTTACGGTCCTTATTTTGCGCTTAGTGCGATTTATTTTCTGCTAAAATAACGAAAAAACCCTCCGACCGTGCGCCGAAGGGCTTTTTACTTATGCAAAGGCTATATTTCCAAATTCTATTTTCTGTTCTCTTGCTTTAACTCGTTCCTTTAAAATTTTTAATGCTTTATCATGAACTAACATATCTTTTTGTGAAAAAATCGCATCGTCGCCATTAATTTGATACCAGCCAGGCATATCCATGATAATTGATTCGCCTTTGTATTTAAATTCATTCGGTCGAACGTCTCTATAAAGTTTTTCGCCTGTTTCGGGGTGTAAAATCATATTCTCCATAATCATTTCTCCTTAAATGAGAGTAAAATAAATTCCGAAATAACATTTTGAGTAAATTTTACGTATATAATCATATTCTCGTATGGTACATGATAGACATCTTGCCAAATTTTATGATTCGCATATGAAGTCATTGATTTATAGAAGTGTTTTAACTCCATTATCGATACTACTTCGCGAATATTTTCTAATTCAAATCCTAAATCTTCAGCATTTTTCTGCGCAGTTCTTGTTATTCTGAAATCTGATTGTTTAAACTCACTCAAATTATAACTCGGATTAAATTTCTCCATATAATCACCTCTTTGAGGAGTTTAGCAGAAAAATTTAGCTCCGTCAACGAAAAAACCCTCCGACACTCGCCGAAGGGATTTTTAGCTGATTTTGTTTTTTTACTTGTTGAACTGTGCATTGATGTGTTTCCAGGCGTCTTCGCGGCTGACTTGCTTGCCGCCGATAAAATATTCATTCGCTTTAGATTTACCAGTCAAGTCGCCAAAAATGCTCCCGTCGTCTTTGATTTCAACGCCGTATTTCTTAAAAGCAGTGCGCAAGTTTACGAATCCTTCATGGTCAAGAAGCGGAACCCCAGCCAATTCATTTTTGAAGATTTTTACGCCGAGTTTCTCAAATGCTTGAGCATCGCCATAACTTTCCGCGAAAGTACCGCCCGCCACGTTGTCGAGTTCTGCGTCGCTGAGGATTTCGTCCTTCAAAATTTCCTTTGCCATTTTTATCTACCTCCAAATTATTTTCTTTAGCTTATACGTTTTAAAAGCGATTTCGTTACAGAGTTTAGCAAAAATTTTTTTCACGTCAACAAAAACCCCTCCGACACGCGCCGAAGGGGAAAATTTTTATTTTTTTCTTCTGAAATAGAGCCAAGCGATTATCAAAACGCTCACTATCACGAAAAGCAAGCTGAATTCGTGCCCGATTTCCAAAAGATATTCCCAATTATCGCCGAGCATGACGCCCGCCCACAAAATTAGCGCAGTCCAAGGCAATGAACCGGCAAAAGTGTAAAAAAGGAATTGTTTAAAGTTCACGCGGGCGAAACCGGCGGGCAAAGATATAAAAGTTCGGATAACGGGCAACATTCTGCTGAAAAATACCGCGCGAATGCCGTATTTATCGAACCATTTCTGCGCCAAATCGACGTGAGACTTTTTAATAAAGAAATATTTGCCGTATTTGTCGACAAACTTCCTGCCGCCAGTCGCGCCGACGACATAAGCAAAAATCGAGCCGACCATGCCGCCGATCATGCCCGCAATCATCGCGCCGGTAAAAGTCATTCGTTCCGCGCTGACCAAATAGCCCGCGAAGCCCAAAATTAACTCACTCGGCACGGGAATACACGCATTTTCCATTGCCATAAGGATTGCGACGGCAAAATAGCCCCAAGAATCAATAAAACTTAAAAAAACCTGCGAAATTTGCTCCATATGTTAAAAATCCTTAAATTTTTCTCCGTAACCGTAGTTTTCGATGACATAATCCAAATCTTTATCGCCACGCCCGCTCAAATTGACAAGAATCGAGCCTTTTCCGAGTTTTTTAGCGAGTTTCATGGCATAAGCGACGGCGTGAGAGCTTTCGAGGGCAGGAATTATGCCTTCGTAGCGGCTAAGCTTGAAAAATGCGTCAATCGCCTCTAAATCGGTCGCAGTTTCGTATTTTACACGTCCAATTTCGCGCAAAAAGGCATGTTCGGGACCGACAGACGGATAATCGAGACCACTGGCAATTGAATAGACCGGTGCCGGCTCTCCGTCCGTATCTTTGAGCATAATCGAGTTAAAACCGTGCATAACGCCTTCAGAACCGTAACTCATCGAGGCGGCATGGTCACCGAGTTTTTCTCCGCGCCCAAGCGGCTCAACTCCGACGATTTCGACTGGATCATTGATAAAAGGCAGGAAAAAACCGATAGAATTCGAGCCGCCGCCCACGCAAGCGGTTATAACATCGGGAAATAGTCCTGTCATCTCCTTAAATTGGTCGCGCGCCTCTTCGCCGACGACGTATTGGAAGTCGCGAACCATCATCAGGAAGGGGTGCGGTCCAACAACCGAGCCAATGCAGTAAATTGTATCTTTATAGTTCTGCAAATAGTCTTCAAAGGCGGCGTCGACGGCTTCTTTCAAAGTTTTTGCGCCTTTATCGACGGAAACGACGTTTGCGCCGAGAATTTTCATGCGTGCGACGTTCGGAGCCTGCTTTTTAATGTCGACTTCGCCCATGTAAATCGTGCAATCGAGTCCGAAGAAGGCGGCGGCGGTTGCGAGCGCGACTCCGTGCTGACCTGCGCCGGTTTCAGCGATAATCCGCTTTTTGCCCATGAATTTTGCCAAAAGACCCTCGCCCATGCAGTGATTGAGCTTGTGTGCGCCGGAATGATTCAAATCTTCGCGCTTGAGGTAAATTTGGCAGTTGCCGAGCTTGCGGCTGAGGTTTTCGCAGTGATAAACGGGCGTCGGGCGACCTTGAAACTCGCGACGAATGCGGCGAAGCTCGTTAATGAACTGCGACGAGTGGCAAATCGTCAAATAAGCCTGCGTGATTTCCTCCATTGCGGGGACGAGCTGCGGCGGAAGATATGCGCCGCCGAATTTGCCGAAGAAACCGTCCTCCGACGGATATTTTTTCAAGTAAGTCGAGTAATCCATGATTAAACCTCCAAAAAATATTTTACGTGGCGATTGATTTGAAGTAAAGCATTTCGGGTGCCGAAGCACCCCACGTGAAAAATTTTTCGGAGAAGGTCGAGTGTTGCATAGAAAAAACCTCCTAAAACAAAATGCCCCGCGTATTTCGCCGCGAGGCTGAATTTTTCCTGCAAAGTTCAAATTTTTTTGCTGACGAGCTGATTTATGATTTTTTCCGCTTCATCGAGCGTCAAAGCTGGCTTTTTTACGTTAAGAACGCGCAAAAGTTGAGTTATCGGCGGCGGCTCCAGACCTGCGCGGGCTAAAATTTCTTCGCGGGCAAAAAGTTCACGTGGCGTGCCGATAAATAAAGTTTTTCCCTGCGCCAAGACGACGACGCGATTTGCAAAGCGGGCAATGTCTTCCATGTTGTGCGAAACTAAAATTATCGTGACGCCGGATTTTTTTATCGCGCCGAAAATTTCTGTCAGCAATTTTTCTTTGGCGGGCGGGTCAAGTCCGGCAGTCGGTTCATCGAGGATTAAATATTTCGGTTTGAGCGCAAGAATTCCCGCGATTGCCACGCGCCGCCGCTGTCCGCCCGAAAGTTCAAACGGCGAAACTTTTTTCAAGCTGGCATCCAATCCCACTTGCCGCATTGCCTCTTCGACACGCGCAGAAATTTCCGCGTCGGTCAAGCCAAAATTTTTCGGTCCGAAGGCAATATCAGTTTCAACCGTTTCTTCAAACAGCTGGTGTTCGGGATATTGGAAGACTATTCCAACTAAGCGGCGAATTTTTTTATCGGCGACGCTCAAGCCGTCAATTTCAACGGTGCCGCGCGTCAATTTAATCAGCCCCGCGATAATCTGAATCAATGTCGACTTGCCGGAGCCGGTGTGCCCCGCGATTGCTAAAACTTCGCCGTCCGCCACGTTGAACGAAATATTTTTCAGCGCGGTCTTCTCAAACGGCGTGCCCGTCATGTAAGTGTAGCTCACGTCCTTAACCGAAATCATCGCGTCACTCCTCTGGAAAAAGTTTCTCTAAAAGTTCGTCGAGCTTATCGTCTTTGGCGGCGGGCAGGGCGTCGACTTGCCGGAAATTGTGCTTGGCGATTTTTATTCCCAACTTTTCTTGGAAGCCGAGAATGTAGTTGACGGCGATTTTAAAAATAATTTCGGTGGGAGCCAGCCCGTAAATCTGCGCGGCGAAAATGTGATTTAAACGTTGCGCCTTGTCTGGGAAAATTTTTTTGAGGCGCGGGCTACGATAGAGCCGCTTGACGATTTCGGCGGCGAAAGTTCCGCTCTTCATGTACGAATCAAGGAAAGTTTTATCGGGGTCGTCGAAGCAGCCGGGGCTTTCCGCCTCGGTAAGCGCGAGAATTTTTTGGACGCTGTCCTTGGCTGTAAAAATCTGATTGGTTTTCTGCGGCGGAATGTAATCAAAAATATCCTCGGTCTGGTTCTCGTCGAAGTAGTCGGCAAGTTCGCGGCGCAGTCTCAAAAATTCCTTAACGGCGTCGTTGAAAGTCACCTCGTCGAAAAGTTTGCCCACGTCTCGCAGATGGCGGAACTGTTCAAGGCTGATGCTTGTCAGTTCGCGGAAAACTTCGTCGGGGATAATTTTGTCGAAGTTGGCGAGCGTAACGGTCTCGTCGCCGTAAGCCATAAGGAAAGACGGAATCGTCCTTGAAAAGCCGCGCAGGTGGTCGCGTATGTCGTCCTCGACAGAATTTTTTTCGCGCTCCTGAATTTTCGTTTCGACGTGTTCAACGGTGTCAACTTTGGCAGTCTCCACGAAGTCATTGATTTTGGTCAACAGTTCGGCTTGGAAAATTTTTTCGGCGTCCTGCTTGCGGCGGTCGAATTCGGCGTTAATTTCTGCGGCGGAGCGTTCGCCTGGATTTTTCAAAGCTTTAGCGCGGTTGTCTTCGATAGTCTGCTTGTCGATGTCGTGAATCTTAAAAGCTTTCTTGACGAGCGTCTCCGCCTTCTCCTTGAGTTGCCGCTCCAATTTCTTGCGTTCGCCGCCCGTCAAATTTTTGCCGTAATTTTTCTGCGCGGCGTCAAGCGTGGATTTAATTTCGTTCTTCAAAGTTTTTTCGGCATCGCGGACGTTCGGCTTGACCTCGACAAAAATTTTTTCGCCGAAAATATCTGCCGCCCTGCCGATAACTTGGTCTTTGGGCAGGGAAATTTCGCCGTCATCGTTAAGGGAAAGTTTTTCTTTGGCGTCGCGCACTTCATCCAGCAAGTTGACTTCTTTGGCGGCGGGCAGTTGCGCTATAATCTCGGCTACCTCGGCGGCGGCGTTGAAGACGCGGGAAATATTTTGGAAAAGGAAATCGCTCATGAAGCCGCGCCGCACAACTTCCACGCAACGAATTTTTCGCGGAATGGACAAAACTTTTTCGGCGTCAAGTTCAATCAGCTCGCCTTGGTCGTCCTCGCCGATGACGGGGAAAAAATTCAGTAGCTCACGGATATTTTTCTGGCGCATTTCCAAATCGCCGCGCCCGCCGCTCGTGTCGCTCGCCAAATCGTTCGCGAACGCCTCAAAAATCGTCAGCGTGCGTGCCGGGTCGAAGTCGAAGACGTAAGCATTTTCCTTGCGCAAAAAATTTCCGCCGCGCTTGAATACGTAGGGATTTTGCGCCCTGAACGCCGCCTGAACATAAAGCGCGGGGCTGTGCATGTTGGCAAGCATTAAAACGCCCGTCCATTCGGGAATCGTCACGCCGGTTGTCAGCTGCCCGACGGAAATTGTAATCGTCCTGTCCGAAGTTTTAATCGCCTCGACAACTTTATCGTAGGACTTTTCGTTTTCGTCGTCGTCGTCAATCTTGCCGTCGCCCGCCGCCAAAATAATTTTGTAGTAGCGGAAAATTTCGTGGGCTTCCAACTTCCTCGCGAGGGCGCGGGCACTGTCGACGCGATTTAAAAGCCAAAACGTGTGGCGCAATTCGTCGCGGAGTTCGTCGGTGGAGAAGGGAAATTTTTTCTGCGTGGTCAGCGCGTCAAGAAATTTATCAACAGAAGACTCGTAGACAAATTTGCCGTTCTCCGTCCGGAAAAATTCGTTGAGGTCGAAGGCGTATTCAACCGAAGAATTTTCCCGCTCCAGCCCGCGTTCTATCACGTCGCGAACAATCTCCGACATCTGGTAAGTATAAAGATTGAGCTTGGGCAATTCGGCGTAGAGATTTTTCTCGTCGTCGCCGAAAGAATTTTTCTTAGACTGCTCCTCGGTATATGTCCAATTAAAAATCGCCTCCGCAGGAAATTTGTTGTTGGCAAGGGCTTTGAACGGCGTGCCCGATAAGTGCAACGTGAACTTGCGCCGAATTTGCTCAAAGGCGACGTCCGTCTTGAAAGTGTCAACGCCCTCGTGCGCCTCGTCGACAATCAAAACGTCCCAGTTCATTTCTTTTACTTCGGAAAGTTTATCCAACGTGCCGCCGAAAACTTTTGCGCCTTTCATGTCCTGCAGGCTGACGAATTCAATACAGCGGGCGTCGTCGTGGCGGAACAATTCCTCTTGAAAATCTGCGCGGCTGTGAACGCACTCTTTGCCTTTGAGCGCGTCAACTTCGCTGACGAAGAGCCACTCCTCGCCCAAAAATTTTACGTAGTCATCATACCAAGCGTTGGCGATTGCCGGGCGATTCGTGACGATTAAAACGCTGTGAACGTCCGCCCGCTTGCACAAGTCGTAAGCTGCCAGAGTTTTCCCGAAGCGCGGCTTGGCGTTCCAGAGAAATTCCGCGTCCGTGTGCCCGTGAAAATATTTCAGCGTAGCCGCAACCGCCAGCTCCTGTTCCTCGCGCAAAGTGTAGGGCATTGCCGAAGAATTTTTCAGCACGCCGCGATTATCTTTGAATTCGTGGAAATATTTTTCTGACGCCGCGCCCGTGATTTGGAACCATTCCTTGTCGGATTCTTGGTTGATGCCGAGCTTGCGCAAGTACGCATGGAAATCTTTGTCGATAAAAAATTTTTTCGGGTCGCCGTTGTAGACCGCCGCGTCCGTCCACTCCAGATTAAAAATAATTCCTGCCGTGTGCAGTTGCTCTTTTATCCGCGTTAAAACATCGCGCGTCGTGAAACCGATTTTTGTCCAGCCGTCGTGATAAGTTACGCCCGGCGTCGTGTAAGCGTAAATCTTCGGCGCGAATTCTTTTGCCGTGCTAATGTCGATTTTCATTCGGCTCAGCTCCTGTTATTTTTATAGGCAGTCTTAGAACAGGTGTTCATAAACGATTAAGCAAAGTGTGAATATGAGAAATCTTAATCAAGGTCTCGGCAGAAGCAATCGTCAGCTCGTAGTCTTTGCTAAGTCGCCGAGAGTGATTAAGCCAAGAAAAAGTCCGCTCCACTATCCAGCGTTTTGGTAACACTTGCCAGCCGTGCGGCTTTAACTTCTTACTTATCTCTACCCGCAAGCCGAAATATTTATAAGCCTCGTAAACAAAAGTCCCGCGATAGCCGCCATCGGCGCATATCTTCTCCAACG
>JAFXNB010000020.1 GCA_017529935.1 Selenomonadaceae bacterium
ATGCCCGTTGACCCGTCGGTTAATTGGTTCGTCGATTATAATTTTGAACACTACGACAACGCGACGAGCAACCCCGTCGGTACGCTGAGGATTCCCGGCTTTTTGATTCACGAGGGCAAACGCGTTGACAGCCGCGCAGTTTTGACGGACACGCTGATTAATGTCAAGCGCGAACTGGTCAACCTTTTCCACGCGCACCCCGAAATTGACGGCTTGGAAGTGAGCGGCAAAGAAATTATTGACATAATTTTTACTTCGGCGACGGAGCTGGAGTTCTGGGTAAAAACGCCGCTAGAAGAGGCGTCCGTCGAGGAGATGACGGCGTCGCAAGTCATGCAGGAGCAGTATTGGGAGCGGACGCATGGTGCGGTTCGTTGCGCATTGGAGCAATCGATAATCGAGCTGGACAAATACGGCTTGAAAGTGGAAATGGGTCACAAGGAAGTTGGCGGGCTCAAGGCGCAGATTGACGAGTCAGGGCATTTAACGCACGTTTGCGAGCAGCTGGAAATCGATTGGAAATTTGCGGACGCGGTGCAGGCTGCCGATAACGAAATCGTCGTTCGGACGGTCGTCAAAGAAATTTTCCGCGCGAACGGTTTGGAAGTCACCTTCAAAGCAAAGCCGATGATTGGTCTTGCCGGCAACGGCGAACACACGCACATAGGGCTTGCGGCCGTCACGGCGGACGGAAAAGTTCATAATCTTTTCGCCGCGAAAAATCCTGCAGAAGATTATATGAGCGCGGTCGGTTACGGAGCGTTGATGGGCTTGCTGAAAAATTACGAAGTCATCAATCCGTTTGTCAGCGCGACGAACGATTCCTTAAACAGATTAAAGCCCGGCTTTGAAGCTCCCGTTTGCATTGTCACTTCGCTGGGGAACACGCCGCAAATCCCCGCCCGCAACCGTACAATTCTCGTCAGCGTGATTCGCGACTTGAAAAATCCCATGGCGACCCGTTTTGAATTGCGCAGTTGCAATCCGTACACAAATATTTATCTGGTGCTGGCGGCGTGCTATTCGGCGATACTTGACGGCGTGAAGGCGACAATTACCCGTAAAACGTCGGAGCTTTTGGCGGAGCTTTCAAAGGACGCGGGCGCGGACGGATTTTATTTGGAAAAAGAACGCGCCTATCGCTCCGAGCAGGACGTATTCGAGGATTTCACGCAGGAAGAGCGCGACAAACTTTTTGGCAAGCCGCCCGCAACTGTCTGGGAGAACATGGAAGCGTTAAAAAAATATCCCGACAAAGTCAAAATCATTTCAAGCGGCGGTGCGTTGCAGGAGCGAATTATTAACGCTTTCCGCGACGGAGCACTTTTGCGTTGGAAGACGGAATTAATCTCGCGAATTCTGCCCGAACTGCGCGAAATCGTTCGCAAGGCAAAAAAAATTGACGCGGAGTTTTTAACTGACCTCGACGCCTACAACTGGAACAAAATATTTTTACTTCGCGCCGCGCTGGCTAAGGATTCAATCGACGAAAAATCTTTGTTTACGCAACTTATCACCGCGCTGAATACAAGCGAATATGAAACGGCGTCGCGTCTGCAGGTGGAAATTTACGCAAAGATTGAGGAGCTTAAAGCTCTTTACGACGCCTACGAAAAAAATATGATTTGACGGTAACTGGACAAAATATTTTTACTTCGCGCCGCGCTGGCTAAGGATTCAATCGACGAAAAATCTTTGTTTACGCAACTTATCACCGCGCTGAATACAAGCGAATATGAAACGGCGTCGCGTCTGCAGGTGGAGATTTACGCCAAGATTGAGGAGCTTAAAGCTCTTTACGACGCCTACGAAAAAAATATGATTTAACGGAGCTTTTTATTTCTCAAGCAAGGGCGCGATGATTCTAACCAGAAACGAACCGATACTGAAGCCGGCGTCGACGCTACTACGGGCGACGAGCGGAACTTTTGCGACGGGCTTGCCGTCGTAGCGCAGGACTGCCTCGCCCAAAACTTTTCCCCTGTCAATGCCCGCGCCCGCGTCAACAATTTTCGGCAGGTCGTAAGTCACTTTTAAAAGTTTTGAGTCTTCGCCGGCCATCAACGGAAAATCTAAACTTTCAGCGGGCTTGACGCGCACAGTAGCTTTTTTGCCGCCGCGCACGAAAACCATTCTCTCCGTACGCTCCTTGTCAATGCCGTTGACCATGCGGACGCGCTCGAAGCCGTAGTTCAGAAGATTGGCGGCGTCTTCAAAGCGCGTGTCGTGGTTCGTCGACCGCATGACAATCGCGATAAGTTCAATCTCGCCGCGTTTGGCACCGGCAGCCAAGCAACCGCCCGCCGCCGTCGTCCAGCCCGTTTTAATTCCGTTCGCGCCCTTGTACTTGCCCAAAAGTTCGTTCGTGTTGTTCAGCTCGCTCCATTTATCTTTCGGATAAAGCCAGTGAATCGACGTGCGCCGCGTGCCGACAATTTCGCGGAAATCGGCGTTCTTCATGCAGTAAACGGCAATGCGTGCCATGTCCGCCGCCGTGGAGTAGTGATTGGGATTGGGCAAGCCGTTCGGGTTGACGAAGTGCGAATTCTTGCAGCCGATTTTTTTAGCCTTGTCGTTCATCATTTCGGCGAATTCAATTTGACTGCCCGCGATTTTCTGCGCAAGGGCAACTGCGCCGCCGTTCTCCGAAACGAGCATGACGGCGGTTATCATGTCGCGCGCACTGACGGATTCGCCCGCCGCCCAACTTAGCGTGTTGTCCTCCGTAAAAACCGCCGCTTGATCCATCGTCACTTCTTCGGATTGATTAAGATTTTCCAGCGCAAGCACGCACGTCAACATTTTTGTCATACTCGCCGGCTCGCGTTGAAGGTCGGAATTTTTTTCCCAGATGATTCGCCCCGTCGACGCCTCAACTAAAATCGCCGATTCCGCTAAAATTTTCGGCTCGCTCACCGCACTTGCTGACGAATTCATTACCAGCACGGCGCAGATAATTATCGCCGCGAAAAAATTTTTTATAGTCATCAAAAGTCTCCGTTCCGTGAATTTTTTTTATTATACCACGCGGCAAGCCGATTATGAAACGAAAATTTAAAACCGCCCGACTTTTGCCGAGCGGCTTTTTGTTTCCGCCAAAATTTTCGGCTCGCCCGCCGCACTTGCCGCTGAATTCATTGCCAGCACGAAGCAGATAATTATCGCCGCGAAAAAATTTTTTACAGTCATTAACAGTCTCCGTTCCATGAATTTTTTTTATTATACCACGCGGCAAGCCGATTATGAAACGAAAATTTAAAACCGCCCGACTTTTGCCGAGCGGTTTTTTGTCTCCGTGAAAAATTTTCAGACCATGGTCATCGTCACGACGAAATTATAAATTCCGAACGCGCCAATTAGCATGCCCGCGTACCAAAATCCGATTTGCTTCATCAGCCCCGCCAGCGACGTCAACAGGATTGCAATTTGCAAATAAGTCAACGCGCCCGCAAAGCCCTTGTTCAGCTCCAAGAAGTGGTCGCGGTCGGCTTCTTTCTGATTGGCTTCCTTGCGAATTTCCATTTGCTCGCCGTTGTAGCGGTCAATCGTCTGCTTATATTTCTGTTCAAGCACGGATAATTTCATCGGGTCGACGTTCGACGGCGGGTCAGTCTGCAGCGATTCGAGTTGCATTTTGTAAAGTTCTTCTTTTATGCTCTTCGCCTGATAGTAAGCCCAGCCGTCGGAGGCTTGACTTTGCGCCAAAATTCCCTTGCTTGCGTTCGCGCCCGCGTACAGTGAGGCGAACGTCGCGCAGATTGCCAAAATCAAAGCCGTCAGCGCGATTAATTGATTTGTCCGCTTGGAAAATTCTTTGTCTTTTGTCTCGTCAATCTCGATTTTTTTGTCAGCCAAAATTTATTCGCTCCTTAATCTTGAACGCTGATGTCCGTGGTAATTTCTCCGTTCGCCACCGTGAACAGGATAAAATTGGAAAGTGCGCTGTCATCAGCCGTCGGCGAAACGAATTCAAAACAATAACCGTAGTTGCCGTCGCCGAGCGGTTCGTCTTTAATCTGCGGTTCGTCGCCGATTGTGAACGTGTCAACTTCAACCTGCGTAAAATCTTCGTCCTCGCCCGAAATCGTCATGCCGTAATGAAGCGTGGTAATTTCGTCGCCCGCCCGAAGTTTAATCAATTCGCGGCTGCTCATGCCGTGGCTGTCCAAACCTTTGCGCGCGCCGAGGATATAATATTTTTCTTCGGCGTAGACGTAGGCGACTTGCAAATTGCATTCGACGCCGTTTAATTTAATCGGGATTGAATAAAGATTGTAGCCGTCGTTCTCCTCGGTTATCTCGACGTAAACGGGGTGACCGTCAAGCATAGGCCACACGCCGCGGAAGTTGTCAGTAAAAGTGCCCGCGTCCCAATCGGCGTTGATGTCGGCGTCGGAGCCAAGGTAGAGGATTATGTCGTCTTCAACGCCCATGTAGACAAGCTGGCAGTGCACGCTGGAGAGCAAATCCATTTGTTCGGGCTTGAGCTGAACGAACGCGTTGCCGTCTTTGTCAAGCTGAACGGGGAAATCTTCCAGCTGAGAAATTTGGAAAATCTCTTGACGTTGGGGCGGCGGAGTCGTCGGTGCGGGCGTGACTAAGGTGTCGCCGTCAAGGAGCGGGATAACATCTTCGGGAATCTCGCCATAAATCAGATAGTAATACAAAATTTTTTGCGGAATGGGCGCGGCGTCCTGATTGAGATAGGCAACCAAAGTTTGTTCGTCGCCGCTGTAAGAATGGAAACTAGACAGCCCGCCGCCACGATTGCGATATTCGCCGCTGACTTTGTAAATGACGGCGTCATCAATCGCGCTGACTAATTTATCTGCGGTGTTCGGGAGGAGAGCCTTGTTGCTCTTTGCCAAGTCGACGAGGTCAACCATGTTCGTGTAGCCGGTCTGTCGAGTGTTGCCGCCGTAATTTTCAGCCTGCGCGGCACCGCGTCCGAAGTTAGCGAAAAATTTTCTTGGGTCTTTATGAGCCGCCCGCAGAGCCTCCAGCCCGAAAGATTCGTAAGCGTTGCGCAGATAGGGGAGTTTGCTAACGTCGATAACGGAAAGCGTCGCGGTGTCTTCAACCCAATAACTTTCGCAAGCCGCCATGTAAGTATCGCAAATGGTTTGACCGAGTTTCGCGCCGCCCATTGCGGGATTTTCAGCGAGCGCACTGACCCAGCCCGTGTAGTTCCAACCAATGCCCGGCTCGACTTCCTCCGAGGCAGTGACGTAGCGCGTTAAGCCGTCAAGCGTGTTTACCGTGTCGTAAGTCGCCATCAAGCAGGCGTCGAAACCGATAAGTTCAAACGGTGGATTATCGGCGTTCGGTTCGTGAACGGAAGTAAACGCGGCGCGCACATCATTCAAGCTGAGCATGTTGCCGGTTCTCTCGTCCAAACAAATGCCAACTGCCGAGCCGCCGCCGTGATCCCAAAACACAAAAACTTTGTGGTCGGCGGTGTAGTTGTCGTTGCCGTAGCGAATGAAATCCGCCAGCGTGTTGACGTTGCCCATATCGGCGTCGTTCAAAGTTTCAAGGCGTTGAAGTCCGTCCGAGGTGCAGAGGAAACGCTCGACGGCATTGCTAGAGACAACGTTGTTTTGCCATTGATTGGTGCCGCCCGTCTGAATTAAAAATTTCACGTTGGCGGGTAGCTTGACTTCCAACAGCTCCTGAAAGTCAGCCGACGCCGCGCCGTTGCTCGTCTCCAAATCCGTGCCGCAAAGATACCAATAAACAAGCCACGTGTCGTCCGCCTTGTAAGTGTCGGTGAAGTTCGCGGATTTAACTGATTTGGTCGCGCCGCCATCTTTGGTAGCCGAATCGTCACAGCCCGCCGCCACCATTGCCGCCACGATAAAAATCGCCAGCAAAAATAATCGTCGAAACTTTTGCATGTCCTCAACTCCTTTTCCTAAAAAAAATGCCGCTCAACTTGCGGCAAAAAATTTTTGCGCTATAAAATTATTTCTGACCGGTGACGAATTTGGCGACAGCTTGGGGGTCTTTGGGTGCCCAATACATTTTTCCGTCGGAGCCTTCGACAGCTTGGCAGGTAACTTCAAGGCTGGATTCGGGATTGAGCGGGAATTCGTTAATGTACTTGTCGATTGATTCAAGCGCGAACTGCTGAAATTCGGGGCTTTCCTTAAGCTGGGCTTCCGTCAAGCCTTGCGCCTGAAGTTCGCCGTAAGCGACGCCGAGCGCGACTAAATCTTCGTTGGTTTCGGCAACTTTAGCCGCGCCCTCTTGGTTGATTGTCGTGGCAGTCAATTCGACAACGGGATTGGTCGCGTCGTCCTTTTTAATCGTCGCTTTCATGTCCATGGCGGTGTGCAATTTGCCGACGTACTTTCCAGTCATTTCGGCAACACTTTCGTCGCTGAGCGGGTACTGTTTGAAGGCGTCGACTATCGGGGAGAGCACTTGGTCTTGAACTTGTTCAATGTCCTTTTCGGTCATGCCCGCCGCCGCCTGATTCTCGTCCTCAATCACGCCGTAAGCGTAAAGTTGGGCGTAAGCAAGGACGGCTTTGTCCGCGCTGCCTTCGGGAGCCTTAACGGTCTCCGCCGCTTTAGGTTCTTCCTTCTTAGCATCGCCGCCCGCCGCGTCTTTTTTGCCGCCGCAACCGACCAAGCACAACGCCAACATCAGCGTCAATGCTCCAAATAAAACTTTCCTCAACATGTAAAAGACCTCCGTTAAAAATATTTTAAAGCTGTCCCGTCACGAATTGTGCAATCGCTTCGGGGGCAACGGGTGCCCATTGACACTCCCCACGGCTAAAGCCGGAGGGATTCCTAATTCAACGACCGTTGCGCCGAGATTGCGTCTTACATGGTCTCCAAAGGCGTAACTTCCCGTGTGTCCCACGGTAGGTGTGTACTTGTGACCTATCACTTCTGCGGCTCCTACCGGGCAAGGTCTTTAAATTGCCATGAGGACGGTACACGCGCCCTGTTTCTTGCTAAACAGCCTACCGCTTTTTAAGCACTTGGTTTTCGATTTCAGCTGTTGTCAAACGCAAGACTTCTCCTTTCCTCAATATTCTTTAGATTTTTATTTTACATTTGTTAGTTTTGAAAGTCAATGTGCGCCTTATATCCCCATAGCTAAAGCTAGGGGTCTTACGGCGCGAATGATAACTTTAACTTGCACGCTTTGAATTATTTCCTCTGTCATGCCCGCCGCTTCCGGCTCTTCGGGCAAGCCGTATGCATAGAGTTGCGCATAGGCTAGAATCGCTTGGGGTGCGTTTGCCGTCATGTTATTTGCCTCCAACTTAATTCTGCCCGCGAATAAAATCCTTGAAAATTTTCAAATCCTGCGGAACCCAAATAGTTTTTCCGTCTGAGCCTTCGACAGCCGCGCATGTCACGTCGATAGATTTTTCCGGCTGGAGCGGAATGTTGTCGATGTATTTATCAATCGCGGTCACCGCCAATTTTTGAACTTCGGCATTGTTCAGGAGTTGCTCGTCGTTTGCGCCGTCAGATTTGAGTTGTCCGACCATGCCGATTAAGGCGATTAATTCGTCGTTGGAGATTGCCGCCCTGTTCGCGGCGACTTGGTCGGGCGGAGTGGTTTTCAATTCGACGACGGGATTTTTGGCGTCATCTTTTTTGAGCGCAACTTGGAACTCCATCTCGTCCTTGAATCTCGAATAAAATTTTTCCATGATAGCGGAAGTGCTCGCGTCGTTGAGCGGCACAATTTCCTTGAAACTTTCGGTGAAAGCCTCCGCCATCTGCTCGCGAATATTTTCCTTGTACGCCGGGGAGAAACCCGCCGCCGCTAAATTCGCACTGTCGCCCGTCATGAATATTTCCGCGTAGGCAAGAATTGCTTTATCGGGCGTGCCCTCGACTTTTTGCGAGCCGCAACCCGTCATGAACAAGGTCGCCGCCATTAACACATAGATTAAAAATTTTTTTAACATAAAGAACGCCTCCCTCCCGTTCGCCCGCATTATATCAGAAAATTTTTCCGGCGCAACACAAAGCCCGAAAAAGTGACGCGAAAAAACCAAAAAGTGCGCGGCCGTTTTATTTCTGAAAAATTTTCATAAAGCAAAAAATTTGCCGACATAATACCCCGTCCCCTGTTATGTTAATTGCAATCATAATGTAAACTTTGCCATTGGATAGGGGGGATTTTTATGTGGAGAAAATTTTTTGGAAATGCAATGAGGCAACTTTTTTTCGGCGGGCTACTCTTGATGAGTATTTTCAGCGTCGCCGAAGCAAAGGAATTGCCCGAAATTGTTTGGTCGCGTGATATATACACGATGACGATTGCAGACGATTATCACCATGCGGAAAGACGGCGCGGCTACCAACTTTTGAACGCGGGAACTGCCGCAGAACAGAAAGCTAATCGCGAAATAATTGCCAAAGCCATCGCCGACAAACTCACTGAACAGAAAGACAAATTGCCGTTCAAGTTGAAGATGACGCTCGATGTTGGCGACCTTTCCGAGCGCAATTTTGAACTAAGCGATTCGGCAATGAGTGAGCCGATTGCCTTAGTGCCAATCGTCGTGACGGATTATTCGATTGATAAAACTTACGTCATCAACAATCAAGTTTATCACAAGTACATAATCGTTTCGGCGATAGACATTGCTTTTTGCGGCGAAGACGACGAGAGCGGCGCGTTGACTATCCTAAGCAATATTCCGCTCCATTTTTACGAATCAATTCCGCTGAGCAATGCAATCAGCGACATGACCGAGAAAAGTCAAGTGGAGCTTGCCAGAATTTATGCGAACTTTACGGCGGATATGATTAAGAAGCATTTGGATTTTGCAAAGGCGAGCAAAGTCGTCAAAGGGCTGGCGGACAAAGAATATCGCGTTGAAACTTATCGCGTGGAAAATGTTTCCTACAGTTCGGAGAAAGCTCGCGGCGTTTTGGGCATGAATAAATTAATGCAACGTATTGCGGGCAATGTTTTCACGAGCGATTTCGCCGCGCACACGGGCAAGATTGTCTACCCGATGATTTTAGAAGGCGATACCTCCAGCTGGACGACCGACGCCACGCAAGGCTTTTACGTCGCAAAAATGAATACGTCTCACTCCGGAGAAAAAAGTATCCGCATGCCGACCAAAGTTGACCACAAAATTTATCTTGACGTGACGGGCGCGGGCAGCAAGGAAATCGAGACGAAATACACCTCCGACATTAACGGCTTCAAAGCGTATCGTCTTTGGATGAAAAGCAACGTCAGCGGCAAAGTTATCGAAGTCACCAACGACGTTACGGAAGAATTTCTCAAGACAAATTCCTCCGCCAACAAAATTATAAAGGACGAGCAAGAAATTTTTGGCGGGCTGATGATTGGCGCGGCAGTTAAATCGGCGGCGGCTCAAGCAGGAAAGAAGGTTAAGTGATGAAAAATTTTCTACCTAAAATTTTTTTGCTGACGTTTGCAATCTGCACAATCCTTACCAGTTCAATTTCGCCGGCTGAAGCTGTTGTAGTCAAAGGTTTTGCTCCGATAGTCAACGGCGACATTGACGGCGCAAAAAAAGAAGCGCGCAAGCAGGCAATGCGCGACGCCGTCGAGGCCGTTGCGGGCGTCAAAGTTACGAGCACGACGGAAGTTGCAAATTTCATGGTCGTTAAAGATGAAATTGTTTTGAAGTCGGACGGCTACATAACGATAAATCGCGTCATTTCGGAGGAAGTGCGCGGCGATATTTTTTTTGTCGAGCTTGATGTAAATGCCAGCACGGAAAGAATCCGCCAATTTGCACAGGATTTAAAATCTCAGCTTGATGCTAACGTAAATGACTCCAATTCTCGCGGCGGAATTATGACTGCCGTAATAGAAAAAAATCGCGGCGCATATAAATACAGTCCCGAATTCGGCGACTACCTCAACGCGAAATTAAAATTTGTCGGCTTCCGCGCCGTGACAAATGACAGCGTCGTCGAATACTTGATTTACCACGCGAGCGACCCTGATGTTCGTCTTAAAGCGCGTGCCCGTGCCAAAGAAACCCGCGAATCAGAAAATGCTCTTCTGCGCGGCGTGTTGGATGTTGAATCGGTAAAAAAATCGGGCGGAGTGTATGAAGCTGTCGTCAACGCCTCCTTTGAATTAATCGGCTTGGATTCTAGCGAAGTCGACGTTTACAGCAAATACGTTAAGGGCGTCGCCGCCACCGAAAGCGAAGCAATTTTTAACGCAAAAGAAAACGCCACCCGCGAGGCAATGGAGTCTTTGGCGAAGCAAGCCCTTGAGACCGTCCAAAATGAAACACGCGGCGGCTACATTAACATAAAAACTTCTGTCGTTATCGGCAACGTGACGAATTATCAAGCGCAGTATCCGCTGATTAAAGCGGGGCTTGACAGCGCACATTGCAAAATAATTCGCATGACCAGACCGAACGCGACGACTTTGGCATTTTTTGTATCGACGGATTCTTATTCAAATATCGGCGAATTGCAGGAAGCTCTTCTGAGTTCAATTTCCGGAATTCAACCGGGCATCAATCCCAGCGGCGAACTCGGCGCGACCAAAATTCATCTCTCGTTTTGAGGTGACGACATGAAAAATTTTTTCGGTAAGCTCTTGATTATGCTGGCGGTAATTTTTCTCGCGCAAAGTTTTTCGGCGAACGTTTATGCTGCTACTCCGCGCGGTATACCTTCGGGCGGCAAAGGTGCAACTGAGGCGGCAGCGATTGAGGACATGAAACTTTCGACGATTAAGCGCGTCTTGGCGCAAATCACCGAACGCAGCGACGACCCCGCCTCACCCTATCAACAGCTACTTAAACTTTACAACAGCTTTATTGACAAAGTTCACGTGGAAAAGCGCGGCAAAAATTCTTCGGGCGCGTTCGTCACGGGCAGAGTTGAAATTAAATATACAGACATTCAATTCGCCCTCGGTCAGCTCGTCAAAATTTTCCACGCCAATGACGTTACCCGCGAAGTTTATGTTTTCGTCCGGTTTGTCGGCAACGTGACGGAGGAGCAACTCCGCAGTGCCGAAAACGTCATACTTCAACGGTACATGACGCGGCTTAAGGAAAATAAATTTGTTGTCGCCAACGCCGATGAAGTTATCGGACAACTCAATCAAACGCGCTCCATGGACTTTAATCAATTCGTCGAGTTCGTCAAGCAGAAAACTAAAGAAAATCCCGAAATTTGCACGGCGATTGTCGGCGAAATAAGAATGGCAAAGGAATTGGAGCACGCCGACGGCGTTACGATGTCTTGCGAAATGGATATTCACTCGCTGGACTGCTTGAACAATTTCACGATTATCGAGGATTACGACGGCAGCGAGGTTTTGAGCGTTCCGAGCGCAGATGTAAATCGCTACGGCATGTTCCTCTTTGAAAAGGCAGCAGTTACTTCCTCAAAATCGATTACCGACAGCCTAGTTAAATATTGGGCGCAAAAATAATTTTTCATGCGGATATTACGGCTTCGGTCGAGTATCAGTAAATTTATCTTTCGTGTTAAATGATAGGAGGAATGGTTATGAAGAAGTTTTTTAAAAAAGTGGCGGCTACTGCTGTCATTTTGGGCGTTATCGGTGGCGGTGTAAGTGCTCCGACGGCGGAGGCATTTAATTTGGGGCAAATCGCCAGCAGTCTGCTCGGTGTAGCCGGTGGTGACATAAACACTGCCAACAAGAGAATGCTTGAAAATTTTTATTATTCGACGGCATTGCTCGCCAGTGCTTACACGAATGTTAAAGTTGCAACCGACGACAGCATTGCCAACAAAAATTTGATTACGCAAGAACAAGCTGTGAAGTCCGCCGTAAAAACTTCCGATGCCGGTCTTAATATGAAAAACGGTGCCAAACAAAATAAAGATGACGCCGAAAATGTTAAGAAATATTTATCGGATGCGTTGGCTTCTGGCGACGAGGAAAAACTTAAGCAAATCGACGAATTCATAAAGACTGCCAACAATCAACGTGTGCTTTCCGATGTTATGGCGGGCGTCTCCTACACTCAAATTGGATTTATCACGGCGGCGCAACTTAAAAGCGTGGCGTCTGGCAATGTCGTCGAAGGTATAGGCAACATTATAGCTATTGCTCAAGAAACTGACGCTCTGTTGAAAATTCGTAATGAACTCTCTAAATCTTTGAAGACAGCAACCGAAGAATATCGCAAGGCTCGCGGCATAAAAGATCCAAGCAAGAAAGAATCTAAAGCGGCGGCGGCTCAAATAGAAAAAGGTTAATTTTTAGGGGGTATTTTAAATGAAAAAGTTGTTCACGTGCTTGACAGTGCTCTTGGTGACAATGTTTTTGCTGACGGGCGTGCGTGCCGAGGCGGCGGTTGATTGGGGCGGTCAAGTCATAACGGTGACGGGAATGGGCACGGCGAATCCCGCCATGGTAAGAACTCCGGCGCATGCGTCAATGATGGCGCGTCGGGCGGCAATCAGCGACGCTTATCGTCAACTTGCCGAGATGGTTCAGGGCGTGCAAGTCGACGCGGAAACGACCGTTGAACAGATGATGTTGACTTCCGACATTGTCAAGACGAGAGTCAGCGCGGTTATCAAGGGTGCGGTTATCGTTTCTGAAGGCGAACTTGCTGGCGGCGGCTATTCCGTAACAATGCAACTGCCCATGTTCGGCGATAACGGTCTGTCCAAAGCCGTCATTGCTCCTCCGCCCGTCATTGAACCTTTCCCGCAACCCGCGCCCGAAGTTATTCCCTCCATGCCCGCTGACAGTCAAACGGGCGGCTCCGTAGGTGTAACCACAGTAAGCGGCGGCGGAAATTCTCCCATGGCGGCGATTGGCGGCTACACCGGCTTGATTATTGATTGCAGAGGTTTTAATCTCAATCCCGTCATGAGTCCTGTCATTAAAAATGTCAAGGGTGTCAAGCTCTACGGGCACGAAAATTTGAACTATGATTTGGTCGTCCGCGACGGCATGGTTAATTATGCAACTGATAGAGGTATGGCAGGGCGTGCAGGCTCCAATCCGCTCGTCATAAAAGCCGAACGCCTTGAAGACCACAACGCCAACCCCGTAGTCAGCGAGGCGGACGGTAGCCGCATTTTGATCGAAAACGGAACCAGCGGTTTCCTCAACAAGACCGCCGTTGTTTTCTTGTATTGAGCAGGTGATTGACATGTTGAAAAAATTTTCTCAAATAATCGCGGGCGGCTTTTTAGCGATGAGTTTATTGGCGGCTCCCGCATTTGCCGCGCCGATGAATTTTGACGCTGACAGCGCGATTGCTCAATATACGCAAAAACTTCAAAGCGAGCCAAACAACGCCGTCGTTTACAACAATCGCGGCTATGCTTACAAGCTCAAAAAAGATTACGAAAAATCTATTGCCGACTTTACGCGCGCCATTGAACTCGACCCGAATTATTCTGACGCCTATAACAATCGCGGCACAGTCTTTGAAATTCTCAATCGTTATGATGATGCGTTCAAGGATTATAATCGCGCCGTCGAATTAAATCCCAACAATGCCGTCGGCTACAACAATCGCGGCTTGATAACGGGAAAAATGGCCGACTACAAGAACTCAACGGGCAAAGAGGCTAACTCGATTTTCCAAAGAGCAATAAGCGATTTATCACGCGCCATTGAAATTAATCCAAGCTATGCAGAGGCTTATCAAAATCGCGGCGTCGTTTATTCGTGGATGCCGAATTGCGAAATGGCGATAAAGGATTTGACACGCGCCATTGAACTCGGAATTAACACGGCAGACATTTACAACACTCGCGGTGCTTGTTATCGGGGCATTAATTCGGATCGCGCTATCGAAGACTTCAACCAAGCTCTTACTCTCGACCCCAAAGACGGCGACATTTACAACAATCGCGGCTTGATTTACTTCGACAGAAAAGATTATCAGCGGGCTATCGTCGACTTCAAGAAAGCCATTGAAATTGGTTCAACTTTAACTGCCTCCTTTACCAATCTTGGACTTTGCTATTATCAGCTCGGCGACTACGACACGGCGATTGATTGTTACACTCGCGCCCTTTCAGTGAATCAAAATTATCAACCCGCAATTCAAAACATGCAAGTCGCCTACGAAGCAAAAGCCGGACGCAGATAATCAACCGAAAATTTTTTGTCGCCCTAAACGGCGGCATTTTTTATTGCCAAAAAAATTCTGCGCGGGTATAATATTCAAGTTTTGAAATGGAAGGAGGAGGATTTTGTTTTGACAAACGATATAATGGTTATCAACGCCTTCGTGCTGTATATCGGCTTGATGATGGCGATTGGCGTTTACTACTACCGCCGAACAAAAAACATGAGCGATTATTTCCTCGGCAACAGGAAATTGGGCGCGTGGGTCACGTCGCTAAGTGCTGAGGCGTCCGATATGAGCGGCTGGATGCTTATGGGCGTGCCTGGCTTCGCTTACCTTGCGGGCTTGAATTCTGCGTGGATTGCCATTGGTATTGCTATCGGCACGTGGGCGAACTGGTATTTCGTGGCGGCTAGGCTCCGCAGATACACAGAACTTGCCGGAAATGCTTTGACGCTCCCCGAATTTTTGCAGAATCGTTACAAGGACACGAGCAATTTGCTCCGAATCGTCCCCGCGATTTTTATCCTGATATTTTTTATCCTGTACACGTCATCGGGCTTCGTGGCGGCGGGCAAATTATTCGAGACGGTCTTTGGTCTGCAATTCCAGTACGCGATATTTTTAGGCGCAGGCTCGGTCGTCTTCTACACACTAATTGGCGGCTTTCTGGCAGTCTCTCGCACGGATTTTATCCAAGGTGTGATGATGTTTTTTGCAATTTTAATCGTGCCAATCTGCGCGGCGATGAGTTTGGGCGGCTTCGGCGACACAATCAGCGCAATTTCCGCCTACAAAGAATCAATGTTCCAGCCGCTGACGAAACCCGACGGCTCGACGATGGGCGCGATTGAATTAATCTCGCTTCTGGCGTGGGGTATCGGCTACTTCGGACAGCCGCACATTTTGGTTAGGTTCATGGCAATCAAATCGACAAAGGAACTGCCGCAAGCAACGCGAATCGCAATGACGTGGGTGACGCTCTCTTTGGCGGCGGCGGTATCAATCGGCATGGTCGGCACAGTATACTTGACGGAAACGCTGGAGGGCACCAACGCCGAAACCGTCTTCCTGCTCATGACGAACCAACTTTTCCCGCCGATTGTCGCGGGCTTGCTTTTGAGCGCGGTTTTGGCGGCGATTATGTCGACGGCGTCGTCCCAACTTTTGGTCGCGGCGTCAGCGTTCGCGCAGGATTTTTACAAAACACTCCTTCGCAAGGACGCAGACCAAGCGGAGCTGGTGTGGATTTCCCGCGCCTCCGTCTTGATTATCGCCTCGATCGCCGTCTACCTCGGCTTCAATCCTGACAGCTTTATCCTCGACATGGTCGCCTATGCTTGGGCGGGCTTCGGCGCGGCGTTCGGTCCCGCCATTTTGATGAGTTTGTTCTGGAAACGCACCACCCGCGCAGGAGTTATCGCTGGAATTATTGTCGGCGGCTCCACCGTTCTGATTTGGAAACAGTTTGAACTCTTCGGGCTATATGAAATTGTCCCAGGATTTATCTTCGCGCTGATTGCAATTTTCCTCGTCAGCAAATTCGACAGCGAACCCGACCGCGATATTTTAGAAACCTTTGATAAA
>JAFXNB010000170.1 GCA_017529935.1 Selenomonadaceae bacterium
GCAACCGCCGTAAATAAAAAGTTGTATGGAACATTGTGACCTCCTTGTTTTGAAGGGCGCGGGAGGTGTCGCAAAATGCGAGCCTCCCTTTTACCCTAGATTTGATTTATGTCGAAGTGACGATAATCCTTTTGCCCGATTTCATAGAAGTTGTTGCCTTCGCAGTCGATAACGACAATGGCGGGGAAATCAACGACCTCCAAAGCCGCAACTGCTTCAGGACCGAGTTCGGGATAAGCAAGCACGGTGTAACTTTTAACGGACTTTGCAATCAGTGCCGCCGCACCGCCGACCGCCGCGAAATAAGTTGCGCCGTTCTTTTTCATTGACTCGACAACTTCTTTTGTGCGCGAGCCTTTGCCGACCATGCCCTTTATACCTTGGTCAAGCATCGTGGGAGTATAGGCGTCCATTCTGCCCGAAGTCGTCGGACCACAAGAGCCAATCGGGTCGCCGGGTTTAGCGGGCGTGGGACCGAGATAGTAAACGATTTGATTTGTCCAATCGACGGGCAATTTTTCGCCGCGAGCAAGAGCTTCCGTCATGACTTTATGGGCGGCGTCTCTTGCGCTGATAATCGTGCCGGTGATGAGGACGCTGTCGCCGGCGCGGAGCTTGCGCGACATCTCCTCGGTGAACGGCGTCGTAATTCTGATACTTTCAGCCATTCTGTTAATCTCTCCTTTGCAAAAAAATTACAGCACTCTGTGAGCGTGGCGCATCGCGTGACAGCAAATCGTGACTGCAACCGGCAAGCCCGCAATGTGCGTCGGTCCCCATTCAACGTTGACGGCAAGCGCGGAAGTTGTACCGCCGAGCTGAGGTCCAATACCCGTTGCGTTAATCATGTCCAAAAGTTCCTGCTCAAGTTTGGCGTATTCGGGCATGGGGTTGCGCTCATCAATCGAACGAGTCAAAGCTTTTTTGGAAAGGAGCGCGGCTCTGTCCATCGTTCCGCCGATACCGACGCCGACGACCATGGGCGGGCAAGGATTCATGCTGGCGTGCAGAATAATTTCCATGACAGCCTTTTTGACGCCGCGCACGCCGTCCGCCGGCACGAGCATTTTAATTCCCGATTTGTTCTCCGAGCCGAAACCTTTGGGCGCGATTGTGATACTGAGCTTGTCGCCGGGAACGATTTTGGTGTAGATGATGCCGGGCGTGTTGTTCTTGGTGTTGACACGATTGAACAGCGGTTCGCCGACGACCGACTTGCGCAGGTAGCCTTCCGTGTAGCCTTTGGCAATGCCCGCGTTGATAGCCTCTTCCAAATCGCCGCCGACAATATGCAAGTCCTGCCCGACTTCCAAGAAGACAATCGTCATGCCGGTATCTTGGCAATAGGGACGATCCTCCGCACGTGCAATTTCGGCGTTCTTGATAATCTGGTCGAGGACAATCTGCCCGACGGGCGATTTTTCCGTCTCGCGTCCGCGCTTGAGTCCGCGATACACATCGTCCGGCAGATAATACGCCGCCTCCTTGCACATTTCGGCGACGTTCTCCGTTATGAGTTTAACATCCAGCTCTCTCAAAGTAATCCCTCCTAAAAAATCCTACGTTATCTTTTCTTGCTTATTTGCCGCGCCGAAAAAAATTCCTGCAACTTTTTGATAAATTTTCGTTATCGTCATGGGCAAAAAAATTCCCCGCGAAATTTTTCACGGGGATAAAATTTTATCCGAAAGATTAGAGGTAAGCTTATTTGCTAATGGTTTGATTCAGCGCGTCGATTGAAGTTTGCAAGCCGGCTTCGACGCTCATCGTCAAATCTTCCATTTCAAGCGAGACATAACCGTTATAGCCCATCATACGGCACACGGAGAAAAATTCTTTCCACCATTGCAAGTCACGTCCGCAACCGACTGCAACATAATTCCAAGTTCTGTCAGCGGATTTATCGACGGGCAGATTTTCAAGCAAGCCGTCAACGTCAGCTTTGTAGCGTTCGATTCGGGCGTCTTTGCCGTGAATGTAGAAAATCTTTTCGCCGAGAGCACGGGCGGCGGCAATTGGTTCCGCGCCCTGAATCATCAAATGCGACGGGTCAAGATTCATGCCAATCATCTTGCCTAAATCATCGCCGACGACTTCCACGAGCTTGTTGAGACTGCGTACGTTGTAAACGAGCTGGCAGGGAAATTCTTCAATCGCAATTTTTTCGACGCCGTTATCTTTGGCAAATTGGGCGTACTCTTTCCACCACTTCGCGGCGACTTCCCACTGATACTTCACGGCCTCAACCATGTAGTTCATGCCGTCGAATTCCGGCCAAGAAATTGTCGAAGTTATCCAGTTCGGAGTGACGTCGCCGGCTTTTGCTTCGGGAAGACCCGACATCGTGACGATAGTTTTCACGCCGAGTTTGCCCGCGAGTTCTGCGGTGTCGTGAATCGTTTGGCTGTGAACTTTGCCCATGGGATTGTTGACGAGCGGGTTGCCCGAACAGTTGAGCGCGGAAATTGCAATGTTGCGTTTGTCGAGTTCGTCCTTGAAAGCTTGGAGCTTGCCGGGGTTGTCGAGCAGGTCGCGCGCATCGGGCACGAAAAATTTTCCACCCCATCCTCCGGTTGTAATTTCGACTGCGCCGATACCGTAAGCCTTAACTTTGTCGAGCATTTCGCCGAACGGGATTTTCCCGAAAACGTCCGAGCAGATTGAAAGTTTCATTTAAAAGCCCTCCTAAAAATTTTTAATGCTCTTGAAGAGTTGTGCCGACCGATTGAATTTCTTCGCGGTTGTAGTTGCGGAATTGATGTTCGATTTGCTCAAGCGTCTTGCCCATTGTTTCGGGGACGAAAAGACACATAAAGAAAATTGACCCGCCGCCCGCTTTGTGCTAAATTAGTTTCGTCAAGAAATCTAAAGGCACACGAAACGCCAAGTCAAATTGTTTTTTTGATTGTAAGCGTTTCGGCGTGCTGCGTCAAGCACAAAGGAGCGATTTTAAATGAACGTAAACGAAGCAAAGGAAATTTTTCTGCAAGCCCTGCCTGAATTATCCGAACCGCTCAAGTCGGCTGTCAAATTCACGTTGTCGAATTGGCACAAGCTGAGCCGCGAACCTTCAAAAATTGATGACTTGCCGCAAGAAGTTTGGCGCGATGTCATTGGGTACGAAGGATTTTACCAAGTCAGCAACATGGGACGAATTCTGCGCATCCTCAAGAATGGCAAAAGACTTTTAAAACGTTGCATTTGCAAAAAGGGCTATGCCTATGTTCACTTGAGCAAGAACGGTATAATTGAACACAGCAAGGTTAGTATCCTCGTCGCTAAGGCGTTTCTGCCCAATCCCGAAAACAAACCCGTCGTCCACCACCGCGATAGTAAAAGAGCAAATGATTGTGTCGAAAATCTCGAATGGGTTACCTATGGAGAAAATTCCAGATACATCGTGAATCGAAAGAAATTCGACAAGCCTAGTTGGATGTGTAGTCGCTCGAAATTAATGCCTGACGATGTCCGCTATATTCGCGAACATTACAGCAAGGTCAATCCGGAATTTAACGCAAAGGCTCTTGCGATAAAATTTAACGTAGGGCAAACGACAATTTACAGTGTGATTCATCACAAAAGTTACAAAGATGTTGATTGAATACGAGACGAGATACTTGATTATTGCCTTCCATGGCGACGGCTATAATTGCATTGATGAGGAATGCGAGGAATTGTCCCGTGACGATCATCAGCTCGTTTTGGGTGACCATGCGCCCGCGACGTTCTGCCGGTGAAATTTCTGCAAGATAAGCCGGAACCGTAACCGACGCGCCACCGACCGCAAGTCCAAGGACGAAACGCGAGACCAACATAACGTGGAAACTCGGAGCGAGCGAACAGCCAAGCGTTGATACGAAAAAGATAACTGATAGCCAAAGGATATTTGTTTTGCGCCCTTGATAGTCCGCGAGTTTGCCGCCGCAGAACGAACCGACAGCCGCGCCAACCAATAATGCCGAAACAACCATGCCTTCTTGCAACGGGTCAAGATTGAGCTGGTCGGGTGCCGCCATAAAAGGCAATGCACCGTTTACGACGCCGGTATCATAACCGAATAAAAGTCCGCCGAGTGTTGCGATAATCATGATTCGCGTAAGTGTCGAGCGATATTCACTTGATTCCGCCATGAGTTTAACCTCCCCTCTAATTCAAGACAAGGAGCAAGGTTGAAAAATTCTTCCCTGCTCCTTCTCCTAATCCAATATCCGACGAAAAGAAATTGACCCGC
>JAFXNB010000171.1 GCA_017529935.1 Selenomonadaceae bacterium
AACGCGTTTTGTACTTCGCCGCCAGATAAAAAAATTTCCCCCTGCGATTCGGCGGGGGATTTTTTTTGAATTATGCCCAAAAATTTTGCCGCCGTTGAAATTCTGCACAACGACATTTGCGACAAGGAAGAAATGCCCCAACGCGTTTTGTACTTCGCCGCCAGATAAAAAAATTTCCCCCTGCGATTCGGCGGGGGATTTTTTTTGAATTATGCCCAAAAATTTTGCCGCCGTTGAAATTTTGCACAACGACGTTTGCGACAAGGAAGAAATGCCCCAGCGCGTTTTGGCCTTCGCCGCCAGATAAAAAAAATTTCCCCCTGCGCTTCGGCGGGGGGATTTTTTTATGCGTTTTGTTTGTAGAAGTCAAGCGCGTTGCCGTGCAGGGCGTTGCAATAAACGTCGTCGAAATCGAAAATGCCGCGCAGATTCGGTGCGATGATAAAACTGTCGCGCAGGAATGAATCAACCCACGCGTCGACAAAATTTTTATCAATCGGCACGCGCAAAATTATATCGCCGAAATTCTCCAGCACGTCGCGGCAAAAATCTTTAATGCCTTCGTGAATTTCTTTAAGCTCCTCGAAATGACTTTGCCCCGGTTCAGGTTCGCCGAAGACAGGCTTGCCCGCCGCGTCGAAATATTGGAGTTGGGCGTCGGGCGCAGTCAAAATACTCTCGAACAGCAGATGATATTTGTAAACTGCAGAAGTCGTCGTCCCGTAGTCGTGGTTCTCGGCGAAACAACCGCGCATTCTGTCGGCGGCCTCTTTGCCGAAACGATTTTCAATATTCGTGGCGAAGTAGTAGCCCGTGAAAATTTTTTTCGTCAGCCGCTGCAAATGATATTGAATCGTGCCGGAATAGCCCATGTCGACGACGCCGGCGTTGTCAAGCGAGCCGCCGAGGTTGGCGATATATTTCTCGTAATTTTTCTGTTCGGTGGCGGCGTGCGATAAAATTTCTGCGGCGTGCTCTTTAATCGCGGCGTTGACGATTTCAAAAGATTTTCCAGGCAGGGAAATTTCCGTGTCGTCGTCGATTTCAATGCCGAAACGAACTTTGAAGAAAAGTTTCAGCGAGCCGTCGAAGTGGAGATTCACCATGTCCGCCGTTTGCGCGAGTTCCCTGATTGAAGCGACAGTCACGGCGCGGCGCGAGGCGTAAAAATAATCTGACGGCAGGGGCGCGAGGTTTAGCAGTTCGCACACAAATTTATAGAGCGGCTGCAGAAAAAATCCGTCGCGGGCAAAGAATAAAATCCGCTGTATGCCGTCCGCCTGCATTTTTTGAATCAGCCACAAGATAAACGTCAAAAGCGGCGTGCCGTAAAACCAATAGCCCAAGTCGCGGAAAGTTTGAATCACGATTCTGCCCGTGCGCGGCGTCCGTTCTTCGTTTAGGGCAAAGGGGCTTTGAAATTTTTTCGCGAGCACGACGCCCAAGAAAATTCCCGCGTACAAAGATTTTTTTCTGTCGAGACGTTCAACGAGTATTTTTCCAAACGGCGTCAGCGTGAACAGATTGAGCGCGTTCATCAAGTGATACGTGGCAAAACCTCTGTCGCCGGGCAACTGAATATCGCTGGTTTCGTTGTCGCCCAGGTGAATCAATTTTCCGTCGGCGTTGAGTCCGTTGCTCATGAAATTTTCCCAAACTTCCGCCGTGTCTTTGCGCAAGCCGGTTTCGCAGGAAATTAAAATTTTGTCGTAGCCGGCGACGCCGCATTTTTCCAGCAAGCGTTTCACATCGGGCGTTTGCATGTACATATCGGAGACCAGCCAAATTTCCCTGCTGTATTTGTCGCGCAGTTCGTTAAACCACGCCACAACATCGGCACGCGGCAGAATCAATTTGACTTCCGTCGCAACTTCAAGCTCGCGAATTTTTTTGCAAGTCTGCGCGTCGAGTTTGGCAAGTTCGCCGAAACTTTTATAAATGTCGTCAAGCGTCACGTCGCCGCCCTTAACTTGACGGGCATTTTCCTCCGCCTTAATTCTCAGCGTCGGGAAATCAAAATCGCGTCCGAGCAAATCTTCAACCTTGAGCCGAATAATTTCGTTGACGTGATACGGTTCGGCGACAAGGCGCATCAACAGCGTATCAAAAATATCGAACGTCACAATTTCATTTTTCGCCACGAAGGAAATATCTTCGGCGTTGTGACCGAAATATTGCCAAAGATTTTTGCCGCCGATATTGACGGAATAACTTTCATCTGCGGGATTGAATTCATAAAAATCCATGCCCTCAGCGGCGGCGGCGAGCGCAACGGAACGTTCAAAGGCATGCGCAATCGTCCCGTCGTTTTGTTTTTGTTCGGGCGGAAAATCTTCAATCGTCAAGCCGAGCTTAAAAATTTTTTTCAAGGCGTCGCTCCGCGCCCAAAACATCGTGCCGACGGGGAAATCAAAATAATTCGTCTTGGGGAGCGGAATGCCCGCCCGCCGCAAAAGTTCCTGCCCGACTTGCCGATTGGAAAGCCACGTGCAAGCAATGTAGGGCATAATCGTCGACGGTTGCGGATAAACTAAACCGAGCCGCGGATTTTCGTGGAAAGCCCGAAAAATTTTCCGCAAACGTTCGGGGCTGCCCAAAAGAGCTTGAAAAAGATATTTGCGCCAATTCTGCTGTTCGTTGCCCGTGTAGAGAGATTTTTTGGAATGAATGTGCGCAAGGAAATCGTATTTGGGCAGAAGGTCTCCGAAGCCGACGAGGAACGGCGCAACGTCTCGCCCGCGATTGGGCACGACGCGCACGACGCATTTATCCACGTTGTCAATTTTTTCAAAGGCGGCGCGAACCTTTTCCTCCGCCGAATCGTCGATAATCGAAATCAGCGCGTCGAATTTGAAGGGCATGTTCGCGCAGTAAGCCGCCATCTCGTCCAGCAAGTCCAAATAAAAAATGTGCGCCTGAATCGCGATTTTGCCCGGCTGAATGAAAAGTTCGCCGTCGAAAAATTTTTCTCCGACGGGAGTAATATTCACCACGTTAGGCGAGCCTTGCGCAAGTTGCGCCATCTGCCAAATCTTGTAGCGTTTCGTGTTCTTCAACAGCGGCGCGAACGTCATGTAGAATTTATCCTTGAGCGCAACTTTTTTCTCGTCGTCGATTGGCAAACTTTTATAAAAGAATCGGGCGGCGGAAAGAACTTTGTCCTTGCTGTCCAGGCGCGTCCATTGGCGGAAAGAATCGCGCAAGCCGTCGGATTTCGTCAAGCGTTGATTCTCGGCGTTGAGTGTCGCGTTTACCTCCTTGAGTTCGGCGTTGAGTTTGACCAGCTTGCTTATGTTGCGGTTGAGAATGGCGGAATAATTTTCCTCCTTCTCGCCGAAAATTTCAAAAGTCACGTGCCCCGCCAGATTTCCAACCGCGAAAAAAATTTGCGGGTCGTTCGTCAAAAATCTGCGGAAGCCGTTGACAAATTTGTCGGCGTTGTCGATGTGAACTTTTTGCTCCACGCCGTTAATCAGCACGCGATTAATTTTGACGGAAATAAAATTCGTGTCGGGGTCGAAGCGCAAAAAATTAATCGGGGCGTCAGTGTCGAAGTCAATTCGCCCGTAAAATTTCCTGTTCGCGTCGACGCTAATAATTTTTTCCGCCGCCAAAGTGTATTCGTTATCGACGATGATAAAAATTTTGGCGTTGAGCACGTCGAGCTTATGCGTCAAATTGAACACGTCGTAAGTTCCGCCGTCACGGAGGAAAGTTTTTTCGTCGTAGCCGTAGAGTTCTTTAATCTGCGCGGCGGCGGCGGGGTCGCTCAAAAGATTTTTCAAAAGTTCCAAGCCCGTCAATCGGAAAGCGGAAGTGGCGATATATTTTCTGTCAAAGCACAGTTGCGCCAGCGCGAAGTTGCGATTAATCTGCCCGTCGACGATAAATTTTTCGGCTTCGGGGAAAACTTCAAAGAAAAATTTATCGTCCTTGAAACTGCTGACGAATTCGCGCACCACGAATAAAAATTCCAGCTCCATGCGAATGTTTTTATCAAAGGTCGTCGCCGAAAAATTTTCCTGCCGCGTCCGCCGCAACCGAAAATTCGTCAACCGCTCCTGCAAAATAAAAATGTCCGCGTGGAAGCAGAGCCGAATCCACATCAAATAATCTGGCAACTGCCAGAAGCCGTGCGTGTCGAGCAGATGAGTTTCTCCGAAAATTTCGCGGCGGAGCATCGCTGACGGGTGGCAAAGGCAGTTCGTGTTGTAGAAAAAATAATTCAGCCACTCGGCGCGGGAGCGGTTCTCCTGCTCAAAAATTTTGTGATAAAAATCTTTTTCGTCCGGCTCGTAAACATTTCCGTGTTCGTCGACGAAATTAACCCAAGTGAAGCACGCGGCAAAATTTTCGTTGGCGTCGAGGAAGGCAACCTGCTTTTCCAACTTGTCGGGAGTCCACAGGTCGTCGGAGTGGTGCACGGCGATATATTTCCCCCGCGCAGATTTGACGGCTTCGGCGACGGCAAACCTAGCCCCGTGATTTTCCGCGTAGAGAAAAGTTTTTATGCGCTCGTCGTCGAAAGTTTTGATGATTTCGCGGCTGTCGTCGGTGGAGCCGTCGTCGACGATTAAAAGTTCAAAGTCCGTGAACGTCTGATTTAGTACGCTCTCAATCGCCGCCGCCACGTATGCCGCATGATTATAACTTGTCAATATCACACTGACTTTAGGATTTGTCATTTACAGCCTCCTTAATTCCCGATAAATCAGCAATGCAACCCGCCCAACTCAAGCCGACGCCGAAGCCCGCAAGCATGACGCATTTTAAATTTTTCGCGCCGGAATTTTTTACGACTTGTTCAATCGCGAGCGGCACGCTGCCCGAAACTAAATTGCCCGTCACCGAAATGTCGTTGTGGAAGGGCACGTCGTTTAAGTTCGCCTTGTCGCGCAGATAAGTCATCATGAACTTGTTGGCTTGGTGGAAAATGCAGTAGTCCAAATCGGCGCGTGTCAAATTTGCGGCGGCTAAAACTTTTTCGACGAGCGGCGGCACTTCGCGCAGCGTGAAATAAGTTATCGCCATGCCGTCCATAAAAATTTCGTAGTTGGAGCGGTAATTGCCGTTGTCGTCGGTTGAAAAAATTTCGGGATTGTCGCGGGGCATGTGGCGAGAGCCGCCGACAGGTATAATCAATTTGTCGAAGCGCGAGCCGTCCGAGCCGAACACGAACGCCCGAAGATTTTCTTTATCGCCGCCGTCAATCCAAGTCGCCGTGGCACCGTCGCCGAAAAGCGGACGCGTCGCCTTGTCGCGGGCGTTGATGTATTTCGTGTAGACGCTCGACGTGATGAACAGAATTTTTTTCGCAAGCCCGGTCTCGATTAAACCTTTGGCAATCGCCAACCCGTAGACGTAGCCCGAACAGCCCAGCGAAATGTCCATCGTGCCGACAGATTTTTTCAAGCCGAGCCGGTGTTGCAAGTGCGCGGAAGTGTGCGGACCCAAGTGGTCGGGGTGTTGCGTGCACAGCAAAATAAAATCCGTCTCGTGGCGGTCAATGTCGTATTCGGCAAAAAGTTTTTCGGCGGCGTGGAATGCCAAATCGCCCGCCGCCTCGTCCTTCGTGCAGATGTGGCGGCAATTCACGCCGATTTTTTTTATAAAGCGGGCGTCAATCAGCTCCGAATTATTTTCAATCTGCGCGGGCAAGTAAGTTGAAATCGCGCGTATCGTTGCAAACATTTTCTATCTCCTAAAACTTTTTAAAATCGCACAAATTTTCCTGACGTCGTCCTCCGTCAAATCGCCGTACATGGGCATGCTCAAAACTTGTTGCCCGATGATATTGGCGGCGGGAAGATTGGCGGGGCTTGACGAATTCAGCTGACGATAGCAAGTGTACTCACTGCACAGCGGATGAAAATATTTTCGCGTGTAGACGTTGAAATTTTTAAACGCGCCTTGAACGAAATTCCGCGACCGCCCGAAAATTTTTTCATCAATGCGAATCACGTAATATTGATAATTCAGCTTGACGTCCGCCGCGCAGGTCGGCATGACTTTAACGCCCTCAACGTCAGCAAGTTCCTCGTTGTAAATTTCGTGCAGATGAAATCTTTTCTGCCGCTCGCCTTCCACGTAGTTTAGCATGATTCGCCCGATAGCCGCCCGCACCTCGTCGAGTTTGCCGTTTATGCCGGGCATGACGACTTCCTCCTCGTTCTTTATGCCAAAATTTTTCAGCAGGTCAATCCGTTGCTTAACGTGTTCGTCCTTCATGGCAAGTGCGCCGCCCTCGACCGTGTGATAAAGTTTCGTCGCGTGAAAACTCAGCATGGAAATATCGCCGCAGTTGCCGATGCCACGCCCGCCAATTTCCACGCCGAATGCATGCGCCGCGTCGTAAATCACTCGCAAGCCGTAGCGGTCAGCAACCTCCTGAATTTTTTCCACGTCGCAGGGCGTCCCGAACACGTGCACCGCCAAAATTGCCGTCGTGCGCGGCGTTATCATCGATTCGATTTTTGCGGCGTCAATGTTCATGGTCTCGGCGTCAATGTCGCAGAAAATCGGCGCGATATTGTTCCAAGTTAAAACGTGCGGCGTCGCGGCAAAAGTAAAAGGCGTCGTGATAACTTCGCCGCTCAACCGCAGACTTTGACAGGCAACTATCAGCGCGATTGTCCCGTTATTGAACAGCGACAGGTGCGGCACCTTTAAAAAATTTTTCAGCTCGCGCTCAAGCATCGTGTGTTGCGGTCCGTTGTTCGTCAGCCACTTCGATTGCCAAATGTCGCGCAATTTTTCCGTGACTTCTTCAATCGTCGGGAAGACTGGTCGCGTCACGAAAATTGTTTTCTCGAACGGTTCAAGATTCTTCATCAGTCGTCTCCTTTTTATCTTTTTGCTTGCGAATTTTCTCCGCCGCCTTCGGGTCAATCTTTTCCAAGTAATTCAGCGGAACGACGCGCGGATTTTTTTTCGTCAGCTCGTAAAGTTTGCGATAGCTCTCCTCGGCTTTATCAGCTTGTCCGCTCTCGTCGAAAATTTCCGCCTGCAACTTGTAGGGAATAGGATTTTTTTCGTCAATCGTCAAAGCGCGGTCAATGTCCGCCAGCGCAAGCTCCAGCTCGCCGCGCATGTGCCGCACGTCCGCCCGATTTAAAAAATTATACAAGTTCGCGGAGTCTTTATCAACAGCGGCGTTCACGTCGACAAGTGCGCCGTCATAATCGCCGCAAATCGCCTTCGCTCGCCCGCGTATCGCTAAACACTCCGCAACGTCGTCTTGATTTTTCGCGTTAAGGGCGCGTTCAATTTCCACAAGCGCAAGTTCGCCCTCCCCGTGGTCGTTGTAGATGTCCGCGTTGATTCGGAGCTGCGTGGCGGCCTTAGCTTTGGCGGCGGCGGCGTCCGATTTTATCTTCGCCCAAAATGCTTTGCGCCTCTCCTCCGCCTCAAAAATTCTTTCGCGCGTCCGAGGACTTTCATATTTGTAAGCCAGCTCGACCAACGTTTGAACTTTTTCGCCGAGGTTGTAAAGTGCCGTAAGCTCGCGCAGTTCGCGATAGACAAAGTCGTCGTTCAAAAATTCAATTTTGTTGCCGACGCGTCGAAATTTCCAGCCGTCAATCGAATCGTAATCGTGAAAAGCTCTGCTCAGCCCGCCCGCGAAGTAGTAAGCATTAACCGCCGCGCTGTTCGAGTCGTTGCCGACATTCATGGAGTAAAAAATTTCGCGCCCGTCAATCAGAACTTTGTAGGCGCGGTCAACTTTGCGAACGATAACATGTCCGCCGCCGTATTCGCTCATCATCTGCGCCAACTTAGCCTCGCGCTTTTCGGTGTCGGGGTGGTCGCTGAAAGTTTGCTCGCTGGGTTTGTCGTGCACGTCGAATTCCAAAATATCTTGCGTCTCGTATCGAACGTAATAATCAAGGCGATTCATTGCCGCCGCGCCGCCGCCGGGATTGAAGCCCGCGCTCGTCATCAAGTAAAAGCCGCCTTCGTCAGCTTCGTATTCGACGGGCACGTTGATATTTTTTGCAATGGAATAATCGACCATCGCGGAAAATTTTCCCCAGTCAATGTTCGAGCCGGTGTCGAGGTTAGCACCGAGCATCATCGCGCCGAGCTGTTGGGCGACAGCTTGCGCGTAACTTTTGGCGGAATGTTGCTCCAGCCCGTGCGTCATTTCGTGGGCAAGGACGGCGGCAATTTGATTTTCGTCGCAATTCAGCCCGCGCACCAGCCCGCGATTGACGCTGATATAATTCATCGGGTAGCACGCGGCGTTAAATTTTTCGCTGTCGTTGACGCTCCACACGAACGGCAAAGAATTAACTTTAAGTTCATACTGCCCGCCGTTTACCAGCCGCGTCATAATCGAATCGACAAGTTCAACGTCGCGTTTATTTTTATCGACGCCGTTTCTTTCCCTGTCCTGCTTGCGAACTGCCATCTGCGCATCGACGTTGTTGCCAAGCGCGAGCATTTGCTTAAGCGTCGATTGATACGCCGCCAAAACTCCCAGAGCCTCCGCCGCGATTGCCCACGCGTCCGCCGCCAAAACTTTCGCCGGATTTAAAATCGCCGCGACCGCCACGAGTATCACGATTAAAAATTTTTTCATCTCAATCACCGCCAAGATTATATCCCGAATCCGCAACAATGTGCAATTCGCCGCAAAAAAAAATAAGCCCGCCGCGTTCCCGACGAGATTAAATTTATCAGCGGATAAACTGTTCGATAGCTTTGTTTAGGCGGTCAATTTCGGCGGTGTCGCCCGTCTTTACGGCGTCAACAATGCAATGCTCAATGTGGTCTTTCAAAATGATTCGCCCGACAGCTTTAATGGCGGCGTCGACGGCTGACAGCTGAATTAAAACTTCGCTACAGTCGCGCCCGTCCTCTATCATTCGCTTCGTCGATTCAAGGTGACCGATTAGCCGCGCCATACGATTCAAAACTGCTTTAGTCTGTGTATGTGTGTGCGTGTGGCGAATTATCGTGCCGTCCTCAAGCTTGTGTTCATGTTCGTGCATATCTGCCCTCCGAAAAGTTTTTGGGAAATTTTATTTTATACGATTGACGCCGTCAAGGAAATTTGCTAAATTTGCGGCGAGGTGATAAACATGGCAAAACCGAACATTGCGGGCAAGCTGAAAAATTTGGCTCGCGAACTGAAAGACGAAGATAAATCTCAAGGCGGCGTAAGGAAGCTCGGCGACGCAGCTAAACAATCCGAAGCCCGCAAAAAACAAAATATTTCCGACGGAAAATTATCTGGGCGCAAAGGCTAAAGATTATAAAATTGCAAGCCGCGCATTTTCGTTCATTTTTCAAGGAGGAAGCGTAAAGCTTTGCTCTTTTTTTTCTAAACTTTTTTTGCAAGGAGCATCTTCATGAGAAAATTTTTTTGCTTGTTGTTGATTATTTTAACCGCTTGCGTTGTCGGTTGCGGGCAACAAAAAACTTCAGGCGACGTGAATCAAATCCCGACGGAAGTGGCGACGCCCGAAAATTCCGAGACAACTCCCGCCGAACAGCCCGCGCCCGAAGCTCAACCCGGCAAAGATTATGTGCTGGCTGATGATGACTTATCCAATCTGCAACTCGACGACCCAAGCAAACCCGTTTATGATAAATATATTTTGTGGGAGCGACAGGAAAAAAATTTGCCAATCGTCCTGCCGGAGCTTGAACATTACAGAGACGAGCCAACCGTTTATCTGACTTTCGACGACGGTCCCGATGATAAAATCACGCCGCAAATTTTGGACATCCTCAAAGCCGAGAACGTCAAGGCAACTTTCTACGTCTGCGGCAACATGGTTGAGGCTTATCCAAAAGTCTTGAAGCGCATTTTCAACGAAGGGCACGCAATCGGCAACCACAGCTACAATCACCGCTACAACGAACTTTACGCCAGCCCGTGGGCTTTCATGGAGCAAATTATCCAAACTGACAATGCGATTAAAAATGTTATCGGCGTGCGCCCGTTCATAATCCGTGCGCCAGGCGGCGTGGGCATGTTTAACGGCGATTATTGGGCGATGATTGACAGTTGCGGCTACGTCGAGCACGATTGGAACGCGCTAACCGAGGACGCCACGCCCTCCAAGCCCAACGCCTCCACGCAAATTAACAACGTTCTGAAATATTTGGGCGACAACCCGCCGCACTTCGTGATTATCCTCATGCACTCCAACAGCGACAAAGCCGAGACTGTCAAGGCTTTGCCCGAAATAATTCATTTCCTGCGCGATTGGGGATATAAATTCGGCGTCGTCACTCCCATGACTCCGCAACCATGGTAAATATCTGAAAGCAAAATAAAAGCTCCCGCCTGTTTCGACGGGAGCAAAATTTTTTTGTTGATTGTTTTCACGCGGCATTATCCTCTTTCAAAACGTAACGCATATAAATCGGCAGCTTTTCAATCGTCTTGTCTAGTCGCGGATTTTTTCGCCAGAGGTTGTATTTATGCAGTTCCGATTCCGACCGTCCGCTTTTGAAAAATTGATACACGCCCTTTGAAAAATCTTGCGTGAATAGATAGTACCGCTTGCCGTTCGAGATTAGGTAGAAGTGAAGTTTCTCGTTCAGCTTGTTGACGGTGATTTTATTTTTCATGAGACATTCCCCCTATGAAATATTAATGAAAATCTTTCCGCTATTTTAATCGAAAATTTTCCACTTGTCCATAAGGGTAAAGTAGATTTTTAATCAAAAATTAATCTACTGGGCGCAAGAAAATGCATTGCAAACTAAAAAGCCCCCTCCGAAATGGAAGGGGTTTTTGTTAATCGTAAAGGATATTGGCGTCGAAGAATTGGTTGCCGATTTTAAGGCGGTCGGTGAATTGCCACAGGTAGCCGCGCAAGTCGTCGCGGGAGCCCAAAGACAGCGAGGCATAAACGCCGCAGTTGAGCGGATTGATAGCGTCGAGGAAAGCCGCGCAGATGTTCGTGATGTTCCGGCGCGTGAAGTGGAAGCCGTACAGTCTTTTGTAACCGTCGTCGTCTTCCATATCGAAGAAGACGGGCAACTCCAAAAGGACGCCCGCCTCGTGGATGATACGCTTGCAGAAGTCGGCTTCGATAATGGCGTCGGCGGGGTTGAGCGCGTAGCTGTAATGATACGCGCCGCAGATTAAACCGGCGTCGTGTGCGCCGTGGACGTTGCGTTGAAAAGAATCATCAAAGCCGCTCTTGCCGTAACCGGTGCGGCAAATGGCAAAATCAATACCGGCGTCCTTGACGGCGTGCCAATCAATGAAGTCGTTATGAATAGAAACGTCGATACCTTTCAAGAGGAATTCCCCCTAATGGCGGCAAAGGTCAGAATGCCTTTTGGAGTAAGAAAAGAGAGAGTGCCGCTCTCAAAGTCGAAGTGAATATTATCGAGTTTAACTTTGTCGGCGGCACTCATCAAGCCCGCGCTCGTCGAAGAGGCAAGGCGGGAATCAAGCTCCTCGCGGAAAGCGTGAAGGAGCTTTTTAGTCTCTTCTTTGCTGGGCATTAGTCGAAGATGTCGAGGACGTCGGCGGCGTCGAAGGTAGAATTATTTTCCTTGGCGAGGTTCTCCAAAAGGGTTTTGTGCTCGTTGGTGAAGTCGTTGGAGGAAAGCCCTTTGCCGTCAACTTTCTCCACGAAAGTATCGGTGTTGATGTTAGCGACTTCGGATTCAAGGAGTTCGAGGTCGGATTTAACGGAATTGACGGAAGGTGTGGGCGCGAACTTAGCGAGATTGCGCTTATCCCACTCAAGGACGACCTGTTTGACGAACCACTTAACGTCATCTTTAGAAACGGAATTAGCCATGAAAAACACCTCCTTTAGGACAAATCGAGTTTGGTGTTCTCGTTGGTGATAGTGCGGGCGTCGGAGATAGCGACAATGGAAGCGTCGCCGTCGCCGAGGAAGATGTGATTAGCGACGAGGAAAGATTCAAGGTCAGCAATGTCGCTGGCGGTGAGGGTGTCTTTAGCGTTATCGACAACGAGGAGCTTGGAGCCGCCGTCGGAGTAAGTGGCGGTAATTTGCAGTGAACGTTTGGTAGTCGTGACGTCAGCCATTTAAAACACCTCCTTAGGAAACGGTAATGGTGATAGTGACGGGTGCGGTCGCCTTGTAGGTAGCGGTTTCGGTGAAGAAAACATCGACAGTGTAGGTGCCGCTGGAATAGGCGCCGGCGAAGGCGATTCTAACGAATTTGTCGTCGTCGTGGCTGCGGTAACCGCAGAGCAGAGTTTTCTCCCCAATAGGCGCCCCGTTTGCGGTGAAATTGCCGAAGCAAATAGTTCCGTCGCCGTCATAGGTAACGACAGGTTCAAAATACGTGGAGCTGGAAGAGATATTCCCGCTGGTTTCGCTAAGCGAGAAATTAGGGGTCAGCTTGCCGCCGCCGGGTGTGGTGTCGCAGTTAGTGCGGATAACGCGGTCGGTTTTGGCGTAGGTATTCTCGGAGAGCGCGGCGATTTTGGAGCCGAAGGTGGCGAGCTGCGCGTTAGTGGCGTAGGGATTGACGTTATCGAAAGTGCGCTGAACGGAATTGCCGCCTTGGTCGGTAGC
>JAFXNB010000172.1 GCA_017529935.1 Selenomonadaceae bacterium
ATTTTCCGGTAGATTGAACAGCCGCAAAATTTTATCTACGATGTGATTAACTTGCGCTTGCAGATTCGACGGCGTGTTATAAAAAGTCATGACGGGCGGCATGATAATCGCGCCGCAATCGGCTAGCTCCTTCATGTTGCGAAGATGAATTCGACTGAAGGGCATTTCACGCGGCACGAGCAGGAGCTTGCGATTTTCTTTAATGCAAACGTCCGCCGCCCGTAGCAAAAGATTTTCGCAATAGCCCGCCGCAATGCCCGCCAAAGTTTTCATGGTGCACGGGACGATAATCATGCCGTCGACGAGGAAAGAGCCGCTGGCAATGGAAGCGTCCATGCGGTTCACGTCGTAGACGCAATCGGCAAGGCGTCTGATGTCAAAAATATCAAAATCGGTCTCGTCGCGAATCGTCAGCTCCGCGCCCTCGGTTATGATTAAATGCGTTTCGACCGAATCAATTTCCTTCAGCCGACGCAGGAGTTCGACGGCAATCACGACGCCGCTCGCGCCCGTCATTCCAACTATCAATCGCATATGAATTCTCCTTTAAAGCTTGTAACCGCGCGGCGTTATCATAAAATTTTCCTTGATAAAAGTTTGAGAGTTGCCGATTATCACCAGCGAAAACATGTTGACTTCCTCGCGAATAAAATTTTCCAGCGTCGAAATAATTTTGGTTTCGCCGTCGCGTCCCGCGTTCGTCACTATGCCGACGGGCGTATTTTTTTCGCGGAACGCCAGCAAAATTTTTTGCACTTCGGCGAGCTGAGTTGTCCGGCGTTTACTTTTGGGATTGTACAGCGCGATAACGAAATCACCTTGAGCCGCCGCGAGTACGCGCTTTTTTATCAGCTCCCACGGCGTCATTAAATCGCTTAAACTTATAATTGCAAAATCATTCATGAGCGGCGCACCCAAAATTGCCGCCGCCGCATTCACTGCCGACACGCCCGCGATAATTTCAAATTGCGGACGATTTTTTTCGGGCAAGTCCAAAATCATTTCCAGAACAAGCCCCGCCATGCCGTAAACTCCCGCGTCGCCGCTTGATACAACTGCCACGTCGCTACCGGCTGAAGCTTCTTCAATCGCCAGCTGACAACGTTCAACCTCTTGCATCATCGCACGACCGATTATTTTTTTCCCTCCGAGAATTTTTTCAATCAGCTTGATGTAAGTGTTGTAGCCCGCGACGACTTGCGCGGCTTCAATCGCCCGGTGAGCTTTGGGCGTCATTTCGTCGAGTCCGCCCGGTCCTATTCCGACGACAAAAATTTTACTCATTTAATCGTGTACCACCTTCCGCGCGCCGACAAATCGCGTCTTCCAATAATCGTTGTCGAGGCTGTCAATCCTGACGCCCTTGCTTGACGACGCATGGAGAAATTTCCCGTCGCCGATATAAATGCCGCAATGTGAGACGCCCGCCTCGTAAGTCGAGAAGAAGACCAAATCGCCCGCCTTGAGTTGATTGGGCTTGGCGGCTTTACCCAAATTGTATTGTTCGTCTGCCAGCCGCGGAATCGTCAGCCCGTGCATTTTGAAGACGTATTGCACCAGCCCCGAACAATCAAAGCCGCTCGTTGTCGTGCCGCCGAACACGTAGGGAATGCCCATAAGAGTTTGCGCCGTCGAAACAATTTGCTTGCCTTGAGTGCCCGTGATAAAACTTCGTCCGTAAGGCGCGAGCGTCGTCGGCTTGGTCGTGTCGACGGTCGTCGAAGTAACTTTCGGCATGGGGAGGCGTCGCCCTTTCTTTTCCTTAGCCTTCTTCAGCGCGCGCCACGTGACGTTCGTGACAATGCCCGTGACGCTGATTTTGTGGTCGTGCTGAAAGGCGGCGACTGCGCGTTCGGTCTCGTTGCCGTAGACGCCGTCGAGTTCGGTTATGTCGTAGCCGATAAGATAAAGTTTTTTCTGCAGAGTCAAGACGTCCTCGCCGCGAGAATTGCGCGATAGGGTGGGCGAAGCTAAAACCGTGCCGCTGAGCATGGTTATAATCGCGGCGGTTGCCACTGCTGTTTTAAACTTCATCGCATCACCTCCAATAGGGACTAGTTGAGAGGAACTAGTAGGAATTAGTAAACTAGTTCCTAGTTCCTACACAAATTTAAACGAAAACTTCTGGCTCGGCTTGAGGTAGCCCGTCAAGAAAATTTCCTCGTCAAGAATGTGCGCCGCGATATTAACGCGCCCGTCGGCAGGCAACACATCTTGAATTATCTGCACTTCGCCCGCATACCGACCGAAGTTTTCATTGTCAATCGTCACGTCCCCGAAACTGCGTTCAATCGCCGGCTCTTCGGGAGGAATTTTGCCGCCGACTTCTTTAAGATATTGCCGCCCTTCGACAGCGCGAATCACCGACTTTGCGACATCTGCGCGGCGCGTGAACTTCCTGCTTAAAATTTCCGCCGAAGTCAAATCGTTGCTAAGAAGTTGCGCGTGGAAAATAATTTCGTCGCTGTCAATCGCCGCCACAGCTTGCAATTCCTCTTGAGTGGGTGCGCCGTCGCCGATAATTATAAAATCCACGCCGAGAGCCGCCAAAAATCTCGCGGACAAATCCGTTGTGAAATTTCTGCAGTCTTCCAGCGTGGTCAGTCCTTCGCGCAAGGGGAGCCGCCGTTTACCGTCCTTGCTTTGAACGAACGCGCCAACTTCAATGCCCGCGTCGTGCAGGAGCCGATTTTGATTATCCAAAAAATACGTGTCGAGTCCCGTCCACGGGTGCGGATAAAAGTTGTGGAGCGCGGAAATATTTTTGCGGTTCGGCTTTAGGTCAATCAATTCGTCCAAAAATTTTTCGGTTATGGTGGAGGCGTTGAGCTGAACTTTGCGGCGGCGGCTGATTTCGGCGACTTTTTTGGGCGTGAAGCCGTCGTCGAGGCGCAACGTTATCCCGTCGATGTTGTATTGGGCAAAATTGTCGACGTTCACGTCAAGAATAATTTCAAAGCCGTAAGTGACTGCGGTCGTTAAAATGTCCGTCAAGTCGTCAAAAAAATTTTCGGCGTTGGAGGCTTCGGGAATCTGCGCGGAAGTGAAAAGGCGTTTGAAGCCCAGAGCCGCCGCAGTCTCAATCAGCGACAAATTTTCCGCGCTGTCGTAATCAAGTCCCGCGTAAATCGATATTCCGTTTTCCATAACAAAATCTCCTTTGCAAGAGAATTATTTAATCATCGCGTTGATTCGTTTGATTCGGTCGCGAAGTTTATCGTTGGTGGCTTGCACGCACACCATCAAATTGCCGCGCACCTTGCCGATTTTAATCATCGCCGCCGTCGTCAGCATGTTCAAAACCATCTTGGTAGCAGTGCCCGCCTTCATGCGCGTGGAGCCGGTGAGAGCCTCCGCGCCCGTCACGGGAGTTATCGCAATGTCAACGGCTTTAGCCAGCGCGGAATTTTCTACGCACGAAACGCCGACAGTTATCGCGCCGAGCTTTTTAGCGAATTCGACGCCGCCCAAAACGTAAGGCGTTCTTCCCGACGCCGTAATCCCAACTAAAATATCCGCCGCGCAGAAATTTTTTTCGGTCAAGTTTTCAGTAGCGAGATTAAAATTATCTTCCGCGCCTTCGACGGCTTTAATCAACGCGCCCACGCCGCCCGCGATTAAACCTTGAACCATATCCGGCTCCACGCCAAAAGTCGGCGGGCATTCGGAGGCGTCCAACACGCCGAGCCGCCCCGACGTTCCCGCGCCTATATAAAACAATCTGCCGCCGCGCGAAAAACTTTCGACAATGGCGTCGACTGCCCGCGCCACTTCCGGCAAAACTTTTTCGACCGCCGCCGCAACTTTTTTGTCCTCGTCGTTGATTAGCTTGACCATTTCGAGCGTCGTGCATTCGTCGATGTGCGTCGTCGCGGGATTTACTTTCTCCGTTGTCAATTCAGAAAAATTTTCCATGTCGTCACCTTAAGGAATAAAAATTAAATCGGCAATTTCGGGGTTGCCCTCGGCGATGTCCGTCTTGAATCTGTGAATCGGCGCGAAAATCGGCGAACCCTTCAACCGTAGCTGAAACCTTAGGAGCGTGTGCGAATTGCTGCCGAGCACGGGAATTCTCGTCAGGACGTAGCTGTTTGAATCGTTCATCGCCAGCCCGTAATCCTCAATGAAACCGGCGCGGAACTTGCACTCCTTAGAAGTTTCTTCGGCGTCGACGGTGTATTTGCCTTCGGGGTAGGCGATAAATTTGGCGGGCTTTTTGAGTGCCCATTCAATCGCCTGCTTCGAGCCGTAAATTTCATTCCAGAGCTTGTCGCCCCTTAGCGTCGTCAAATCTTTGTAGCTCATGGTGTGGCTTTCAAAATCCATGAAGCCGCCCGCTTGCAACGCCCGCACCAAATCCCAGTTCAAATAATCTTTCATGCCGATATGATCTGTCACGATAAAAACCGTCGCCCGCATGTTGTACTTTTGCAGAAGCGGGAAGACGTTTTTGTAAATGTCCTCGTGCCCGTCGTCGAAAGTCAGCACGATTGGATTCGCCGGCAAAGTTTTTCCGTTCTCCCAGGCGTCCAACAAATCGTCGGGCGCAATGACATGGTAGCCGTTGTCCGCCAAATATTTCAACTGCGCGTCAAAGTCGGCAACCTTAAGCGTCGTCGGGTTCGTGTCGGTGTCGCTCACTCGGTGATAAACCAAAATCGGCACGCCGTCCGCTGACCGTTCAAACAGCCAAAAAATAAACGCCGCCGCCGCAATCAGGAGCACAACCATCACAATTAAAATTTTCTTCATGAGCTCGCGCTCCTTTCAGTAAAATTTCATTAAATATATAACAAGCGGCGGGCAGTGTCAAGATAATTCGCGGTGGTAAAAAGTTTTGGCGGAGGAGTTTTCCTGCACAAAATTTTTTTTTAGTAAAGGGAAAATCTTCATTGCGTCGAAGTGTGATTGCATGAGACAGGTACTTAGCGTTTTCATTCATAATTGGAAAATTTTTCTGGCAGTCGCGGCAGTTTTGTCTTTGCAATTAATTTCAGCGGGACAGCTCAAGTTGTGCGGAGCGGTCTTAATCGGTGCGCTGTTAAATTTTTTTTATTTCTTGTCGACAGCCGCCCGCTTGGAAGCCGCCGCAAATGCTCCCGCGCCGCAAGCCAAGAAAATTATGTTGATCGGACTGCTCCTGCGGCTCGGAATGGTTTTCGCAATTTTGGCGGTCGCCGTGCACATCTCCACCGAATTATTTTTGGCAACGGCGATTTGTTTCGGCGTGTTTTATCTGGCGTCGCTATTTATCCTGGCTCGCTCCGAACTTAAACGAAAGTTTTAAGCGGATGATTTTTATCACAGCAAGAAAAAATTGCGCGTGTTATCTTGCGCATGAGATAAAGGGGGTGAGAAGCCCAGCGCGAAAAATTTTTTTGTAAGGAGGTGAATGTATGCATGAAATTGGTGTCCGCGAGACGATAAATCTTTGCGGTTTGACGTTCAATATCGAAACGCTCAAGATGACGTGGCTGGCAATGGCAATCGTGATTATCGTGGCGTGCTTGGCGACGCGCAACTTAAAAGTCGTGCCGCAGGGCTGGCAAATTTTCGTCGAAATGATAATTGAATGGCTCCACAGTCAAATCGACGCGATGATGGGGCGACGCGGCAGAATGCTTGCGCCGTTAATCGTCGGGCTGTTCATGTTCTTGCTTGCCAGCAACTTAATCGGATTGGTGCCGCTCATGGCGTCGCCGACAAACGACTTGAACACGACTTTGGGACTTGCGCTTATGGTCGTCGTGATTGTCCACTGCCTCGGCTTGTACTTCAAGCGCGGGCATTATATCGCGCACTTTTTCCAGCCCACGCCCGTTTTTGTCATTATCAACATGATTGAGGAAATCGCAAAGCCTATAACGCTTGCCTTCCGTCTATTCGGAAATATTCTCGCGGGCGAAATTTTAATCATCGTCTTGCTAAAGCTGATGCCGATTTGGATGCCGATACCGTCGGTTTGTTGGCTGGCGTTCAGTATCTTTATCAGCTGTGTGCAGGCGGTTATCTTCACAATGCTCAGCATGGCTTACCTTGCCAACGCAGTCAGGGAAGACCATGCAGAGGAGTAAGTTTTTAGCTGTTAGAAATTTTTTTATGATTTAAGGAGGATTTTTTAAAATGGAACATGCGATTATGGTAGCAGCAGCACTTTTGGGCGCAGGTATCACTATGGGTCTGGCGGCAATCGGCGCGGGCGTCGGTGACGGTTTGGTCACCAGCAAATTCATTGACGGCATCACCCGTCAGCCCGAAGCGAAAAACACGCTCTTCACCAACACGCTTATCTCCGTCGGCTTGATTGAGGCTATGGCGATTATCGCTACGGTCGTCGCGCTCATCATGCTCTATGCCAACCCGCTCCTTGGATAATTAGGAATTAGGAATGAGGAGTGAGGAATTATTTTTACAATTCCTAATTCCTAATTTCACATTCCTAATTGATTAAAGGGGTGATATATTTTGATTGAAATTAACGCAACGATCATCGCGCAGGTACTCAACTTTTTAATCCTCGTCGTTATCTTGCGTGCGGTTGCTTACAAACCCGTTGCCAGACTTCTGCAACAACGCTCGGACAAAATTAAAAATTCGCTCGAACAAGCCGAAGCCGATAGAAAAGCGGCGGAGCAAACTTTGGCGCAATACAAAGCACAGCTAAGCGACGCCCAACAAAAAGCTCAAGCTATCGTCGAGAAGGCGAATCTCACTGCCCGCCAAGAACACGACGCCGCAGTTGCCGAGACGCGCAAGGAAATCGAACGCATGAAGCAAACCGCGCAAGCCGAGATTGAAAGCGAAAGAAACCGCGCCTTCGAGGAAATGAAGTCGCAGATTGTCACGTTGAGTTTGGCGGCGGCGGGCAAAATCGTCACCAAAAATCTCGACACCAAAGAAAACGACAAGCTCGTCAACGATTTTATTTCCAAACTTAACAAAGACATGTTCGCGGATTTGAAATGAGGTGGCGCAATGCTTAACATTCAGCTCGCCTCCAAATACGCCACGGCGATTTTTGAAATCGCTAAGGACGAAAACAATCTTGACGGCTACGACAAAGATTTGGGAAGAGTCCGCGCAGATGTTTTCGCAATTCCCGAAGCGGTGAAATTTTTCCAAAATCCGCTTATCCCGCAGCAAGCGAAGAAAGATTTGCTTAAGCGGGCGTTCGATAAAGAAATTTCCGCGACTGCCATGAATTTCTTAATGCTCCTCGTCGACAAGAAACGTATCGGCGTCTTCAACGAGATTTACGATATTTTTACGTCGCTGAAGAATAAGGAGCAGGGAGTTTTAATCGCGGACGTGACGACGGCTTTCCCGCTCACTAAAAAACAGCAGGACGCGCTTACTAAGAAACTTACCAGCTTGACAAAATGCAAAATTAAAATCCGTACACACAAAGACACTTCGATTTTGGGCGGACTCATTGTTAAAATCGGCGATAAGCGAATCGACGGTTCCGCCGCCGGTCGCTTGCGCGCTCTTCAAAATTCTCTGTCGGTCAATTCGACCGGAATTTGAGGTGACGAATCAAATATGAAGATAAATCCTGATGAAATCACTGCCATAATCAAGGAACAGATTAAAAATTACAACGTCGATTTGAACGTGGACGAGGTCGGCACCGTCATTGAAATTGGCGACGGTATCGCGCACATTCACGGGCTTGATAAGGCGATGTCGGGCGAGTTGCTCGACTTCGGCGACGATATTTTTGGTCTCGTCCTTAACCTTGAGCAGGATAACGTCGGTGCGGTTATTCTCGGTCGCGACAACGAAATTAAAGAAGGCGCAACCGTTAAACGCACGGGCAAAATTATGCAGGTTCCCGTCGGCGAAAACATGATAGGTCGTGTTGTTGACGCTTTGGGTCGTCCCATTGACGGCAAAGGACCAATCGAAACGAAGGAAACCCGTCCCGTTGAATATAAGGCGCCGGGTATTGCGGACAGAAAATCCGTTCACGAGCACTTCAGACAGGATTAAAGGCGATTGACGCTTTGGTTCCCATCGGGCGCGGTCAGCGCGAACTTATAATCGGCGACCGCGGCACGGGCAAGACGGCTATCGCCGTTGATACAATTTTGAATCAGAAGGGTCAAAACTGTATCTGCGTTTACGTTGCAATCGGTCAGAAGG
>JAFXNB010000173.1 GCA_017529935.1 Selenomonadaceae bacterium
ACTCCGTCAATCCAAAGCGCGGGTCGCTTTAAAAGCGACGGAATAGCGTGCGCGATTTGCCGATAAAAATTTTCAGCTAATCGCCGCGCCGGAACTCTCAAAAAATATTTCGGAGCTTCGCGAAAAAATTTGCCTTCCACAATCTGAATTTAAACTCCGTCAGCCCGAAGCGCGGCTTGCGAATGTGCACGCGGTAAAGTTCGTAGGGATTCGTCGCCAAAGTATTCAAGCCCGCCTCGCCCGTGACCGCCGTCAAAAAATTTTCTTCGCGCAGAATTTCTTCCAGCTCCGGATTGAACGCGCCGTTCGGATAAGAGAGACTGTAAATCGTCTGCAAGCCGCTCCATTCCAGAAAAATTTTCGAGTCGCGAATTTGGTAACGTTGAGCATTTTTATCGAGCGAAGTTAGCGGCAAATGGTCGGCGGTGTGCGAGCCGATTTCTATCCCGCGCCGTTGCATGTCCTTGAGCTGTTCGAGCGTGAGATAATTTTTTTTGCCCAGCTCGTTGGTTATCACGTAGACGACCGCCGTCATGTTGTGCGCCTCCAAAATCGGCAGCATCGTCGAATAATTATCCGCGTAGCCGTCGTCGAACGTCAGCACAATCGGCTTGTCGGGGAGTTCGCCTTTGCCATGAACCACGCGCATAAAATCCTGCAAAGTTATCGTCGTGTAGCCCTGCGCCTGAAGATAATCCAACTGCGCGGCGAATTCGGCGGGCGGCACGTTGTAAACTTCAAAGTCCGGGTCGAGCGGCTCGTCCGTCACCTGATGATATTCCAAAATCGGAAAGCCTTCCGGCTCCGGCAACAAAAAAAATATCGCGGTCAAAATCAAAAACGCCACGCCGATTAATCTCAACGTCTTCACCTCCGCGAACATTTTATCACGGCGGAAAATTTTTTTGCAAGGAGTTGTTCAATTTGACGACATTCGACAAACTTCAAAGCGTCGGCAAGGCGTTAATGTTGCCCGTGGCGACTTTGCCGGCGGCGGCGATTCTGTTACGTTTTGGCGCGGACGACCTTTTAAATATCGACGTGCTGGAAAAAGCTGGCGGCACGATTTTCGACAACCTGCCGATAATTTTTGCAATCGGTATCGCGTTCGGCTTGACACGTGACACGAACAACAACGGCGCGGCGGGTTTGGCGGGCTTCGTGTGCCACGCGGTGTTGACTTCCTCGCTAAAAAGTCTCGACGCCGAAATTAACATGGGCGTGTTCGCGGGCATTGTCAGCGGCTTGACGGCGGGATTTTTATACAATCGCTTCTATAAAATCAAGCTGCCCGAATTCCTCGGATTTTTCGGCGGGCGACGCTTTGTCCCGATTGTGACTTCCTTTGCGGCGATTTTTCTTGCGGTGATTTTTTCCGTCGTGTGGTCTCCGATTCAAGCCGCGATAAATTCTGTCGGCGAACTGATTGTAACTTCGGGCGGCGTCGGCGCGTTCATTTTCGGCACGCTCAATCGTCTGCTGATTCCGTTTGGACTCCACCACATTTTGAACAATTTGGTTTTGTTTAGTTTCGGCGAGTTCACGAATCCTGCGACGGGCGAAATTGTTCGCGGCGATTTGACGAGATTTTTTATGGGCGACAAGACGGCGGGAATTTTCATGGCGGGATTTTTCCCCGTGATGATGTTCGGAATTCCGGCGATTGCGCTGGCGATGTATCGAACTGCAAAGCCGGAGAATCGCGCAAAAGTTGCGGGCGCGCTGTCGTCGATGGCGTTCACGTCGTTTTTGACGGGGATAACAGAGCCGCTCGAATTTTCGTTTATGTTCTTGGCTCCCGCGCTCTACGTCGTCCACGCGATTTTGACGGGCGCGGCGATGTTAATTTGTCACGCGGCGGGAATCTTAGCGGGCTTCGGATTTTCGGCGGGCTTTATCGATTACGTTTTGAACTTTGGAATTGCCACGCGCCCCGAATTAATTTTGCCGATTGGTCTGGCGTTCGGCGCGGTTTATTATCTCGTGTTCAGTTGGGCGATTGTGAAATTTAATTTGCCGACGCTCGGTCGCTACGCCGAAGAAAATTCCGCCGATAAAACTTCCGGCGGCGACGATTTTGCGAAAAAAATTCTGGCGGGCTTAGGTGGCGCAGAAAATCTCGTTGACGTTGGGAATTGCGCGACGCGGCTCCGCGTGACCGTCAAAGATTCTTCCAAAGTTAATGAAAAAATTTTGCGAGCGGCGGGTGCCAAGGGCGTCTTTAAAAAGGGCGACGCGATTCAAGTTGTCATTGGCACGCAGGTCGAATTTGTCGCCGACGAAATTAATTCTCTCCGCAAAAAAAATTAATCCCCCGACGCGCAGGGGATTGTTCAATTCGCACAGCAAAATATTTTAGAGGAGAGCCTCAATATCTTTGGCGATAGCGGCGGGCGTAGTCGTCGGCTCGAAACGCGCAACAACTTCGCCGTCGCGAACATCTTATCATTACGGAAAATTTTTTTGTAAGGCGTAAAAAAAGGCGCGGCTCCAAAGCGGGTCGCGTCTTTTTTATATTCAATTTACACAGCAAAATATTTTAGAGGAGAGCCTCAATGTCTTTGGCGATAGCGGCGGGCGTAGTCGTCGGCT
>JAFXNB010000174.1 GCA_017529935.1 Selenomonadaceae bacterium
CTACGGCGAGGACAATCCCGCAAGTTTGATGCCCTTCTTCGTGTGGCACACCGTCCCCAACGCCGTCTGCTACGAATTTGAACTTTTGGACGCGCCGCCCGAAGTCGAAGGCGGTATCGCCCTGTCGAAAATTCATCACCTAGACAGCACGCGCAAAGTTTACACCAACGGCTATCAAGCTGACCTGCGCCCCTTTGCAAATAAAAAAGAACTCTATTGGCGGGCGCGCGCGCTCGGACTTCATCACGAGCCGATTGGCGAATTCAGCAAGGCGGAAAAAATTTTCGTCGACGCAACTAAGCCCTTCCCGAATTGCCCGCTGATTAATAACTTTGACTTCATGGACTACTTGCCGCAACCGATTTATCACGTGTTCGATTGGATTCCGTTGCATGACGGCGTTAAATATGAAGTTGAATTGGCGACCGAACCCGACGGCGTGGCGGCGTGGCGCATGGTTTCCGACGACGTAAGCAGTTGCTACGACGAATACGGCAGACCTTATGCCGGAGCTTACTATTGGCGCGTCCGTGCTCTCGACGAAAACAATAATCCAATCGGCACGTGGTCGAACAGCGAGAAATTTATCGTCGACGACATGACCGGCGGCGTTGACGTGGCGGTTTTGGGCGACAGCATTTCTCACGGCGGCGGCGCAGTCAGCTATTCTCCGCGCGCCCTGCAATACAGCTACGAAACTTTTATCGATTTCCCCGTCGTCAACATTTCCAGGAGCGGCGACACTTCCCGCACGACTTTGGAGCGTTTTAATCAGGACGTCCTGCCGCTCAAGCCGAAAAATTTAATCATCTCCACTGGCGCGAATTGTCTGCGCGACGCTAGGATTTCCGCTCAAGACGTTATCGCCGACTTCGCGGGCATTAACAAACTTTGCCTGCAAAATGACATTCGCCCGATTTTTTTAACGCTCATGCCGATTAATCCCGCCAACCTCCAGCATGCCTTCCACACGCCCACCGACCCAGATTGGCGCGAAAAACTTCAGGAGATTAACGCCTACATCAAGCGGCAGGAATTTTTTATCGACATTGAACCTTATTTCTACGACGCGCAGGGAACCATGAGCAGCGACTTTTCCGTTGACGGCATTCACCCCGACATTCGCGGCAAAATGTTAATCGGCGAACTCATCAGCAAAAATAAAAATCTGCTCAAGTAGCCTTCTGCAAAATCGTTTCGTCAATCAACTCGCCATTCGGCAGAAAACATTTAACCGTTAAAGTTTGCGCGTCAAGTTCAAGCGTCAGATAATTATCCGTTTCGGGCTGGGGCGCAATGACTTTGTCGAGCGCGTGGTCAATCCACAGCCCGCCGTAGCGAACATTGCCGCTTAAGCCCGTCAAAATGTACAGCGTGCCCGCCTCGTCCGCGCGAAAATTTTTCAGCCGCCCGCGATTGCGATAGGTGTGCAAGTGCGCCGTGAACACAACGTCGACGCCGAGCGATTCAATTTCGGGCATAAAAATTTCCCCGACCTCGGAAAAACCTTCGCGACGTTCGGGGCGTCCGTTGATTCGATATTGCAAAACGTCTTTATGAATAAAAACAATTTTCCACGGCTTGTCAGTCGAGAACATATCTTGACGGAGCCAATTTTTTTGCGCGTCGATAATCTCCCTGCCGAGTTCGTCCCATTGGCTATCTAAAATCGCAAAGTGCGCCGCGCCGCAGTCAAACGAATAAAATCGCCGCGAAAAATTTTCAACGCCGTTGTCGGGCGTCGCGAAGTAATTCAGATACGCAACCGGCTCGCGAACTTTCCAATCCCGCGTGTAAGTTTCGTGATTGCCCATGACCGGCGCGAACGGAATTTGCGGAAGAAAGTTTTCAATCTGCGCCAGCCAATCTTCCCATTGCGCGGAGTCCTCGCCGTTGTCGACAAGGTCGCCGACGTTCACGAAAAATTTCGCGTCGGGATTTTTTTCAAAGGCGGAGCGGGCAACTGCGCCCCACGTGTCATAATCGCCGCCGCATTGCAAATCGGGGAAAATTATCGCCTTGAACGTGTCGCCCGAAGTTTTCAGCGCGTGCCAAGCCGTCGCCGCCTCGCCGTCAACAATCCGGTATTCGTCGCCAATTTCAATCTGCGCGGCGTATTGAATATTTTTTTTGCCGTCGTCGGTGAAGCTCAAATCTTGCGCGGGAAAAGTTTTCACGTCGCCGCCCGTGCGAACTTCCACGGCGGGATTTTTTAACGGCGCGTCAACTTGCCACATGACGAGCCGCGAATTTGAAATATCTCCGGTGACGATTTGCCGCAGAAATTTCACGTCCAAAGATTTTTCGCCGCCGCAACCCGTCAGCAACGCCGCCACGCTCACCGCCGCAACTTTTATAAACGTCCGTCTGTTCACGCTAGGTATCTCATCAAAATTTCAAACGCCGCGTCTGCCGTCTGAAATTTTATTTCGGAGCGCGTGCCGCTGAAGTGACATTCCTTGACCTCGGAAAAATTTTCGCCGACGATTGCCACGTAAACCAAGCCGACTTCCTTGCCCTCGCTAGCCGAAGGTCCCGCGTTGCCCGTCGTGCTCAAGCCGATTGTCGCAGAAAAAATTTCACGGACGTTCGTCGCCATAGCCAACGCCGTCTGCGAACTCACCGCGCCAAAATTTTCCAACGTATCAGCCTCGACGCGCAGAATTTTATTTTTAATCTCGTTCGTGTAGGCGACGATTCCGCCCTTGACGTAAGCCGACGCGCCCGCAAAATCAGTTAATCGGCTCATCACCAAGCCGCCCGTGCAACTCTCCGCGCAAGCTATCGTAAAATTTTCCATGTCAATTAATCCTTTCGGCGGCAATGTCATAGACAAAGCCCGCCAGCACTTTCACGCGGACAAGGTCGCCCGCCTTGCTGCGCCCGTCGTTTTCAATGTAGACAAGCCCGTCGACTTCAGGCGCGTCGCGATACGAACGCCCCGCCACAACTTGATTAACTTCCTCGTCGCGCCCCTCAATCAAAACCTCCAGCTCCTGCCCTTCCAAAGTTTCGTTTAGCTCCTGCGAAATCAAACTTTGCATGCTCATCAAGTCGTGATAACGCTCCTGCATGACTTCTTCCGAAATTTGGTCGGGGAAATTGTAAGCCGTTGTATTTTCCTCCCGCGAATACGTAAATATTCCAACTTTGTCAAGCCGCTGTTCCCGCAAGAAATTTTTCAGCTCCAGAAAATCTTCCTCGGTCTCGCCCGGAAAGCCCACGATAAAAGTCGAACGTATCACCACGCCGGGAATTTTCGCGCGAATTTTTTTTATCAACGCCTCAATCGATTCGCGGGTATCGGGGCGATTCATGCGCTTTAAAATTTTGTTGCTGGCGTGTTGGAGCGGCAAGTCGATGTAGTTGCAAATTTTCGGCTCGGCGGCAATCAAATCAATCAGTTCGTCGGTGAATCTGCGCGGGTAGGCGTAGAGAATTCTAAGCCAGTGAACGTCAACTTTAACCAGCTCGCGCAAAAGTTCGACAAGTTGCGGCTTGCCGTAAAGGTCGGTGCCGTAAGCGGTCGTGTCCTGCGCGATTAAATTTATCTCCTTGACGCCCTGCGCGGCTAAATTTTCAACTTCGGCGCGAATATCTTCAATCGGTCGGGAAATTTGCCGCCCGCGAATCAACGGTATCGAACAAAAAGAACAGCGATTGTTGCAACCCTCCGCAATTTTAACGTAGGCGGTGTAAGGCGGCGTCGTGCGGATTCGCGGAGTCTTTGCGTCGTAAATAATTTCGCGCTCGCCAAGCAGAATCACGCGCCGCCCAGATAGAGTTTCAGCAATCGCCTCCATGATTCTGTTCCAAGCTCCCGTGCCGATAACCGCGTCGACTTCGGGCATTTCCTCCAAAAGTTCGCGCCTGTAAAGTTGACCCAAACAGCCCGCCACAATCAACGCGCGACAACGCCCGCTCTTATATTCGGCAAGATTTAAAATCGTCGTGATTGATTCTTCCTTAGCCGAGAGTATGAACGCGCAAGTGTTGACGATTAAAATATCGGCTTCGGCGGGGTTTACAGTCAGCTCAATTCCGCGTGCCTGCATGATGCCGAGCATGACTTCGGTGTCGACCAGATTTTTTGCACAGCCCAAACTCACAAAGCCTACTTTCAAAATTATATCCTCCTCATTTCAAGCGAATTTCCTTGACCCAAAAATCCAGATAGGCGCGCTGTTGCTCCTCGGAAAGTTTTTGGCGTTCGTCGAAGAGCACAAGATTTTTCCCCGCGAACGATTTATAAGCCAGCGTCTGCGGATTCGTCGGGATAAAATAAAAGCCGTTCGTCTGCAGATAAAGTTGCGCCTCGTCACTCAGGAGCCAATCGGCAAATTTCGCGGCGACAAGATTTTTTGCGGCGTCGGTCGTCGTGATTCCAAAGCCCGTCAAAAGGTAACTCGTTCCGTCGGCGGGATAAATTATTTTCAGCGGGTAGCCGTTCTGCAAATAGCGGAGCGTCTCGCTCTCGACGGCAACGGAAATATCAACTTCGCCCATGCCCGCTTGTCGCACGGGATTGGATAAAAATTTCGCGTACTGAACAACTTTGGGGTGCAAGCCGCTCAAAATTTCGTAAGTCTTTGCGTCGCCGAAGTTGCCAATCATCTTGAACATCAGATTAGCAGAAGCCTCCGCCGCCAGAAAGTCGGTTATGCCCACGCGAATTTTGCCAGCCTTGGAAAGTTTTTCCCACGTGTCGGGCAAGTTGACGGTCGTCCGGAGATAATCTTTGTTCGCGCAAAAAATTATCGGGTCGTACCAAATGCCCGTCCAGCGGTCGTATTCGTCCTTGAAAATATCTTTGACGGCGTCATTGGTCTCGGAAGTGTAAGGCGTGAGCAGATTTAATTGCGCCGCCTCGCGCAGTATTTTGCTGTCGGCAATGACAATATCAACCGTGCGCACAACAGTCGGGTCGCTTACGGCGTCATTTTTAATTTCCTGCAGAATCTCCTGCGAATTCATCGGCACGAAGTTCACACGAACTTTATTTTCGCGCTCGTAGACTTCAGATAAAATTGCCGCCATCTCCGCCGGTAGTGTCGTGTAGGCTGTCAGCTCCGCCGCCGGTGCGCCCAAAGTTTTTTTGTCCGCGTCAACGGGGAGCGTCATACCCGCCAGTGCCGCCAAACACAACAGGAACGCCGTTAAGATTAGGATTTTACATCGCCGCATGGCTCCAATCCTCCGCAAAATTTTTTCAGCCATTATACAAAGTTTGAGCCGCCATTACAAGAAAATTATTCGTCTTGCTTGAATTCGCGCCGCGTGTTAAAATTTTTCGGGTGATTAAAATGAAACTCGACAGCGCGACGGACAGGCTAAAGATTCTTGACGGCTTGATTAAAAAATCTCTTAAGCTCGACGAATTATTTCTGCACGACGAGGAAAACACCGACGATTGGGTTGCCAACATGGAGATACTTAGGCACCTGTTCTCGATTAACGACTTTATCCTTACCGAAAAAATTTTCTTCGATACCTTGGACGAAATGGGAAACGTCCGCACCCGCAACGTTGAGGAGAAGGAAATTTATACGGAAATTGTCTCCGAGAACATGGAGCACTTTGTCGACACGCTCCTTTTGCGCGAGATTGAATATTCCCTCGACGAATTAAACCGCTGGCAATTTAAATCGGAAGTAGGACAGAAATTCCATAAGGACGTTAGCAAAAAACTCAACTTGCTGATGAAAAAGTATTTGGATTATTACGACCTGTGAGGAATGCGCCAAAACATTTACAAGGGCGGGCGGCGGCATTATAATTGCAAACAAAGGAGGCTGGTAAATTTGATTCAAGGAAACAGAGTTGTAGTCACGGGCTTGGGAGTGCTCTCTCCGATTGGCACGGGCAAAGAAAATTTCTGGGCGGCTTGTTTGGCGGGCAAAAACGGTATCGGCAAAATAACTCGCTTTGACCCGACGGGCTACACGTCGCAAATCGCCGGCGAAGTTTTAGACTTCGACCCCGCGCAGTTCATCGACAAAAAAGAAATTAAGCGCATGGACAGATACACGCAATTTGCCTTGGCGGCGACGCGGCTTGCCGTTGACGACGCGCAACTTAAAAATATCGACAGCGAACGCACGGGCGTCTTCGTCGGCGCGGGTATCGGCGGCATGGAAACTTTGCACAATCAGTACGAAAAACTTTTCACTAAGGGCGCGTCGCGAATCAGCCCGTTCTTTATCCCGATGATGATTGCCAACATGGCGGCGGGCAACATTGCTATTGCGTTTAAGCTTCAAGGTCCTTGCGAATGTATCGTGACGGCGTGCGCGTCGGGCACGAATGCGATTGGCGACGCTTATCGGGCGATTCAGCGCGGCGAAGTTGATGTCATGTTCGCGGGCGGCACCGAGGCTGCGATTTCTCCGGCGGGCGTTTCGGGCTTCGCGGCGATGAAGGCTCTTTGCTCCGACCACAACGACGACCCCGCGCACGCGTCTCGACCGTTCGATAAAAATCGTAGCGGCTTCGTCATGGGCGAGGGCGCAGGAATTATCGTCCTTGAAAACTTGGAACACGCGCAAGCTCGCGGCGCACACATCTACGCGGAACTTGTCGGCTACGGACGCAACGACGACGCCTATCACATCACCACGCCTGCGCCCGGCGGCATCACTCAAGCTAAATGCATGAAACTTGCGCTCGACGACGCCGGACTCAAGCCCGAAGAAATTGACTACATAAACGCGCACGGAACGTCAACGCAATTCAACGACCGCGGCGAAACCGAAGCGATTAAAAATCTTTTCGGCGAACACTCGTACAAGCTGGCAGTCTCGTCGACAAAATCAATGACGGGGCACATGCTCGGCGCGGCTGGCGGCGTTGAGGCAATCGCTACGGTTCTCTCCGTCGAAAACGACATTGTCCACCCGACGATTAACTACGAAACTCCCGACGACGGCTTGGATTTAAATTACGTCCCGAACACGGCGCAAACTCGCACCGTCAACGCGGCGATTTCAAATTCGTTCGGTTTCGGCGGGCACAACGCTTGCCTTGCCTTTAAAAAATTTGTCGGCTAAAAATCTTCGGCGACAAAAAATCTCCGTGAAAAACTTCGCGGGGATTTTTTTTGTAAAAATTTTCAGCGTTAAGTTGACCAAAAACTTTTCTGATTGACACCTTGACGCTTGAATTATAAAATTACAGCTGGCGAGGTGATTTTTTTATGAAAGTCGGAATAGACATCGGCTCCACGACGATTAAGCTGGTCGTCATGGACGAGGATCGGCTTATCTTTAAAAATTATGCGCGGCACTTTTCGGAGATTGGTACCGCGCTTACAAATTCTTTAACGTCGCTGAAAAATATCATCGGCGAGAAAACTTTTAAAATCGCGTTGGCGGGTTCGGCGGGCATGGGCATTGCGAAAAAAATTTCGTTGCCGTTCGTGCAGGAAGTCATCGCCTGTCAAACGGCGGTAGAAAAATTTATTCCGCAGACCGATACCGTCGTCGAACTCGGCGGCGAGGACGCGAAAATTATTTATCTGGGCAACGCGCCCGAAGTCCGCATGAACGGAGTTTGCGCGGGCGGCACCGGCTCTTTTATCGACCATATGGCGAGCTTGCTGTCGACTGACGCGTTGGGCTTGAACGCGCTGGCGGAGAAGGGCAAACAAATTTATACGATTGCTTCACGCTGTGGAGTTTTCGCCAAGACCGATATTCAAGCACTTATGAACGACGGCGCGAAGAAAGCCGATATTGCGCTGTCGATTTTTCAAGCGGTCGTCAATCAGACAATCGGCAATCTTGCGCAAGGTCGTCCGATTGCGGGCAACGTCGCATTTTTGGGCGGACCGCTCCATTTCCTGCCCGAACTCAAGAAACGTTTCGTCGAGACGCTCGGACTTTCTAAGGAGGAAGTCGTCGACACGCCCGACGGAAATTTTTTTGTTGCAACGGGCGCGGCTCTCAGCGACGAGGCGAAAGATTTTTCCGTAGATCAACTTGAAGATTCAATCAAAAAATCGGAGGCGGCGGCTCGCTCCGAAACGCGCAAGGCTGATTTTATTTTGTTCAAGGACGCTGACGACTACAAAAATTTTAAAGTTCGCCACGATAAAGCAAAAGTCAAGCGCGGCGATTTGCAGACTTACAGCGGGAAAATTTTCGTCGGAATTGACGCTGGCTCCACTACAACAAAAATTTGCGCTATCGGCTCCGATAAAGAAATTCTCTACACCAACTACGGCTCCAACGAGGGCGCACCGCTGAAAATCGTCGTCAATCAAATCCGCGACCTGTACGAAAAAATTCCCGCGACCGCGCAGATTGGCGGAGTTTTCACCACGGGCTACGGCGAGGCGATTGTCAAGGCGGCTCTGCACGCTGACGGCTCCGAAGTTGAAACTTTTGCCCACTTGACTGCCGCGCAGGAATTTTGCCCCGACGTGTCGTTCGTGTTGGACATCGGCGGGCAGGATATGAAATGTTTTTTCGTCAAGGACGGCACGATTGGCAACATCACGCTCAACGAGGCTTGCAGCGCGGGTTGCGGCTCGTTCATTCAAAATTTCGCGCAAGGCTTGAACATGACCGTTGGCGACTTCGCGGACAAAGCTTTGACTTCGGCGGCTCCCGTCGATTTGGGCACGCGCTGTACAGTTTTCATGAACTCCAAAGTTAAGCAGGCGCAGAAGGAAGGCGCGACCGTCAACGACATTTCGGCGGGCATCGCGCTCAGCGTCATCAAGAACGCGCTGTTCAAAGTCATGCAACTTAAAAACGTCGAAGACCTTGGAGAAAATATAGTTGTGCAGGGCGGCACTTTCTACAACGACGCTGTCCTCCGTTCGATTGAAGAAATTTTGCACCGCGAAGTTATCCGCCCCGACATCGCCGGACTTATGGGCGCGTATGGCGCGGCGTTGCTGGCAATGAGGAATGAGGAATTAGGAATTAGGAATGAAAAGCCTCAAACTTCAAATCTTAAAGCTCAAAGCTCCAAGCTTAAAGCTCAAAGCTCAAACCTTTTATCAGCCGACGAGCTGGAAAATTTCTCCGTCGTCACGAAAAGTTATCGTTGCGGGCGTTGCGGAAATAATTGCCTAATCACCATGCAAAAATTTCCTGACGGCGGAAAATATTTCACGGGCAATCGTTGCGAGCGCGGCGTCGGTGGCAAGACCAAAACTCAATCCGACGTTCCCAACGCCTACGCTTACAAATATCAGCGGCTGTTCGATTATAAATCTTTGGACGACGCTCCGTGCGGCTCAATCGGCATTCCGCGAGTTTTGAACATTTACGAGGATTATCCGTTCTGGCACACGTTTTTCACGGAGCTGGGCTATCGCGTCGAAATTTCCGCGAAATCCTCCGCGCAACTCTACTACAAAGGAATTTCCACCATACCGAGCGATTCGCTTTGCTATCCCGCCAAACTTGCGCACGGGCACATTATGGATTTGATTGAGCGCGGCTTGACGAAAATTTTTTATCCCTGCGAACCGTACAACTTCGACACGCGCTCCGATAATTTTTATAACTGCCCGATTGTCGCCAGCTATCCTGAAAATATTCGCAACAACATGGACATTCTAAAGGAACGCGGCATTAAATTTATTCAGCCGTTCTTGCCCGTCCACGACATAAAAAGTTTAAAGAAGCGGCTCGCTGAAGAATTCGCCGACGAAAATATTTCCGCCAAAGAAATTTCCTCCGCCGTAGACAAGGCCGCCGCTGAAATGGAAAATTACCGCCGCGATATAAAATTTCGGCGACGAACTTTTGAAGCGTATCGAACAGACCGGCGAACACGCAATTTTACTCGTCGGGCGACCGTATCACATTGACCCGGAAATTAATCACGGCGTCGACGCGATGATTCAATCCTACGGCTTGCCGATTCTCTCCGAAGATTGCGTTTATCATACGAAAACCGACTCGCCGCCCGTTTCCGTCGTCAATCAATGGAGCTATCACGCCCGACTTTATCACGCCGCGCAGTTCGCCGCAGAAAATCCTAACGTCACGCTGATTCAGCTAAGTTCGTTCGGTTGCGGACTCGACGCGCTGACGATTGAGCAAGTCAAGGAAATTTTGGAATCGCACGGGAAAATTTACACGATGATAAAGCTCGACGAAGTTTCAAACTTGGGCGCGGCGCGGATAAGATTGCGTTCATTGCTCGCCGCGCTGAAGAAACGCCCGCCCGTTGAATACTCTACAAAAAAATTCCCCGAACGTCCGCGCTTTACGCCCGATTGTAAAGGCAAACACACAATCCTTGCGCCGCAGATGGCTCCGATTCACTTTGAATTGGTTCAAACCGTCCTGAATAAATACGGCTACAGAGTTTTAATTCCCGCGCTCCCCGATAAGGCGGCGATTGATTTGGGTTTGCGCTACGTCAACAACGAGATGTGCTATCCGGCGATTGTCGTGACGGGGCAAATGCTCGCGGCGTTGAAGTCGGGCGAATGCGACCCCGATAACACGTCGATAATTTTATTTCAAACTTGCGGCGGCTGTCGCGCCACGAATTATATCAGCGTCATGCGGCGCGCGTTGAAGTTCGCGGGCTTCGGTCAAGTGCCGGTGTTCGCGTGCTGGGGACTGCCCGACGAAACTGACGCCTTTAACTTAAGCCGCAATTGCCTCATGGACGCGATTAAAGCCAGCGTCTACGGCGATTTGCTGATGAACGTTTCCAACCGCATGCGCCCCTATGAAATTCGGCGCGGCGAAACTGATAAACTTTTTGCGGAGTGGATGACGCTCGCCAAGGCGGATTTGGTCGACGGAAATTATTTTAGCTACAGAAAAAATATAAAGGAGATTGTCCGCCAATTCGACGCGATAGCGATTAACGAGACGCTGACTAAACCGCGCGTCGGCATCGTCGGAGAAATTTTGGTTAAGTATCACCCCGTCGCAAATAATTTCTTGGAAAAAGTTTTGCACGAGGAAGGCGCGGAAGTCGTCATGCCCGATTTCGTGGATTTCTTTTTGTACATAGCGCACGACGCGATTGTTAAGCAAGAACTTTTGGGCGGCTCTCGCAAGGAAAGAATTTTCGCGGAGATTTTTATCAAGTTCATAGAATTTTTCCGCTTGCCGATGAAAACCGCGCTCAAAAATTCCAAACACTTCCGCGCGCCGCACTCAATCAAAGAAACTGCGCGGCTGGCAAGTAAATTCGTCAGCACTGGCAACTTGAACGGCGAAGGCTGGTTCCTCACTGGCGAGATGGTCAAGCTGATTGAAGAGGGCGTAGAAAATGTCGTGTGCCTGCAACCGTTCGCGTGCCTGCCGAATCACTTGACGGGCAAAGGCGTCATGCATACGCTAAGGCAACACTTCGAGCGAGCAAACGTGGTGGCGATAGATTGCGAAGCCGGCTCGTCGGAAGTCAATCAGCTCAACAGAATAAAATTAATGTTGTCGATAGCTAAAAAGCTGTTGCCGACGCGTCGAAGGTGAAAAATTTTTTCGGAGGTGTCTGTATGAAAATTTTTAGCTTGACGCTGTTAATCGTGATGATGATTAGCGCGACGACTTTTGCCGAAGAAATTCCGCCGCCGATAATTTCCGTCAGCGGTGAGGGCATTGTCGAAGCGCAACCAGACCGCGCTACAATTTCCGTTGGAGTGTTGACGCGGGCAAAAAATCCTTCGGAAGTGCAAGCCGCCAATGCCAAAGCCGCTACGTCCGTTATCAATTCGATTGTCGCGCTGGGCATTGAACGCAAAAAAATTTCGACGGGCAATTACAATTTCAATCCGGTTTATCGCCACACGGACAACGGCAAAAGGATTCTCGACGGCTACGAGGCGACAAATTCCGTGACGGTCATCGTTGACGATTTAAATCTTGTCGGCAAAGTTATCGACGCGGCGTTGAATCACGGAGCCAATCAAGTCAACTCGCTGAACTTCGGCTTGCGCAACAAAACGGCTTACCAAGACGAAGCGTTAAGGCTTGCCGTGCTCGACGCAAAAAGAAAAGCGGAGATTGCGGTCTCCGCGCTGGGAAAAAGTATCGTGGGCGTTCGTAGCGTGTCGATTGGCTCAAATTCCGTTTCCGCGCCGCGAAATTATAAAATGTCGCGTGCCATGGCGGAAGATGCCGCCGTTGGATATGAAACGCCGATTGAAAGCGGAACGTTGACTTGTTCGGCAAATGTTCACGTGGAATTTGAAATCAGCCGCTAAAAATTTCTTGCAATTATCGACGCGGCGTTAAGCGGAGATTGCGGTCTCTGCGCTGGGCAAAAGTATCGTGGGCGTTCGTAGCGTGTCGATTGGCTCAAATTCCGTTTCCGCGCCGCGAAATTATAAAATGTCGCGTGCCATGGCTGAAGATGCCGCCGTTGGATATGAAACGCCGATTGAAAGCGGAACGTTGACTTGTTCGGCAAATGTTCACGTGGAATTTGAAATCAGCCGCTAAAAATTTCTTGCAAGCCGCCGTTAAATGTTGTAAAATCGGCGCAAAGATTCAAGGAGAGTTTTCGTTTCAGGGAAGGTGATTAAAATGGCAGGGATTAATTCGTTGGGCGGCGTCGGCAATTACGGCTGGCTCTTCGGCAACAACAATCAGAAACAAAATTCTATCAATCAGCTGTGGAGTTCCTACGGCAATTTCCAAAACAACGCGGCGAGTGCGCTTGCTGGCTTGACGGAGATTAACGCTAATATGAAATCGGTCATGTCCAGCTACGAAGACGCAAAGAGCGCGTTTCAATCCGAATTCTCGGAGAATATGGAAAACCTCAGCGCGGCCGCCGAAAAACTCAAGACTTACAACTTTAACGTGGAAAAGGACGGCGCGATAACCACGACCACCGACACCGATAATAACGGCGTCACCACCACCACGACAACTTACAGCAAAGATTTACAATCGGCTCTTGACACCGTCACGGATTTTGTCAAGGATTATAACGTAGCGATTAAATTCTTTAGCGACCACAAGGAAGTTTCAAAGCGTATCGGGCAAGTTGCTACGACTTTCGGCGACGCGAGCTATCGTGCCTCGCTTTACGATTCGATTGGCTTGACTGTTGGAAGCGACGGTTCCCTCAGCGTTAACGAAGCGAAACTCGCCAACACGATTCTAAACGACCCCAACAAAGTTTCAAGTATCCTCGGCAAGGACGGGCTTGCGGGCAAAGCGGAAAATCATATCAGTTTCGCCAACAGCCAAGCGGATAGACTTTTCCCGACCGCGCAGGAAATGATCGGCGACCAGCTCAATACCGCCTCGCTTTACACCGGCAAAGCTTATCGCAACATGGCGGCTTACAGCAACATGGGCAACTTGATTAACATGATGTTCTGAAAAATCTTCTGCTCGAAATAAATCGCTCGTCAACACGGCGGGCATTTTTTTTGGAGTGAAACCTATGATTAGAGACCTCGCAAGGAATTTGGCGGCTTTCTCCGAGTTTAAAAGTTTTGTAATAATCGAAGCGACTTTTCAGCGCGGAACTTTTTCGGCGGGCGTAGAAGTTTTAAAAAATCATGCGTCGATGGCACTTTTAAGGGCGCGTTCGTCAGAGGCGGAGCTTTTGATTAAAATGATTCGCCCGCGCATGGAAATCAAACCGGCTTTAGGCTCGCGCGTCCGGTCGTCAGAAAAAATTTGGCGAATCTTTACGGCGCAGGAAATTTTTGCATTCGTGGAGGAAATCGGCGACAGAAATCAAATTCACCAGCTCAATCCGCCGATTGTGCCCGCACTTTTGATTTTGGAGACAATCTGCGCGGCGTTCCAAAAAAATTTCGTCAAGCTTAAGTTTAAAAATTTCGTCACGGCAGGCGAACCGCTCTCCTTGCACGCCGTCGAAAATCGTTTAGAGATTAAAAGCGCGGGCGTCCGAAAAATCTTGGGCGAGCTTTCTTAAATAAAAAAAAGCCTCGGACGATTTGTTCCGAGACTTTTTTGTTAGAGGGAGTTTCTTAGCAGATGAAGTCGCCGTGGCGGTAGTTGTGAATCGCGGTGTTCATGGCTTCGGTTTCGTTGAGGGTGCGGATTCTATTTCCTTTGCGGTCGAGGAGGAAGTACTCGTTGTCGCTGAAGCCGCCGTGGTCTTTAATCTTCACGCCGCAACGGTAGAGGATGTCGCGGAGCTGTTCGCGCTGTTGGCTGTCGTTGCCGTGGAAGCGGAAGCCCGTTTCCCTGGCGAACCTTCTAATATCGTCGTTGGTCTGCGCAAGGGTGCCGCCCGCCACTTGGTCAAGTTGCTCGTCCTTCAAGATTTCGTCTTTCAAAATTTCGTTTGCCATTTTTATCTATCCCCTTTTGTCTTTGTTTGCTTTGAATTTTTCTTTCTGCATATTATACGTCAGGCGGAGAATTTTGTTACTCGTTCGGAAAAAATTTTTTTGCCGAACCGATAACGCCGTCTTTGAACAGTTTTTCGACGTTGACTTTCATGACCCCGCCGAGCTGAATATTTTTTTCTGGCGCGTAGACTCGAACATAATTTTTTGTCAGCCCGTCAACAATTCCGTCCGTCGAAGTTTCCGCGATTATCTCCACCGTCTTTCCGATTAATCGCTCCGAAAAAATTTTTTGCTTAGCCCGCGACACTTCCAACGCCAAATTCGCGCGGGATTTTTTTATTTGCGGCGATATTTGATTCGGAAGCGTCGCCGCCAAAGTTCCCGCCCGTGCGGAATACGGGAACACGTGAATTTTGCTGAACGGTTGCTCGCGAATGAATTCCAGCGTCTCCGAAAAATTTTCTGGCGTTTCGTTCGGGAAGCCGACAATTAAATCCGTGCCGATTGATATTTCCGGAATTTCTTCAACCAGCCGCGCAGTCAGCTCCGCAAAATTTTTCGTCGTGTACGGGCGGCGCATCGCTCTTAAAATTTCGTCGCTACCCGATTGCAACGGCAAATGCACATGGTTGCAAATGCGCCCGTCACTTTTTAGCAAGTCAATCAGTTCGTCAGTCATTTCCGCCGATTCAAGCGAACCCAGCCGCAAACGCAGAGGATTTGCCGCGTCAAGGACGGTTTTAATCGCGTCGACGAGAGAAATTTTTTCGCTCAAATCGCGCCCGTAAGCTCCAATGTGAATGCCCGTTAAAACAATTTCTTTATAGCCCGCCGCCTTGAGCTGAAGACTTTCCGCGCGAATACTTTCAAGCTTGCGGCTCCTCACTCGCCCGCGAACGTAAGGGATTATGCAGTACGAACAAAAATTATTACAGCCGTCCTCAATCTTTAAAAAAGCCCGCGTGCGGTGTGGCGTGTGCGGCAGTTCCTCAAAGTCGCGAATTTCCTCGACGGCTCCGACTTGCAAAATTTTTTCCCGATTCTTAATTGCCGCCTCGACCAGCTCGACAATGCGCGTCCTGTCCTTCGTGCCGATTATCACGTCCACGCCGTCAATTTTTGCAATTTCTTCAGGCTCGCTCTGCGCGTAACAGCCCACGACGACCAACACGCAATTTTTTTTAGCCGCGCGACGAATCATCTGCCGCGATTTTTGCGAACTGACCGCCGTCACCGTGCACGTATTTACCACGACAACTTCCGCTTCCGAAATTTTTTCCGCGATTTGCCAGCCCGCCGCCTCGAAAAGTTTTTGCATTGCTTCCGATTCGTATTGATTGACTTTGCAGCCCAGCGTCTGGAAGAAAACATACTTCAAAAAATTTTTCACCTCCAAAAACATTTAAGCGCGGTGAGCAACTAAAAATTTCTTTAAACTCAATCGCGCCCATTGGATGCAACGTCACGTTGCGATTGACTTTACAGCCTAGCGTCTGGAAGAAAACATACTTCAAAAAATTTTTCACCTCCAAAAACATTCAAGCGCGGCGACCAACTAAAAATTTCCTTAAACTCAATCGCGCTCATTGGATGCAACGTCACGTTGCGATTGACTTTGCAGCCCCGCGTCTGGAAGAAAACTTTACATACGTTCATAATTTATCATCGCCAGCACGGAAATTGCCGCCGTATCAGTTTTTAAAATTCTCCTTCCGAGCGTGACGCTGATTCCGCCCGCCGTTTTTATTTTTATGACTTCGCGCTCGCTGAAGCCGCCCTCCGGACCGATAAGCACGATAATATTTTTGTCTATGTAAGTTCTCAAAACTTCGCGGACGGTCGCCACGCGCTCATTTTCCCAACAAAAAAGTAGCAACGTATCATTCAGCGGAGTAATTTCCGCCAACCAATCGTCCAGCTTGCGAATATTTCCGATTTCGGGGATTGTGTCGCGGGCGCACTGTTCGGCGGCTTCCTTAGCGATTCGTTGCCAGCGTTCCAATTTTGATTTTTCGCGCACGCCGCCGGGACGCGCTACGGTTCTTTCGGAAATAAGCGGCTCGATTCTGTAGACGCCCAGCTCCGTCGCCTTTTCGATTATGTTTTCAAAACGATTCTGTTTCGGCAGACAATCCGCCAGAATAATTTTTTTCTCGACAAAAATTTTTTGAATGGCACTAATGCGCCGCGCTCTTATCGTCTCTCTGTCGAAATCAATCAACTCTATGACCGCGCTGTTGCCGAGCCTGTCGACCGCCGTAATTCTATCGCCGCGCCGCGCCCGCAGTGACCGAGCTAAATGATTCGCGTCCTCGCCGCCTATCGTAACTTCCGTTTCTCTTAAATCTTCCAAAAAAATTCTCTTCATGCTCTCACCTCTGCAAAAAATTTTTTCGATTCAACAAAAGTAGTCGAAGAAATTCGGGAAAGAAATATCGACGCACGCTTGATTTTCAATGGCGGCACCGTGGGCAGCCGTAGCAAAGACCGTCAACGCCATGGCAATGCGGTGGTCGCCGAGCGAGTGGCAATCGGCAAAGCGCGTGGGACATTGCCCTTGAATAAAAAGCGTGTCGCCCTCTGCGCGGAAAGCTCCTGGAGCAATCCTGTTAAACTGTTCGACAATGGCGGCTAGGCGGTCAGATTCTTTAACGCGCAATTCGGCAAGGTCGCGGAAACGGGAAGTCCCTTCGGCGAAGGCGGCGGCAACTGCCAGAATTGGAATTTCGTCGATGAGGCGCGGAATAATATCAGCAGTCAATTCGGCGGCGTGAAGTGGCGCATAGGCAACAGTCAAATCTGCGCGGGGTTCGCCGGCTTGAGTGCGCAAATTGGAAAGCGTGATATTGGCACCCATGGCGCGCAACACGTCAAGGAGTCCGGTGCGCGTCGGGTTGACGCCAACATCTTCAATCGTCAGGAGAGAATCAGGAATAATTGCGGCGAGAACGATAAAAAATGCGGCTGAGGAAAAATCAGCGGGAACGAAAATTTTATCGGGCGCGGACAATTTCGCGGACGGGTCAAGCGTGATAGAATTGCCAGCGCGAGTGATATTGGCGTTGAAGGCGGCAAGCATTAATTCGGTATGGTCGCGGGCGGGAATTGGTTCTGCAATGGTAGTTTTACCGTCTGCGAAAAGCGCGGCGAATAGTAGCGCAGATTTAAGTTGGGCGGAAGGCACGGGCAAGCAATAATCAATTCCGTGAAGTTTGGCAGGTTTAATGTTAATTGGCAAAAAATTATCGTCGCGTGCGGAAATGTCCGCGCCCATTTTTTTTAGCGGATTGATGACGCGAGCCATAGGACGTTTAGAAAGAGAAGCGTCGCCGATAATTGTTGATTGGAAAGGTTGAGCGGCAAGCAAACCAGTGAGCAAACGGGCAGTGGTGCCAGAGTTGCCCGCGTCGAGGGGAGTAGCACTTTGACGGAGCGCGTTGCCCTTGACAAGCAAAGAATCACCGTCGCGTTGAATATCGGCACCGAGAGCCTGCATACAGCCGATAGTTGAGCGAACGTCGGCGGCGTCGAGGCAGTTGAAAACTTCGACAGCAGAATTAAACAGCGCAGAAAATATAATGGCGCGGTGGGAAATTGATTTATCCGGCGGAACTTTGATAGTGCCGCGCAGGGGTTTATCGGCAGGTTTAATTTTAATCATGCGAATCACCTACAGCAAAGAAGAAAATTTTTTACGTTTAAGGAAATCGATAGCGGGATCTTTAACGCCGTTTTTAGCAAAGGCAGTAGCGCGGTCGCGGCAAGTGGCGCATTGACCGCAGGGAATATCTCCGCGTTCGTAGCAAGACCAAGTAAGATGATACGGGGCGTCGAGTTGCAGACCAGCCTTGACGACATCAGCCTTTGTTTGGCAGAGGAACGGCGCGACGATATGAATTTTTTCGTAAGTGGCGATACGAATGGCGGCACTCATGGCGGCTACGAAGGGCGCGGAGCAATCGGGATAGGCGTTGCCGGCGTCGTCAGAGTGCACGCCGATAAAAAGTTCTACGTCATCTTGGAAGAGTGAATCGGCAAAAGCGGCGGCGACGGAAAGGAAAAGCCCGTTGCGGAAAGGAACGTAAGTGGGAATTCTGGGAGATTGATTGAGCAGGTCGGCGTAGGAAGCGTGGTCGAGCGGAAGTTTGGAAGAATCGAGGAGCGTGGAATTGGAAAGGCGGAAAATGTCGGCAAGGTCGAAAGTATGTAGCGGAACGTTGTAGAAATGTGCAACGTCGTTGGCGGCGTCGAGTTCCCTAGCGTGGCGTTGACCGTAGGAAATGGAAAGAGCGGCGACGTTATCTGCGCGATGTTTATTGACAGCGATAGCAAGACAAGTCGTTGAATCGAGTCCGCCGCTTACCAGAACGAGAGCGTGCAAAATAAAAACCTCCTTTTTAGGGAAATAAGAAAATAAACTACCGTACTTGCGGCCGTCATGGATGACGGCCGTCCGCCGCCGCATTTGCAGGAAGCAAATACCGGCGGCGACACCCGTTGAAAATATTGGAACGTGCGGGTAGCGGACTTTACGCCCCTGCGAGGGGTCTTTTCTTTTTGCTACTTTTTCTTTGGACAAGCAAAGAAAAAGTAGGTTAAGTAAATAAAAATTAAATTAAACGTGACGGGTTCTTTGTGCCCTTCCTTGGGATAAGAAAGGGGAATTTCCTCACGGACTGAATTGGACTTTAACTGTTGTGCCCTTGTCGACAATCTCGCCCGCGCCAATGCTCTGGCTGACAGCAAAGCCCGATCCTTCCGCCGCGAACGAAACGCCCGCCTCATTGGCAAGCCTGGCCGCCTCACGAATACTTTTGCCGTAAAAATTCGGGACACGAGCCGCTTCGGGCGCAATTTCCTCCTTGGGCGTTTCAACTTTGGGCGCAGGTTCTCTAGGCGTCTCTCTGGGCGGCAAGTCTCTGATTGAAGCGTCGCCAACGCCTACTTCCGCGCCAACTTCATCAGAATCAAGACCGAGCGGCGCGTCACTGGGCTCAATCCTAAGGTAGCGGAAAACTTGCGAAAAAATTCTGCTGGCAACGGGCGCGGCAATTTGTCCGCCATAAAAAACTCCGTACGGTTCATCAATCACGACGAGCAAGGCAATCTGCGGACTTTCCACGGGCGCGAAGCCGCAAAACGACGCGATATATTTGCCCTCGCCGTAGCCCGCGCCGTATTCGTTGACTTTCTGCGCGGTACCCGTCTTGCCCGCTATCCTGTAGCCGCGAACAGAAGCCTTGCCGCCGCCGCCCGACGCCACGACCTGTTCAAGCAAGCCGACCAGCGTTTTATCCGTCGCGCTGTCAATCGTGCGCCGAACTTCTTCAACGTGCGTCTCGGAATAAGTCGTGCCGTTCGCGTTCTTAATCGATTTAACAATGTGCGGCTTAAGCAAAATTCCGTTATTGGCAATGGCGCAAAAGGCGGTTATCAGTTGGAGCGGCGTGACGGCGATACTTTGCCCGATTGACATTGTGGCGATATCCGAATCAACCATATCTTGCGGCTCGTACAAAATGCCCGCCTCTTCGCCAGGCAATTCAATACCGGTTCGCCGAAGCCGAAAAGCCGCGCGTAATCGATAAGTTTATTCGCGCCCAAATCGTAGCCGAAAATCGCAAAGCCCGTGTTTAGCGACTGCTTAACCACGTCCGCGAAAGTCACCGTCCCGAAGCTGGCGTTGTTCCAATTTTGAATGCGCTTGCCCGAAAACATCACATAGCCCGGGTCGACGAAAACTTGATTGGGCGCGACAAGCCCTTCCTGCAAAAGTGCACCCGCAACCACAGCTTTGAACGTCGAGCCAGGCTCGTAGATGTAGGAAACAGATTTATTCTTCCAAACTTCTTGGTCGTAATCCCAGAAACGATTGGGATTGTAGGAGGGACGATTTGCCATCACTAAAATTTCGCCCGTGCGCGGATCCATGGCAATGCAAGTTATCGCAATCGGGTCGTTCTCCGCCATCGCCCTATCCAATTCCTGTTCGACGATAAATTGAATCGTGCTGTCAATCGTCAGCTGAATCGTCTTGCACCTGTCGCCCTGATAGCCGTGCGGCGTGAAGATTGATTCGAGAATCGGGCGTTCCTGCGTGTCGGCGTAGATAAAAGACTCGGTGACCTCGCCTTTTATGTATTTGTCCAAAGCCTGTTCAATGCCGTCAAGCCCCTTGTCGTCGGTGCCCACGAAGCCCAGCACGTTGGCGGCAAGCACGTCGTTTGGATAGTAGCGTTTCGCCTCGTCGCGGAAACCTAAGCACACGGCGTAGCCTTTCTCGCGAATCAGCGCACGAACTGCTTCGTACTCCGATTGCTCCAGCCGCCGTTTAACCCAAGAAAATCCGCCGCCAACCGCTATGTCGTCCAAAATTTCCTTTTCTGTCTTGTCGACGAGCGGTGCCAAATCTTTAGCCAGTTGTTGAGGATTTTCGACGTGATTTGGGTCGACGAACAGCGATTTTGTCATCGTGCTCACGGCAAGTTCGCGCCCGTTCCTGTCGACGATTGCTCCGCGCGGCGATTGCACAGAAAAATCGTGCCCGACTTGATAGCGCATTCTTTCGGCAAGTTCACTACCTTGGACGAGCTGGAGCCACGCATAACGAAAGACGACTACGCCCATTAAAAGGAGCAAGCCCATCACAAGCTTTATTATCCGCTTCTGAACGAATTCCCTGTTTTTATTCATCTACCCAACGTCCACAGCGCAAGCACGACCGATACGCCCGCGCTAATTTTTGTGTTCCAAACATCCCTTACAAACCCCTCAAAAATTTTCGGCTCCGCAGAACCTTGTCCGCCGCCGAGAAAATTCATAATCGAATTCACGCCGCTGAAAACGTCCACGCCCAAAGATACCAGCCAAAACATCGCTATCATCACGGCGACGATTTTAACGCCCGTCTCGTTGGAAAAATTTTTAACCGCCGCGCAGGTGATTTCAAAAGCCACAACCGCGATTGACGCCGTGATAAATGTCGACCATTCTCGCGGCGCGGAAACGGCAACTTGAACGAAAATTAACGATATTACCGTCGCGACGAAGTAAACCAAAATCCCCGCCGGTATGCCTACTGTCTCGCGCATGGAATATCCCTCAAGTTCTGTTGGCGTTCTTAAGCAGGGCGTCCTTCAATCTGCCTTCAATCGCGACAAGCTCCTTTTCCGCCGCCTGACGTTTCTGCCGCCCTTCGTGCTGAATGCGCAAAGTTTCCTCAATCGTCGAGATTAAATCTTCGTTGACTTTTTTAACGGTGTCAATGTCGACAATGCCGCGCTCGTTCGCCTTGGCGGTGTCGATTGAATTTTGCTTGAGCATTTCGGCGTTGCGGCGGAGGAGGTCGTTGGTGGCGTCGGTGACGGCGCGTTGCATTTCGATAACTTCTTTCTGGCGCGTCAAGCCCAGCGCGATAACCATCTGATTTTTCCAAAGCGGTATCGTGTGATAAATCGCCGATTGTACGCGGTCGATTAAAACACGGTCGTTGTTTTGAATCAAGCGGATTTGCGGCGCGGTCTGAATCGCCAACGTTTTGCTGAGCTTGAGGTCGTGGATTTTTTTCTCGAAGCGGTCGACGCTCTGCTCAAAATCGCTGACGACTTGCACCGCCATTGGGTCGCCCGACTCCGAAGCCTGCATACGCAACTTGGGCAAAGTTATCGTGCGCATTTCGTCGAGTTTCTCTTCGCCCGCGCGGATATAAAGTTGCAAGTCCTTGAAGTAATCCAGATTTTTTTGATAGAGCGTGTCGAACATGACGACATCTTCCATCATCTTGACTTTGGAATTTTCCAGCCCCGCTTGAATCTTTTCAACCTGCGTGGAAAGTTTTTCGTAGCCCTGCATTATGTCATCGGCCTTGTTCACCAGCGAGCCGATAATCGGCAAATTGCTAAGGAAGCTGTCGTTTTTCTTCGTCACGTCGAAGCCTCTGACTTTGCTGACAAGGTCGTTAAGCAGCACGCCGACTTCGCCCGAATCTTTGCTACGAACTTTGGCGAGTATGCTATCGGAGAATTGCGCGATTTCCTTCTGCGCGGGCGCACCGAAACTCAACGGCGTGCTCGAATCCGTCAAGTCTATGCTGTCCTTGATTGACTGAACTTTAGCTTTTTCTTCCGGCGTGAGCGTCTCGATTTGTTGAGTGACTTTGGCGATTTCCTTTGCCGGCTCCACAGGCACGATTGCTTGCTCCGACGACGCGGACGCTTTCTTTTTTGCCATCAAGTCATTAAGGTTTATGTCTGCCATGTTTATCTCTCCTCCAAAAAATTATCTGCGCCGACGACTTTTGTCGCGGTGCTTTTCTTTTTTTATGTATTGCTCGTAAAAATCTTCGACGGGCATGAACAAGTAGCGAATTCCCTCGGCGATACTAATCCACATCGGCAACGTCGTCCAGCTTAGCAGGAAGTAAATCACGCCCTGAATTGTTTTGCCTTGATAAAATTTGTGTGCGCCGAAGAATTACGGTCTACGTCTGCCGTGTTTATCTCTCCTCCGAAAAATTATCTGCGGCGACGATTTTTGTTGCGGCGTTTTTCTTTTTTAATATATTGGTCGTAAAAATCTTCAACAGGCATGAACAGGTAGCGAATTCCCTCGGCGATACTAATCCACATCGGCAACGTCGTCCAGCTTAGCAGGAAATAAATCACGCCCTGAATCGTTTTGCCTTGATAAAATTTGTGTGCGCCGAAGAATTACGGTCTACGTCTGCCGTGTTTATCTCTCCTCCGAAAATTATCTGCGGCGACGATTTTTGTCGCGGCGATTTTCCTTTTTAATGTATTGGTCGTAAAAATCTTCGACGGGCATGAACAGGTAGCGAATTCCCTCGGCGATACTAATCCACATCGGCAACGTCGTCCAGCTTAGCAGGAAGTAAATCACGCCCTGAATTGTTTTGCCTTGATAAAATTTGTGCGCGCCGAACGAACCCAAAAAAATTGCCAGCGCGGATTGAATTAATTTTGTTTGAACGATTTGCGGGCGGTCTTCTTCCGGGAAAGGCATTTCCGGCGGAAAGGCATCGACTTCGCCGCGCCTACGCCGTTGCATACCTTGCGGGAAAAATTTTCTCGGCATCGCATTCTCAATCGGGCGGTCAAGCAAATCCGTATCGATTCGCACGTTGCCATATTCGTCCACCGCTCCCACGTCAATCGTCTTTGTGTTGATTCCCTCCGCGTTCAGCTGTTGCTCCATAACTTTAAGCTCGGCGTCGACGGAAATAATTTGGTCGTTGAGAATATGCTCGAACTGGTCTTGATAGGCGTCGTCAAGTGCACTGAGCATTTGCTTCATACGCGCCTTAAGGTCTTCAACTTTTCCCGTCGATAAATGCGTTTCCTCCAGCTCTTGATATTGCTTGACGATTTTAACGGCGCGGTCTTGATAATAATCGATGAACTTGTACGCCAGCGCGATTCGTTCGGGATTTTTTTCAAGGTGATTCAAAAGATTTTTCGCCGTCCGCTGAAGTCTTTTAAGTTGCGTGGAAAGTTCGCGGTCGGAAATATTTTCCCGCGCCGTTTCCAAGTAATTATAATCGGCGGTCGCCTTGTCGAAGTTCTCTTGCAGATACTGCGCCCGCTCCGATTCCAGCTCCTTCAAGTCCAGTTGCGGCGTCCGATTTTTTCGCCAATCCCAAAACGCCTTCCCGCCGAAAATTACCGAGACCGTTATCAAGATAACTATTAAATAATCCAAAGCCCGCACCTCCTGCCATGTTAAAAATCGCAGTCATTGTACCATAAAATTTTCAGGTGTGCACAACTTTGCATAAAAAAATCCCCGCCGACTTTGACGGGGAAAAATTTCACGGCAAGGAGATGTTTTTGCTTTTTATAATTTCGTGGAGGCGCGGCATGTGCGTCATAAAAATTTCTATCAGCCGTTCGTGAACCGGATTTTGAATCGTCGAATGATAGTGCAAAGGCGTAATCCCTCTCGCCGAATAAAACGGCTTGTCGAAGATGATTTGTCCGCCCTTGACGTCGAACAGCGCGTAAACCGGAATGATGTGACCATTGCCCAGCCATTCGCCTAAGTTGTCGTCAAGTTGCCCGCGCTCCCGTTCAGGCAGAATCATCAAGAATTTCAGCGGCGGAAAATCTCCGTCCTTACTGCGCCGCTGATAAAAATTGCAAAGCTCGGAAGAATATTTAACCATGCCGACGGCGTGAATCGTATCGTCGATTGCCACGAAATGAAGCGCGCCGTTGTCTTTCATTCTGATTAGCGAGAGAAATTCCGTCGCGCCCTCGGTGTTTGTCGTAGCCAGTTCGTCAAAATTTATATCGTCCGCCGCCTCGACATTTGCCGCCGTCGACAGAATCAGCGCGAGGAGCAAAATTATTTTTTTCGCCATGACGATTGCCCTTTAAAATTTATTTTCGCGACCATCCTTGAGGCGTTTGATATTTTCTCTGTGGCGGAAGATGATAAGAACAGCGGCGATAAGCGCGAAGATTATATAAGGCGTCGGCTCGTGGAAAATTGCCGCGAGTATGACAGCTAAAGCGGCGGCGATGATTGAGCCGAGCGAAACGTAGCGCGTGATAAGGACGATAACCAGCCAGACGATAAAGACAATCGCGGTGACTTTGGGCATGAGCGCGGCGATAACACCAAGACCGGTTGCGACGCCCTTGCCGCCCTTGAAGCCGATAAAAATCGGGAACATGTGACCGAGCATGGCGAACAGACCGCCGACTACCATTGCGCACGGCGAACCGACAATGCACGCGCCGAGAATGACGCCGAGCTGACCTTTAATGAAGTCGAGAATAAAAATTAAAAGACCTGCTTTCTTGCCGAGGATTCGCCAGGCGTTTGTTGCGCCGATATTGTGCGAACCGAACCGCCGCAGATCTTTTTTCCAAATTGCTTTGCCGATAATCAAGCCCGTCGGTATCGAGCCGATAAGATACGCCGCGAGTAAAAGTTTTGTCCACTCCATAAAATTTCCCCCCGCTAAAAAATTGGTGCGGATGGAGGGGGTCGAACCCTCACGCCCGAAGGCAACGGATCCTAAGTCCGGCGCGTCTGCCAATTCCGCCACATCCGCTTGCGCTGATTATAGCAAGTTAAGCGGCAGGGGACAAGGGATTACGGAGAAGTTTTTTTGCAGTCACTGATATTTGAGCTTGAGCGCGGCGTTTACGAAATCGCGGAAGAGCGGGTGCGGGTGATTCGGGCGCGATTTCAATTCGGGGTGGAATTGACAGCCCACGAACCACGGATGAATTTCCTTGCGCAGTTCAATAATTTCAACCAAGCTGTCGTCGGGGAGCACGCCCGCAATTATCATGCCGCGTTCGCCGAAAATTTCGCGGAATTTGTTGTTGAACTCGAAGCGGTGACGGTGCCGCTCGCTGATTGAATCGACGCCATAAGCCGCCGCCGTGTGTGTGTCTGGCAAAACTTTACAAGGATACGCGCCGAGCCGCATAGTGCCGCCCTTTTCCGTCACGGCAAGTTAGGAATCCATCAGCGCGATAACGGGGTATTCGGTGTCGGGATTAAATTCTGTGGAGTTGGCGTCGGCGAAATTGCAAACGTTGCGGGCGAATTCAATCGCGGCGCATTGCATGCCCAAGCACAAGCCCAAGAACGGAATTTTATTTTCGCGGGCAAAAGTTATCGCCTTAATCTTGCCTTCAACGCCACGGTCGCCGAAACCGCCCGGCACCAAAATTCCGCGACAGCCGCCGAAAATTTCTTCTAAATCAACGTCGGAGCACTCAATCTTTTCGGCGTTCACGAACTTAATTTTAACCTTCGTAGAATGCTCAATGCCCGCGTGGTTAAGAGCTTCAACGACGGAAATGTAAGCGTCAGGCAACTCAACATATTTTCCGACCAGCGCGATTTTTATCGTGCGTTCGGGATTTTTAATTTTGTGAACCATGCGCCGCCACTCGTCGAGTTTGGGCGGGGCTTGCGGCAGATTTAATTTCTCCAGCGCAATTTTATCCAAGCCCTCGTTCTCCATGATTAGCGGCACTTCATAAATCGTTTCCGCCGTCCGATTTTCAATAACGGCGTTCTCGTCCACGTCGCAGAAAAGGGCGATTTTTTTCTTCAGCTCGCGCGTAATTGGATAATCCGTTCTGCAAACCAAAATGTCCGGCTGAATTCCTATTGCGCGCAGTTCCTTGACGCTGTGTTGCGTGGGTTTAGTTTTAAGTTCGCCCGCCGCGCCGATATACGGCAAAAGTGTCACGTGGATATAAAGCGCGTCGTTCTTGCCGACTTCCTTTTTAACTTGGCGAATCGCCTCCAGGAACGGCAAACTTTCAATATCGCCGACGGTGCCGCCCACTTCGGTAATCACGACGTCCGCATTATCCTTTTCAGCCACGGCATAGACACGCGCCTTAATCTCGTTGGTGACGTGCGGGATAACTTGCACCGTCGAGCCGAGGTAGTCGCCTTTGCGCTCCTTAGACAAAACTGACCAATAAACTTTGCCCGTGGTGGTGTTCGAGTGCTTGCTGAGATTAATGTCGATGAATCGTTCGTAGTGTCCGAGGTCGAGGTCGGTCTCCGCGCCGTCGTCGGTTACGAAAACTTCGCCGTGCTGATAGGGGCTCATTGTGCCGGGGTCGATGTTGATATAGGGGTCGAACTTTTGAATCGTAACCTTCAAGCCGCGGCTTTTGAGAAGTCTGCCGAGCGACGCTGCTGTGATTCCTTTGCCTAGCGACGAAACTACTCCGCCGGTCACAAAAATATATTTAGCCATTTTGTCCTCCTTTAACTGCTTTATTTTCCCGTGTTTGATTCTTCCAATGAAAATTTTTTCCTGCCGAAAAATCTCGCGGGCAATTACATAAAAATTTTTTAGACTTTTTTATTTTGCTCTAATGTAAGGGTTCGATAATAACGATAAAGGAATTGACAAAAAAAAAAAACAACTGGTACAATGCCACACAAAGTTTAAAAGGATTTGTTTTAAAGAAAGGATCGGATTTTTATGAAAAAATTTATTTTCGATCTGCAACGGTTCGCCACTTACTTCGGCGAGATCACCGTTACGGATGAAGGCTTCAAATCTGGAATGGAAATTAAGAGTTCCGGACAGGATCTCGTGAGTATCACGACTTCAAAAGACGCGGGCGGCTCCGTCACTGTTATCAACGACTACAACTTTGCAGTTGACGGTCACAAAATCAAGATTGCTAACGTTGCCGCAGAAAGCGCGGTCACATTTGCTTACGGCGAAGACGGCACCACTTCCCTCGACCTCGGCGAACTTGGAGCACAAGCCGGCAAAACAATTTATGTTGCCTCTGCAGGCAATGTCGACAAACTCATTCCACCCGCGACATGGGGTGTAACCGGAAGTATTAAGATTGGTAGCAAGACTTACAAATACGTCTCCGGCGGCTCCGCTTACTTCAACCTTGAAAATAACGCCGTCAAATCTTTTACTTTGGGGGACGTAGGCGACTCAATCACCGTCGGCAAGAATCAAACTGTTGATGTTTATGACAGCGACGACGCTACAAATAAACTTATCGACGTTGCTTCGGGCGCAAATTACACCGTAACCAAGACCGATTTAAACTACACTGTAGCACTCACCGAATCTGCCAACCTTACAATCGGCGGAACGAACCTGAACTTTGAAATCAGTAAGGCTACCAAAGCCGCGCTTGCCAGCAATCCTATCGTTATCACTTTTGAAAATGACGGCACAATCGCCAGCGTCGACGGACTCTACAACCTCACAAGCTCCGACGACAAATTGACTGTCAGCGGTGAAGATGTATCCACGAAATACGGCGGCTTGCCTGTTATCAACAGCAGCGGTGATTTGGAATACATTTCCGTTTCCGATGGCAACTTCACTTTAACGGGCGGCACTCAAGGCAAGCAGACAATCGAGGTTTCGCACAGCGCAACTGTCTACAACTCCCTTGACAATATAACACTCATCGACAGAAATGTAATAACCAATTCCAACGGCAACATTTTGGTCAATGGCACGAGCGACAACGATACAATCACAAATTCCGCCTCCAAAGTTACAATCAATGCCGGCACGGGTGATGACCTTATCAACTTAGGCTCCAACGCGTCGAGTAATGTCATTGAATACACTCAAGGCGACGGCAATGACACTATCGAGGGCTTTAATTCAACTTCGACGCTCAAAATCGGAGGCGGCACGGGCACTTACTCAACTCTAGTGAGCGACTCGGATATAATCGTCAGTGTCGGCGACGGCAAGATTACTTTAGCTGGCGCGGCGAGTTTGCCGAAAGTAAACATTAAAGGCGTCAATCCGCTGCTTATCGTCGGAACGAACAAAGCAGAAAATATCCCCAATGATCTCGACGACGCGACGATAGATGCTCTCGGCGGCAACGACACTATCGCAAACACTGGCGCGAACGTTACAATCGACGGCGGCAAAGGTAACGATTCCATTTCCAACGAAGGTGCCGCTGTCACGATAAGCGGCGGTGACTGGGCTGATACTATTCAAAACTCTTCAGGTGGAGCCAACTCGTCAATCGACGGCGGCGCGGGCAATGATTTAATTTCCAACAGCGGCGACGATGTGACACTCCTCGGCGGCGCGGGTAATGATTCCATTTCCAACTTCGGCTCCAACGTGACACTCAACGGCGGCAAAGGCAATGATACACTCAGCTTGAACTACGCCAATTTGATCGAATATAAATCGGGCGACGGCAACGACTTAATTCAAGGTTTCAACGAGGACGATACGTTAAGCATTTCGGGCGGCTCTTATTCGACACAGGAAAAAGGCTCCGATGTTCTTGTCAAAGTCGGCAAAGGCACAATCACATTGAAAGATGCTCGTGCAACGACCGACACGATTAGCATTAACGGCAAAACGATTAAACTCAAAAAAAATATTACTCTGACCAACGGCAACGATTCCTTTGAAAACAGTCGCTCGAAAGTTTCAATTAACGGCAGCAAAGGTAATGATTCCATTTCCAACAGCGGCTCGAACGTGACAATCGGCGGCGGAGCGGGTGATGACCTTATCAGCTTGGGCTCCGACGCGTCGAGTAATGTGATTAATTACAAGTCGGGCGACGGCAACGATACTATCGAGGGCTTTAATTCAACTTCCACGCTCAAAATCGGCGGCGGCACGGGCACTTACTTTGCAGAAACTGTCGGCTCGGACATAATCGTCACGGTCGGCGAAGGCAAGATTACTTTAGCTGGCGCGGCGAGTTTGCCGAAAGTAAACATTAAAGGCACCTATGTCAATCCGCTGCTTATCGTCGGAACGAACAAAGCAGAAAATATCCCCAATGATCTCGACGACGCGACGATTCGGGCACTCGGCGGCAACGACACTATCACAAACACCGGCACGAACGTTTCTATCGACGGCGGCAAAGGTAACGATTCAATTTCCAACGAAGGCTCCAACGTTTCAATCGACGGCAGCGCGGGCAACGATTCCATTTCTAACAGCGGCAATGATTCTGCAATCGTGGCGGGTGACGGCAACAATACCATTGATAACAGCGGCGGTTACAGTTCCATTTATAGATATGAATACGTAGAAGCTGGGGAGGGCACGGAATGGAAAAGCGAAGAATTATCTTATTCCGGCTCGAATGTTTCAATCAACGCGGGCAAGGGAAATGATTTTATTCGTAACAGCGGCAATGATTCTGCAATCGTGGCGGGTGACGGCAACGATATCATTGAAAACAGCGGCGGCTACACTTCCAGCCATAGCTATGAATACGGCAGAGAAAGTGGTGAGGCTATGGAACGGAAAAGCGAAGAATTATCTTATTCCGGCTCGAATGTTACAATCGACGCGGGCAAGGGCGACGATTCAATCTCCAACAGCGGTAATAATGTCCTGCTCGGCGGCGGTGCGGGCAACGATACCATTGAAAACAGCGGCGGTTACAGTTATTCGAGATCCGATACGGGAGAGGAAGATGATTTCAGCATTTACGTAAGCGAATCCTATTCCGGCTCGAATGTTACAATCGACGCGGGCAAGGGAAATGATTTTATTCGTAACAGCGGCTCCAACGTCACGATTTCGGGCGGCGCGGGCAACGACCATATTTCGCTGGGAGCTGTAGGAAATTTGATTGAATATGCTTCGGGCGACGGCAAGGATACAATCCTCGGCTTTAATGAATCTGATACTTTGACTATAAGCGGAGGTTCCTATTCCACGCAAGCGAGCGGCTCTGATGTTCTTGTTAAGGTCGGCAAAGGTTCAATCCTCTTGAAGGACGCCAAAGGTAAAGCCCTCAACATAAACGACACCAAGACCACCGATATTATCACGCTAAGTGACGGTGCCGACAACCTTAGAAATACGCTCGCCGACGTAAAGATTCAAGCTCTCGGCGGCAATGACTCTGTTGATAATTCTGCTTCAAACATTATAATCAACGGCGGCAACGGTAACGATTCCATTTCCAACAGCGGCTCAAACGTCACAATCGACGGCGGCAAAGGCAATGATACACTCAGCTTGGGCTACACTAATAATTTGATTCAATACACGAGCGGCGACGGCAACGACTTAATTCAAGGTTTCGACGAGGACGATACGCTTCAAATCGCCGACAGTTCATATTCAACGAAAAAAAGCGGTAATAACATTATCGTGACAGTCGGCAAGGGCAAGATAACTTTGAGCGGCGCAGCTGGTTTGGAGACTCTTAATATTGTCAGACC
>JAFXNB010000175.1 GCA_017529935.1 Selenomonadaceae bacterium
AATACTCTGACTGGATAAATTTCTGGGACTTCGGAATCATGTTCGGGAGTTTTGTGCCGGCGTTGCTATGGGGCGTGGCGGTCGTCAATCTCCTGCGCGGCTTGCCGATAGATTTCCAAATGCATTACGTCGGAAACTTTCTGGACTTGCTAAGCCCGTGCGCTCTGCTCGGCGGAATTTTCTTTGTGCTACTGTTCGCGTTCCACGGCGCAAATTTCTTGCTGATAAAAATCGCGGACAAAGCTTTACTCGAAGAACTCCGCAAAAAAAGTTTGTGCTTGGGTATTGCGACGCTTATAGCTTACGTGGTGTTCGCGGGCTTCGCGGCGGCTGATACTGACATTCTCGCCAAACTTAGCACGGTAATTTTCTTGGGGCTGTCAATCGCCGCGTTGATAGCAAGTTGCGCGGGCGCGGCTTCGGGTTGCGGTTGCAAGGCGTTCATCTCGTCGACGCTCGGCATTGCGTTTTTGACGATCGGATTTTTTACCGCGCTCTTCCCGCGAATCATGGTATCTAGCATTTCGCCCGACTTCAGCTTGAACATTTACAACGCCGCCTCCACGCCGCATACTTTAATGCTCATGACTGGCGCGGCGGTCGTCTTCGTGCCGATTGTTTTAATTTATCAGGCTTGGACGTACAAAATTTTCAAAGACCGCGTGACGCCCGCAGATGTTCACTATCATTAAACTCGAATCAAAAAAAATCCTCGGCGAAATTGTCGCGTGCAAGCTCGTCGAAGGATTTTTTATTTTGCTCAGCGCGGCGGCTCTGGTGAAGTTCATAAGTTCTCCGTCGGAAAAATTTTTGTTGGCGGCGTTCGGATTCTTCGCGGGGAGATTTTTATTGTCGGGCGCGGCGGAGAAATTTTTTGCGCGGCTGTCAGTGAGCGTGCAAACTTCCTTCCGAAAAAAAATCCACGCGCAACTTTTCGAGCGGGAAGTTTCAAGCGGCGAACTTTTAACGCTGATATTCGACACGGTTCAAAGTTTGGACGAATTTTTTTTGAAGGTCGCGCCGCAAATTTTTTCCGCGATAATTTTCCTGCCGATATTTTTAATCTGCGCGGCTCTCGTCGATTGGTTGACGGCGGCGATTTTGCTCGTGACGTTGCCGATTGCGCCGCTTTTGTTGTGGCTGATTGGCAAGGCGACGGCGGAAAAAAATTCTCGCGCGTGGGCTGAACTGCAAAAACTTAACGGCGATTTCCGCGAACTTTTATCGGCAATCACAACTTTAAAAATGTTCAGGCGCGTGGAGGCGGGCGCAAAAAAAATTCGGGCGGCGTCGGAAAAATCTTCGGCGGCAACTTTGGACGTTTTAAAATTGGCGTTCGTGTCGTCGTTCGCGCTGGAGCTGATAACCACGCTGTCAATCGCGCTGGTCGCCGTGACTTTGGGCTTGCGATTGGTGGCGGGCGGCGTGGAGTTTCAAGCGGCGTTGTTCTTACTTTTGCTCGCGCCGGAGTTTTTCTTGCCGATAAGGAAATTTGGCGTGGCGTTCCACGTGATGATTTCGGCGCGTTCGTCACTAGAACGGCTGAAAAATTTTTTATCGGACGCAGAAAAATTATCGGACGCGGAAAAAATTTCAATGCCGCTGGAAATTTCGCTGGTCGACGTGAGCTTTACTTATCCGAAAAAAAAATCGCCCGTCCTGCGCGGCGTGAACTTGAAATTTTCTGCAGGGAAAATCTCAGCGTTAATCGGGGAATCGGGCGCGGGCAAGTCGACGCTCTTAAAACTTTTGGCGGGAATTTTACAGCCAACGGACGGAAAAATAATTCCTAATTCCTCATTCCTAATTCCTAATTGCACTTACGCGCCGCAAGCCCCGCATTTATTTGAAACGACGCTCCGAAAAAATTTTACGATGTTCGACACGCTCGACGACGCACAGCTGAAAAATTTTTTGGACGCGCTGAACTTGTCGACGCTCGATTTAAATTTGCCGCAAAAATTAAGTCGCGGACAACTTCAACGATTGGGCTTGATTCGCGCTCTACTCAAAGACGCGCCGATAATTTTACTCGACGAACCGACTGCCGGCTTGGACGAAATGACGGAGCAAAAAGTTTTGGAGCTGATAAAAAAAATTTCGCCGCGCAGGACGATTATAATTGCGACGCACCGCTTGCCCGTGATAGAATTTGCCGACGAAATTATCAGCCTCAGCGGTCAAGCTTGATAAACAGCGGGCGGGAAGTTATAATGCTGTGGAAAAATTTTTTATGGAGGAAATTTTATGGGTAGAATTGCCGTTGAAATTATTCCGCGCGACGAGGCAAGCTTGCAAGCCGACATCGACGTAATAAAAAAATATCCGCAAGTTGATTGCGTGAACATTCCCGATTTGATGAGTTTTGATTTGCGCCCGTGGCAGGCCGCCAAAGTCACTCAACGCGCGCTCCCGACTATTCCGCACGTCCGCGCTATGGACATCGATTTAAAAAAGCCGCTGACAATGCGCGACGAGTTTATCAAGTTCGGAATCAAGGAAGTTCTGATAATCGCGGGCGACCCGCCAAAAGATTTGACGCGCACGGTTTATCCGACGGAGACAATCGACGTGATTCGCAAATTTCGCGAGGAGTTGCCCGACGTGAAAGTTTATGCGGGGCTTGATCAATATCGCAGCGGCATTCGCGACGAACTTTATCGCGTGGAGCGCAAAGCTCAAGCCGGAGCCGTGGGATTTTTTACTCAGCCGTTCTTCGACCTGCGCTTCTTGGAAATGTACGCTGATTTGCTTGACGGGCACGAAGTTTATTGGGGAGTGTCGCCCGTTTTTAGCAATCGCAGTCGCGGCTATTGGGAGCGCAAGGACAAGGCCGTCTTCCCGAAAAATTTTCAGCCGACCATGGATTGGAATATCGACTTCGCTAAAAAAGTTATCGACTTTATCAAAACTTCGAGCGGCGGGCTTTACTTCATGCCGATTACGATTGACATTGCCGACTTGCTCCCGAAAGTTTTTGATTAAACGATTAGGCACGCGAAACTTAGAAACAGAACCGTGGCGGTGTACATCATGCGAATCGCGCCGAGTATGTGCACCGCCTCTAAAATTTCATTCGGGTCGCCCATGTACGCGCGGAAATGTGGCTCGCCAAAATAATAATTCACGCCGCCGAGCCGAATATTCAACGCGCCCGCAACAGTCGCCTCCGCCCAGCCGCCATTCGGGCTTGGGTGTTTAGCGGCGTCGCGTTTCATCATGTCGAAGGCGTTTTTGTAATCAAGGCGCAGGATAATCGCCGCGCAGATAAAAAGAATCGCAGTCAATCGGGCGGGAATAAAATTGGCAACGTCGTCGAGCCGAGCCGCCACGCGTCCGAAGTAAAAATATTTTTCGTTCTTGTAGCCGAGCATGGAATCCATCGTGTTAATCGCGCGATAGGCAACGGCAAGCGGCAAGCCTCCGACGGCAAAGAAAAACAGCGGCGAAATAATTCCGTCGACAGTGTTTTCAGCGACGGTTTCGACGGTGGCGCGTGCAATTTCCGCCTCGTTTAAATTTTTTGTATCGCGCCCGACAATCCAGCCGACTTTTTCGCGGGCACGCGGTAAATTTTCCCGCTCCAACAAAAAATAAATTTCGCGGGCGGCGTCGCCCAATGTGCGCGGAGAAATCATGAAGCTCAACACCAACGCTTGAATAAAAATCTGCGCGGCGAGGCTCGGAATATTTTCCGTAAAAATTTCTATGCTCAAGCCGACGAAAAAACTTGCACTGACTACGACGCCGACCAATAAGCCGCCCTTGAAAATTTTTTGATTCGGGCTGTCGGTGTCGTGGCGCAAAATTTTTTCGAGCGCGGAAATTAAGTTGCCAATCAATACGACGGGGTGAAATTTACTGCGCGGGTCGCCGAGTAGCGCGTCAATCAGGAAGGCGACGACTGCTGTTATCATCGGACTCATTTAATCAAACTCCGTAAAATTTTTTGGGAAAAAATATTCGGGCGCGTGAAAGTTTTTCCTGCGAAGGAGGCTTTAACTTGAAAAAAATAATTGTGAACGCGGACGATTTCGGGCGGCACGAGCTGATAAATCGGGCGGTCGAGCGGGCGTTCAAGGCGGGCTGTTTGAAGTCGGCGACACTCATGGCGGGCGGCGCGGCTTTCGATGACGCCGTCAAAGTTGCGAAAAAAATTTCGGGCTTGGGCGTCGGCATTCACTTCACGCTGGCGAACGGCAACCCTGTCCTGCCGCCCGAAGAAATTCCCACGCTCGTCACGGCGGAGAGAATTTTTCATGACAACTACGTCAAATTTCTCAAGCGGTATCTTAGCGGGAAAATTTCCCTGACCGAAGTTCGCTCGGAGCTTGCCGCGCAACTTGAAAAAATTTCCCGCGCAGGTTTGAAATTAACGCACTTCGACAGCCATCAACACTTGCACCACGTGCCGGGCATTATCGAAATCGTTTTGAAGTTGGCGCGGACGGAAAATATTTCTGCCATGCGCGTGGCGAACACGAAACTTTTCGACGGCGAATTGGACAGCTTAGGAAAATTTTTCGGGCGATTGGGCTTAGGCTCCCTTGCCAAATTCGCGGAGCATGCGGCTCACAAAAAAAAATTCGCGACGCCCGAACACTTCGCGGGCATTGTCGCGGGCGAATCCGTCAGCGAAAATTTTTTGCTCAATTTGATAGAAAATCTGCGCGAGGGCACGACTGAAGTCATGCTCCACCCCGGCACCGACAATAAAATTCTGCAGGATTTTTGTCGTTGGGAGCACGATTTCGAGGAGGAACTTGCCGCTGTGACTTCCCCGAAAATTTTGGACGCGCTGACCGATAAAAATATTTCTGTGATAAATTTTGCGGAGTTGGTTAAATGACGCGGGAAAGAATGTTGGAGATAATTCGGTTCTGCTTCGTCGGCGGCGTCTCGTTCCTAATGGATTATTCGATACTGTTCGCGCTGACGGAATTCGCGGGCGTTTATTATTTGTACTCGTCGGCGATTTCGTTCAGCATAACGGTCGTCTTCAATTATTGGCTGTGCGTGATTTACGTTTTCAAGGGTGCGAAACGACAGACGCCACAACAAGCGGTAATTTTCTTCGGCACGGGCGTCGTAGGGTTGGGGCTTAATCAGCTGTGCATGTGGTTTTTCGTCGACGTGGCGGGCTTGTACTACATGATTGCAAAAATTTTCGCGACTGCCATTGTGACGATTTGGAATTATTTAACCAAGCGCAAAGCCGTCAGAGGTTAAATTGTTTTTTCAAATAATCCCGAATCTCTTTATCAAGTTGCTCAGCAGTTTTTGAACAGAGCTTTAAATGCTCAGCCCAAGTGCGTCCCGGATGATAGCAATCCCAAGCCGGTTTCATCATATTTTTGCGACCTTTGCCTGGGTCGTGATTACCAAAACCTTCGAGTAAACAATTCCACACAGGTAAAAATTTTTCAATTAGCATGGACTCAGTCAGCGGAATCCAAATATCGTCAACGGCTAGAACTCTGAACTGAAAATCTGACAGACGAAGATTTTTCGCGGCGGAAATAGATTTTGCGTGGTCACTCAAGCGTTTGTAGAGCGCAAAACCTTGGGTGTCATTTGCTCCCTGTCCTCCTTTG
>JAFXNB010000176.1 GCA_017529935.1 Selenomonadaceae bacterium
GATTGGCGCGAGCGCAAACGTCGTCGTTGCGTCAATGGCGGCTCAGCGCGGACGTGCCATTTCGTTTATCGGCTTCATGAAGGTTGCCTTCCCGCTGATGATTCTGTCGATAATTATTTCTACCGTCTACATTTACTTCCGTTACCTTTAAGAATTTTTAACAGTCGGCAAGCTCAATGGAGTTTGTCGACTAATTTTTTTTAGGAGAATGGACAATGAAACTTTATCCCGATTCAAAAGTTTATATTTTTTGTCCCGCCCAAGTTCAGACGGGCGGTCCCGAATCTTTGCACCAGCTCGCCTCCAAGCTTATTTCGCTCGGCGTCGAAACTTACATGTCTTATTCCGAACCTTTGAACAACGAGCCCGAACCCGTTCATGCCGCCTACAAAAAATATCACGTGCCATATACATACCTTATGACGGACGATTCAAAGAACGTCATAATTGCCGCCGAAACGATCACCGCGAATCTTTACGGCGCAAAGAAAATTCGCCGCGTGCTTTGGTGGATGAGCGTCGACAATTATTTGGGAAATGTAATAAGCATAATGGAACAACAGCGTAAAAATCCGCTTGCCAAGCCTCTGCCGAAATATTTTACTTTCGACAAAGCGGACAAAGATATTGAACATTGGGGACAGTCGGAATACGTTCGTCAATTTTTGCGGCTGAATGGGATATCTAAGGTTGCGTCCGTCGAAACACATATGAGCCAAACTTTTTTGAGCCGAGCTACACATATCGACTTGACGTTAAAAGAAAATTTTGTAGCCTATAATCCCAAAAAGGGCTTTGAAATCACAAGACAGCTTATCGACACCGCGCCCGAAATTGATTGGCAACCGATTGAAAACATGACGCCCGCGCAGGTTCAAGAGCTTTTGGCGCGTGCGAAAGTTTATATTGACTTCGGCGAATTTCCTGGTCGTGAAAGGCTCCCACGCGAGGCGATACTTTCCGGTTGCGTCGTGATAATCGGCAAGCGCGGCGCGGCAGCCAACGACATGGATTACAATATTCCCGCCGAGTTCAAGTTTGATTTGGAAACTTCGACGACGCGGCAAGTTATCGAAAAAATTTGCGCCGTCTTTGAAAATTTTCCGGAAGCTTACGCCAAGCAAAAAGCATTTCGTGACAAGGAACGTAATGCGCAGAAAAATTTTGAAGCTCAAATTATCAATGTGTTCGGGATAAAAAAATTGCCACCGCCGAGTGTCGCGCTTGTTCAGGGCGTCAGCGAGAGGAGTTTTCTCCTTGCGCAAGGACTTTTTAAGAGCAAAGATTTCAGACCGAGCTTTATCGTCGACGACGTGCTTGCCGCCGCAGAAATTTCGGACAAACTTATCCTGCGCGAACAGAACAGAAATTATCTGCGCGTGGGAAAAAATTTGGTCGAGATAATCACGCAGGACGACGCAAAATTTCTGTACCTTGAAGGGCGGATAAAAAAATTCGCGCTGTTCGAGCCGACGGACGCCGAACTTGACGCGCTGAAAAATTTCTACACACCCGCCGCCGAAGACATTTTGGTTTTCAGCCGATAAAAAAAAGCCGAGCCGTTCAAAGCTTGGCTTTTATTTTTTTGTAAAGACTTCACGCATCTCCGCCGATAGAAAAACTTCCCGCGCCTTAATTCGGCGACGAGTTCATAAAAAATTCTCTGCAGTTCGCCGCCCGATAGTGAGTCCAATCTCCGGTCGATTAAATATTTCGCTTTAACGCGTCGAAGATTTCTGCTCACGCGCGAGTCTTGAAAAAAATCTTGACGTTTTGACGGCTTTAAAATATACTTGCGCCGAAGTTTATAACATTACAATTTTTTTTGGAAGTCGAGTATTTTGTTTTTCAGTAAAAAGAGATTCAGATTGGCGTCGATGATTGCTTGTGGTATTTTGGCGAGCGCACTGTTCACGGGCTGTGGCGGCGGCGAACAAGGCGGCTCCTCCGGCGTCAACGGCAAGAAAATTAAAATCGTCGAGGCTGATTCCAAATCCGAAGCGGCCGAATCCGTCAACGCCGCGACCAAATTAATTTCCGACGACAAAGTTATCGCGATTGTCGGTCCCGCCGTTACCGCTAACGTTATCGCCGAATCTCAAATTGCGACGGATAATGAAGTCCCCGTTATCGGACCCGCCGCGACTAATCCCGACGTCACTGTCGAGAACGGAACTGTTAAGCCTTACATCTTCCGCGCTTGCTTTATCGACCCGCAACAGAGCGAGGTTATGGCGCAATTCGCCGCTAAAGATTTGATGGCTAAAACTGCCGTGCTCTATCTTGATTCCAGCTCCGATTATTCCAAGAGTCTCGGCAAAATCTTCAAGGAAAAATTCGAGGCTGACGGCGGCAAAGTTGTAATGGAAGAGGCGTTCCTTGCCAAAGACCAAGACTTCAAAGCCGCGTTGACCAAAATTCAGACTGCAAACGCTGATGTTATCTTCGTTCCCGCTTACTATGAAGAAGTCGGCAAAATCATCAAGCAGGCGCGCGAACTCGGCATAACCGCCGCTATCCTCGGCACTGACGGTTGGGACGACAGCAAAGTTATCGACATCGCCGGCAAAGACGCTCTTAACAATACTTACTTCTGCACGCACTATTTCGAGGGCGACGCCGAAGTTCAAGGCTTCATTGAATCCTACAAGAAAGAATACAACAACGACCCGAACGTCTTTGCAGCACTGGGCTACGACGCGGGCAAAATGTTAATCAACGCCATTGAACGCGGCGGCGACGACGGCAAAAAGATTCGCGACAACATCGAAACGATAAAAGATTTGCCGGTCGGCACGGGCAAAATCACTATGGACGCCGCAACGCACAACCCGATTAAAGGTATCGTCGTTATCGAAACCAAAGACGGCATGCGCTCGCTCCGCACAAAAATTGCTCCTGAAGGCTAAAAAAATATCGTGTAACAACACAGCCATAAAACGTCAATAATCGGTCTCGCCTGCGGGCGGGGCTGATTTTTTTTCTTGACTATTCATCAAGTGCAACATGGTAAAAAAGCATATGGTACTTTATTTTAGCGAATTTGCACATGGACTTTCTTATCAAGCAAAGAGAACTTTTGACTTAGAAAAAATTTTCGTGTAAAATCCCTTCCGTAATCTTGCTTCGGAAAGGAGCTCTCTATGGAAAAATTTTTTGAACTCAAAGAACGCGGCACCGACGTCAAGACGGAGATCATGGCGGGTATAACAACGTTCATGACGATGGCTTATATCCTTGCAGTCAACCCGATAATCTTGGGCGCGTCGGGCATGGATACGGGCGCGATTTTCACGGCGACTGCTCTGGCTAGCGCGTTCGCAACTTTTCTCATGGCACTCTTGGCAAATATGCCGTTCGTGCTCAGCGCGGGCATGGGGCTCAACGCTTATTTCGCCTACACGGTGGTAATCGGCATGGGCTACACCTGGCAACAGGCATTGGCGGCGATTTTCGTTGAAGGTGCCATTTTTATTTTCCTGTCACTGGTCAACATTCGCGAGGCAATCTTTAATGCAATTCCGCCGTCGCTGAAAATCGCGGTCTCGGTCGGCATAGGACTTTTTATAAGTTTCATAGGCTTGCAGAACGCGCACATTGTCGTTGCCGGTCCTACACTCGTCACGCTGTATTCCTTTAAAGATTCCGTCGACGGCGGCATGTTCCATTCGGAGGGCATAACAGTTTTGCTCGCGCTGATTGGTCTACTGGTCACCGCATTTTTGCTGATAAAAAATTTCAAAGGCGCGGTGCTCTTCGGGATAATCTCGACGTGGGGGCTGGGCATGATTTGTCAGGCGGTCGGGCTTTACGTTCCAAATCCCGAAAAAGGATTCTTCAGCCTGTTTCCGTCGGGGATAGTGTCAATGCCCGCGTCCTTGGAGCCAACGCTCATGCAGGTTGACTTCAGCTCGGTGCTGTCGTTTGATTTCTTTGCGGTGCTAATGGCGTTCCTGTTCGTCGACCTGTTCGACACAATCGGCACGGTCATCGGTTGCGCGACGAAAGCAAATCTCCTCGACGAAAACGGCAAGCTCCCCACAGTTAAGCAAGTGCTGTTGACGGACGCAATCGGCACGACGACCGGCTCGCTTTTGGGCACGTCGACGATAACAACTTTTGTCGAATCCTCTGCGGGCATAGCTGAAGGCGGCAAGACGGGTTTAACGGCAATCACAGCGGGCACGCTATTTTTGGCGGCGTTATTCTTCTCGCCGATATTTTTAGCAATCCCCGCATTCGCGACGGCTCCCGCGCTTATAATCGTCGGCTTCTTGATGATGCAATCTGTCGCCAAAATCAGCTGGACGGAGGACGTGCTCACGGCGGTGCCGGCTTACATAACGATTTTCTCCATGGCGTTCATGTATTCAATCTCGGAGGGCATTTGCTTCGGCGTCATCAGCTACACGCTGTTGCACGTCTTTTCGGGCAAGAGCAAGGACGTTACGCCGCTAATGTATATTTTAACGGTGCTGTTCATTCTGAAGTACGCGCTGCTCTGATTCGGGGTGATTGACTTGACGAAAGCTGAACTGAAAAATTTAATCGACGCGGCGGCGGGCAGAATCAAAGCCGACCTCGTTATAAAGAATTGCCAAATCGTCAACGTGCTCAGCGGCGAAATTTCTTCGGGCGAAGTGGCGATTGCCGGCGGAAAAATTATCGGCATGGGCAGCGTTGCTTATGACGGCGAAAAAATTTTTGACGCGGGCGGGAAATATCTTTGCCCCGGCTTTATCGACGCGCACATTCATATTGAATCAAGCTACATCAGCCCCGAACAGCTCGGCAGGATAATCGTCCCGCGCGGCACCACGTCGATTATCGCCGACCCGCACGAAATTGCAAACGTCTGCGGGCTTGACGGTATCCGCTACATTCTCGACGCCGCTAAGCGCACAAAGCTAAACGTCGTCTGCGCCATGCCAAGTTGCGTCCCTGCCACGCCGTTTGAAGACGCGGGCGCGGTGATTGAGGCGGCGGACATGGCTGAACTCCTCGGCGACGAAAATATTTTTGGGCTGGGCGAATTCATGAACGCGCCTGGAATCATCAACTGCGACGATAAAGTTTTGGATAAAATTTTGCTCGCGCATAACATGGGCAAGCTGATTGACGGGCACGCGCCGAATTTGACCGGAAAAAATTTAAACGCATATTTGAGCGCGGGCGTGGGCGGCGACCACGAATGCACGACCGTAGCCGAAATGCACGAACGCATTGCAAAGGGCATGTACGTTTTGATTCGCGAAGGCTCCGCCTGCCACAACTTGAAAACTTTGGTTAAGGGCGTCAATCAAAAAAATTCTCGCCGCGTGCTCCTGTGCTCCGACGATTGCCAGCCGAAAACTATTTTGGAACTCGGACACATGGACAAAAACGTTAGAATGTGCGTCGAGGAAGGGCTTGACCCGATAACCGCGATTCAGATGGCGACGATTAACGTTGCGGAGTCTATTTGCATTTACGACTGCGGAATTATCGCTGTTGGGGCGCACGCTGATTTAATTTTGCTTGACGACTTAAAAACTTTCCACGTCGATAAAGTTTGGATTGGCGGCGAACTCGTCGCAGAGGACGGAAAATATTTGCCCGAAATTATTCCCGCTGATATTTCAAGCGTGCGCGGCTCCGTTCGCGTGAAAAATTTTTCCGTCGAGCGTTTGCGCATGAATTTGACGGGCGGCAAAGTCAACGTGATTGGAATTGAACCGGGCGGCGTCGTCACAAAAAAAATTCTCGCCGACGTTCAGCACGACGAGACGGGCGATTTTATTTTCAACCCCGCGCAGGACATCTGCAAAGTCGCGGTGATTGAACGGCACCACGAGACGGGCAAAATCGGCTTGGGGCTTTTGGGCGGCTACGGAATTCAGCGCGGCGCGGTCGCCGTTTCCGTGGCGCACGATTCGCACAATATTATTGCGGCTGGCGTCAGCAACGAGGAAATTTTCTGCGCCGTCGACGCTCTGATTAAAATGGAGGGCGGCATGGTTTTAGTCAACGGCGGGAAAGTCATTGCGTCGATAGCGTTGCCGATTGCCGGATTGATGAGCAACATGACGGGCGAAGAACTTAAGGAAAAACTTGACGCGCTCCACGAAAAAGCCCACGCTGAACTTGGAATCAGCGCGAGCGTCGAACCGGTCATGACTTTGACTTTTATGAGCTTGCCCGTTATCCCCGAAATAAAGTTGACGGCACGCGGGCTTTTTGATTACGATACGTTCGATTTCATTCCACTTGAAGCTTGAAAACCTCGTTTATCTTTGGTAATTCTTCTATCTGTTGTACTTGCATTTTAAATTTAATCCTTAAAAATTTTTCTGAAAGTTTAGGCAGGAAAAAGGCGCGGCGCGTAGAAATGCCTTGATAATGAAGCCTTGCTTCGGAAAGTTTGAGTTTGTATTTCGTTCAGGGGGGATTATTCTATGAGAAAGACAGAGTGCTTGGCAATGATATTGGCCGGCGGGCAGGGCAGCCGCCTCAAGGCCTTGACGAAAACCGTTGCGAAGCCGGCAGTACCGTTCGGCGGAAAGTATCGCATTATCGACTTCCCGCTCTCTAACTGTGCAAATTCGGGCATTGAAAAAGTCGGCGTGCTTACCCAGTATAAGCCGCTCGAACTTCATAACTACCTGGGCAGCGGTAGCTCGTGGGACCTCGACCGCACGGGCGGCGGCGTGTTCATTCTTCCTCCTTACGCTCGCGAAAAAGGCGCGGATTGGTATCGCGGCACGGCGGACGCCATTTATCAGAACCTTAACTTCATCGACTTGGCCGACCCCGACTACGTGCTGATTCTCTCCGGCGACCATATCTACACCATGGACTATTCGTGGATGCTCAAAGCTCACAAGCAGAACAACGCGGACGTTACAATCGGCGTCTTTGAAGTTTCTTGGGAAGAGGCTCCGCGCTTCGGCATCATGGTCACCGACAAAGAGACCGGTCGCATTACCGAGTTCCAGGAAAAACCCAAAGAACCCAAATCGAACCTCGCCTCGATGGGCATTTACATTTTCTCGAAACCCTTCCTCAAAAAGTATCTCGAAGAAGACGGCGTGAAAGAAGATTCTACGCATGACTTCGGCAACGACCTGATTCCGAAAATGCTGGCGGACGGCGCGCGCATGTTCTCCTATGCGTTTGAAGGCTATTGGAAAGATGTCGGAACGATTGAAAGTCTCTGGCAGGCAAATATGGACTTGCTCCAAGACCAGCCGCCCTTCGACCTCAAAGGCGACCACAAAGTTTATTCGGATAATCCGTCGCTGCCGCCGCACTTTATCGGACCGTATGCTTCCGTTAAGAAGGCTATGATTAACGAGGGCGCGAAGATTGAAGGCGATGTCGAACAGTGCGTTATCTTCCAGGGCGTGCGCGTCGGCAAAGGCGCGAAAGTCACAAACTCGGTCGTTCTCCCGTCGGCTGTCATTGAAGATGGCGCGGTTGTCAACTACGCTATCATCGCTCAAGACGCCGTCATTAAAGCGGGCGCGAAAGTCGAAGGCAAAGAGGGCGAAATTTTCGTCGTACCCGAAGGCTCTGTCGTTAACAATTAGGAATGAGGAATTAGGAATGAGGAATGAAAATTCGTTTCTCAATTCCTAATTTCAAATTCCTAATTCCTAATTGAATTCGGAGGTGCTTTGAATTGAAACAAGTAGTGGGGATTATAAATCTTCAGGAAGGCAATAGTCTGATAAGAGAATTGGCAGCGACTCGCGCGGTTGAGGCTCTGCCGTTCGCGGGACGCTATCGTCTCGTCGACTTCGCAATTTCCAACATGGTCAACTCCGGCATGAGCGTCGTCGGGCTTATGCTCCCCGATTTCTCCCGCGCCGTACTCGACCATATCCGCTCCGGTAAAGATTGGGATTTGGCTCGCCGCCGCGACGGCTTGACTTATTTGCCCGCCGCCCTGCCCGATAACGATTCGCGCAAAGGCGACCTCAAAGACATTTACGCCAACCTCGACTTCGCCGAACTCAGCGGGCGTCAATACGTCCTCTTGACCAACGCCAGCTACATTTACAACATCGACTTTGAAAAAGTTCTCCAATTCCATAAAGACAGCGGCGCGGAAATCACCATGGTTTATTCCAAAGCTCAAGTCGATCGTCAAGGCAAAAGCGTCATCATTCAGACCAGCACGAACGGAATCGTCACCGACTTGGCCGAAGTTCCCGCAATTAAGGCCGGAGAAAAAGACGTTATGGGCGCGTACCTCATGCCCGTGCCGACGTTCGCTTATCTCGTCCGCTCCGCTTATGAACGCGGCGGGCAAGACTTCTTGATTGACGCGCTGATTCGTCACGCCGGCGAATTCAAAATCTGCGCGTACAAACACGAAGGCTACGTTGCGCACATCAACTCCACCAAAGAATATTACGCCGCCAACCGCGACTGCCTCAAGCCCGAAGTTTGGGAAGAACTCTTCATGAATCCCGAACGCCCGATCTTTACGAAAGTTAAGGACGAAGTTCCCGTTCAGTACAAAGAAACCGCAAACGTCAAAAATTCGCTCATCGCCAACGGTTGCGAAATTCGCGGCACCGTTGAAAACAGCATAATCTTCCGCGGCGTCATCGTCGGCAAGGGCGCAGTCGTCAAAGACTCCATCCTCATGCAGCGTTGCGACGTTCAGGAAGGCGCGCGCGTCGAAAACGTCATCTGCGACAAAGAAGTTATCATCACCAAAAATCGCTGGCTCAAAGGCGCGGAAAATTATCCTTACATTGTCACCAAAAAAGCTAGAATCTAAATCGCTAAACTTTAACCGATGAATGTCGACGGCGGATTTTTACAGGCGGGTCTTGCCCCAGCGTAAAAATTCGCCGTTTCTGCGGTTTATGATTCGATAAATATTGCCAAGTTTTTTTCTGTTTGATAAAATGACGTTCAGAAACACACCAATCTTGTAGCAAAAGGAGGAATACACTTGGCAAAGGATGCAAACAAAGCTGCACACAGCAGGGAGTACGAAAAGCTCAAGGAAACACTCAAAAACCGTTTTATCAGCTCGGCGCATATCATGTTCGGGCGCGACGTTCACGAATTGCCGATGAATGAAATTTACAAAACGGTTGCGGCGGTCGCTAAGCAGGTCATCTCCGAAAACTGGATAAAGACCAATCGCGCCTACATGGACAGGCAAGAAAAGCAGGTTTATTACTTCTCGATTGAATTCCTTATGGGGCGGCTCCTCAAGGCTAACTTAATCAACCTGGGCATTGACGAAGCTTTCCGCGAAGTGCTCGAAGACCTTAACTTGAACCTCGACGACATTTACGAGGAAGAACCCGACGCAGGTTTGGGCAACGGCGGCTTGGGACGTTTGGCGGCGTGCTTTATCGATTCGCTCGCGGCGCACCGTCTGCCCGGTCACGGCTGCTCTATCCGTTACCAATACGGCTTGTTTGAACAGAAAATTATTCAAGGGCAACAGGTTGAAATTCCCGATAACTGGTTGCGCGACGGCTTTGCTTGGGAATATCGCAAGCCCGACAAGTCAATCAACGTCAAATTCAACGGCAACGCCTACATGAAGGAGCAAGCTGACGGCTCGCTTAAACTCGTCCACGAAAACGCTATGACTGTCATGGCCGTCCCCTACGACGTGCCGATTGTCGGCTATCACAACAAAACCGTCAACACGTTGCGCCTTTGGAACGCCGAAGTAAACCGCGACTTTTCCGATTACGGCATGCTGACGCATGAACAGATGCGCCAGAAAAACGAATACCGCCAATTCGTTGAAAGTATCACCGAATATCTTTATCCCGACGATAGCTCCAGCGAAGGCAAACGCATGCGCCTGATTCAAGAATACTTCCTCGTTTCGGCGGGCACGCAAAGTATCATTCGGCATTTCGTTCGCTCCGGCGGCAATATTCGCGAACTCGACAAGAAAATCGCGATTCACATCAACGACACGCACCCCGCGCTTTGCGTCGCTGAACTTATGCGCATTTTGATTGACGATTACGAAATGGAATGGAACGAAGCTTGGACGATTACCCGCGCAGTCGTCGCTTACACGAACCATACGATTATGCCTGAAGCTTTGGAAAAATGGCCGGTCGATATGTTCAAAACGCTCCTGCCGCGCATTTACATGGTCATCGACGAAGTTAATCGCCGCCATCTCGAATACGTCAGGGCACGCTATCCGAACAACGTCGAAAAACTCCGCGCAATGTCGATTATCGAAAACGGCGAAGTTCACATGGCACGCTTGGCTATCGTCGGCTCGCATTCCGTCAACGGCGTCGCCCGCATTCACAGCGATATTCTTAAATCCACGACGCTCCATGACTTCTACGAATATTGGCCGCGCATGTTCAACAACAAAACCAACGGCATCACGCACCGCCGCTGGCTCATGGGCAACAACCCTGAACTCGCCGACCTTATCGACAGAACGATTAGAAGCCGCGTCTGGCACCGCCACCCCGAACAGCTCGACCTCTTTAACGAGTCTGTCGACGACAGAAAAGTTTTAAGGGAACTCGACGAAATTAAGCTGATTCGTAAGACCGACCTCGCTAACTTCATTAAAAAACATCAGGGCGTTGAACTCGACCCGACCACAATTTTTGATATTCAAGTCAAGCGCATTCATTCCTACAAACGCCAGCTCATGAACGCGCTCCACATCATGTGGCAATACGATAAACTTAAAAACGACCCCAGCTATAAACCGCTCCCGACGACGTATCTTTTCGGCGGCAAGGCGGCGGCTGGCTACTACATCGCCAAGGAAACTATTCGCCTGATTAACGCGATTGCCGATAAAGTCAACAACGACAAGAGCATTGACAACCGCTTGAAAGTTCTCTTTATCGAAAACTTCGGCGTGTCTATCGGCGAGATTGTCTATCCTGCGGCGGACGTCAGCGAACAAATTTCTACGGCGTCTAAGGAAGCGTCCGGTACCGGCAATATGAAATTCATGATGAACGGCGCGATAACTTTGGGCACGCTTGACGGCGCGAACGTCGAAATTCGCGAGGCTGTCGGCGATGACAATATCGTTATCTTCGGGCTGAAGGCGGGCGAAGTTCTTGCTTATTACGAGAACGGAACTTATTCCGCGTGGAACGAATACACCGCCAACCCCAACGCGCGGCTCGTTGTCGACAAGCTCACCGACGGCACCTACGGCAACTTCCATTCTCTGCGCGATTATCTGATTCAGGGCAACGACGAATTCTTTATCTTAAAAGACTTCAACGCCTATATCGACGCGCACGCCGAAATTTATGCTCGCTACGAAGACCGCATGGGCTGGCTCCGCTCGGTAGCGATGAACATTGCCAATTCCGGCAGATTCTCTTCGGACAGAACGATTGACGAATACGCCGCTGAGATTTGGAACATTAAACCCTGCAAGATTCAATAATCGGGGGCTAAGGGGAAGGAGGATTGATTGATGAAGACATCCAACCTCAACGAATACAGTCTCTATCTATTCCACCAAGGCACGAATTATCACGCTTACGAAATACTCGGTGCACACTTCGTGGAGCGCGACGGCAAAAAGGGCGTGCGCTTCGCTCTTTGGGCACCGCATGCCAAATCCGTCAGCGTCGTCGGCGACTTCAACAACTGGGACAACCGCGTCAACCGTATGATTCGATTGGAAGACGGCGAGACTTGGGAAACTTTTATCGAAGGACTCAAGACGGGCGACATTTACAAATACGCCATTCTCCCGCAAGACGGTCCGCACATCATGAAGGACGACCCCTACGGCTTCTGGGCGGAAAAACGTCCCAACACCGCGTCGAAACTTTACAACTTGGAAAATTACAGTTGGCGCGACGCAAAGTGGCAGGAAGTCAAAAAGCGTCAATCTTCCTACTCGCACCCCATGTTGATTTATGAAGTGCACGCCGGCTCGTGGCAACGCAAGGACGGCGAATATCTTAGCTATCGCGAGCTGGCTGACCGTTTGATAAAATACGTCGTGGAAATGGGCTACACGCATATCGAGTTCATGCCGCTGACGGAACACCCGCTGGATAAATCTTGGGGCTATCAAACGACGGGCTATTTTGCGGTGACGAGCCGCTATGGCGAACCGAACGATTTCCGCTACCTCGTCGAGACGGCGCACCAAAATAATATCGGCGTGATAATGGATTGGGTGCCGGGGCATTTCTGCAAAGATGAACAGGGCTTGCGCGAATTCGACGGCGTCAATCTCTACGAATCGGACAACCCGCAGCTTTCGGAAAATCGCGGCTGGGGCACGCTCAATTTTGACTACGGGCGCACGGAAGTTCAAAGCTTTTTAATCTCCAACGCGCTTTTCTGGTTTGAAGAGTTTCATATTGACGGCTTAAGGATTGACGGCGTGGCAAATATGTTGTATCTTAACTTCGGACGTGAGGCGGGCGAGTGGACTCCAAATCGCTACGGCGACACCGGAAACCTTGAAGCTGTTGAATTCCTTAAGAAACTCAACGAAACTGTCTTCAAGTACCACCCGCAAGCGTTGATGATGGCGGAAGAATCTACTTCGTGGCCGCTCATTTCCAAGCCCGTTTATATGGGCGGCATGGGCTTCAATTACAAGTGGAATATGGGTTGGATGAACGACATGCTGTTTTACGTGAGCCTCGACCCGATTTATCGCAAGTGGAATCACGACAAAGTTACTTTCTCGTTCATGTATGCTTTCGCGGAAAATTTTATCCTGCCGCTTTCGCACGATGAAGTTGTTCACGGCAAACGCTCGCTGATTGAGAAAATGCCCGGCGAGTACGAGCAAAAATTTGCGGGCTTGCGCTGTTTCTTCGGCTACTGGATGGCGCACCCTGGCAAAAAACTTTTGTTCATGGGCGGCGAATTCGCACAGTTCATAGAGTGGAACGAAGACGCCGGCTTAGATTGGCAACTCGTCGAACAATACGAAAAGCATAAGCAGATGCAGGATTATTCGCGGGCTTTGAATAAGTTTTACCTGGATAACAAAGCACTTTGGCAAGTCGATTTCGATTGGAACGGCTTCCGCTGGATTGACTGCAACGACAACGAAAACAGCGTAGTATCCTTTATTCGCAAGGCGGAGGACAGCGACGACTACTTGATAATTATCTGCAACTTCACGCCAAATATCCGCGAAAATTACCGAATCGGCGTCCCCGACAAGGGCGCGTATGTCGAAGTTTTTAACTCGGACGCGGAAGAATTCGGCGGCAGTGGCGTTGCGAATTCCAAATTGTCGACGGAGGATTTTCCGTATCACAACAGCAGTCACTCAATAAAATTGACAATCCCGCCGCTGGCGACGATTTACCTAAAGCACGCGGCGGAAAGTTTAGAAGAAAAATATTTCCCAAAAAACAAGCGATAACAGGAGGGAGTTTATATTATGAAAGTTCTTTATGTGGCGTCGGAAGCAGTTCCGTTTGTGAAGACCGGCGGTCTCGCCGATGTGGCAGGTTCTCTCCCCAAGGCTCTCAAGGAGCAGGGCGTTGACGTTCGCGTTATCCTCCCGAAGTTCAGCAAAATCGGTGAGAAATATCGCGAAGGCATGGAGCACGTTTATGACGGGACGATTCCCGTTTCTTGGCGCACAAAGTACGTCGGCATTGACAAATACGAGCTTGACGGGGTGACTTATTATTTCGTCGACAACGAAGAATATTTTGCGCGCGAAGGTCTTTACGGCTACGACGACGACGCGGAAAGATATTCGTTCTTTGCCCGCGCGATTCTGAATTGCTTGCCCGCGATTGACTTTTTCCCCGACGTTATCAACGCCAACGACTGGCACGCCGGCTTGGTTCCCGTCCTGCTCAAACTCGAACACCAAGGCGACGAACGTTACGAAAAAATCAAGACGCTCTACACGATTCACAACCTCAAATATCAGGGCGTGTTCACCAAAGACATCATGGGCGACGTTTTGGGTCTCGACTGGAAATATTTCAATAACGGCGACCTCGAATTCTATGACGCGGTCAACTTCATGAAGGGCGGCATTATCTACGCCGATTACGTCTCGACGGTGAGCAAAACCTACGCGCAGGAGATTCAATACGAATACTTCGGCGAACACCTCGACGGGCTTCTGCGCAGCCGCAAAGATGATTTGTACGGCATTGTCAACGGCATTGACTACGACAAATTCAATCCCGCGACCGATAAAGATTTGTTCGTGAACTACGACGCCTCGGACGCCTACGCCGCCTTCGACAAGAAGTGCGAGAACAAAATTAAACTGCAGGAGCTTCTTGGACTTCCGCAGGGCAGAAAGATTCCGATTGTGTCGATGGTTACGCGTCTTGTTGCGGCTAAGGGTCTCGACTTGGTTGTCCGCATGATGGACGAACTCCTCCAGCACGAAGATTTCCAATTCGTTCTGCTCGGCACGGGCGACAAAGTTTATGAGGATTGGTTCAAGGGTTTGGCGTGGCGTTATCCGCAGAAAGTTTCCGCGAATATTTATTTCTCGAACGAACTGGCGCAGAGAATTTACGCCTCCAGTGATATTTTCCTTATGCCGTCGAATTACGAACCGTGCGGCATTGGTCAGCTTATCGCCATGCGTTACGGCGCGGCACCGGTCGTGCGCGAAACGGGCGGCTTGAAAGACACCGTTCAGCAATACGACAAGTACACCAAGCAGGGCAACGGCTTCGTCTTCAGCAACTACAACGCGCATGAGATGATGTACGCGCTCAAGCGTGCGCTGTCGACTTACGCGCAATTTGAAGTTTGGCTGCAGATTTCCTCCAACGCGATGAACAGCGACTACAGCTGGAAGAATTCGGCGCACGAGTACATTGAACTTTACAAGAAACTTATCAACAGCTGAAAATAAAAATTCAACTCAATCCGGCGGGTCAAAAGCTCGTCGGATTTTTTTTACATATCATCAAACAAAAAAATAATATCATTGAGCGAAAACCCGGCCGCCATGGACGGCGGCCGCCCGCGTTAAAAACAGGATGTTTTTACAGCGGGACGAACGCCCTTTTCTTTGCATACTTTCTTTTGGGCGCAGCAAAAGAAAGTATGAAAGCCCCTCGTCGGATTTTTTTTATTGACATATCGGCGAATTTTAGTAAACTAGGAAAGGATTTTGGCGTTTCCGCAGAGGAGGTAAAGGAGATTGCAATGATAAGAAGAGGATCTTCAGACAGCAGAGCCCGATTAAGCGGAGGACGACCGTGCGCCGGCTGCGGGCGACCGATAAAGGGCGGGCTTTATTGCGAGTCGTGCCTTGAAAAATTCAGGGAACGGGCAAAAGTTCAGGGCGAACGCATGGAAGCTCTTAAAAGCAATTCGTTAAAAAGAGTAGTCGAAGACAGGAACGAAGTTATAATTCTGATTGTCAACAGCGACGAACGCAACTTGAGCATTACAAAAATCGTTTTGGAGCGCGGCTTGCCCGAATATAAAATTCTTGCTACGAACAATCCCTTGACGACGATTAACACGCTAATTAGCCGCGAAATAAATCTTGTCATCTTGGACGCCGATTATAACGGGTTGGAAATGTTGCGGCGGATTCGCGAAGATGACCATTTTAAAAAAGTTCCCGTGATGATGATGTCGGGCGCGACGCGGCGGGAAATTGTTGCCGAAGTTTTTTCGCTCGGAGTGCAAGATTATATTACGAAGCCTTGCTCCCCGAAAGATTTAGTCGGGCGCGTCAACAAATTGATTAGCGGCAAAAAAGAAGTCGCCGCACCTGCTACGCCCCCCGCCGAAATGCAGCAGAAAAGTTCCTTCAATGTCCTGCTTATCGACGACGATATTTTCGACCTGCGCCAAGAACGCGAAACGCTCCGCAATCGTCTGCCTTGCACGATAATAACGGCTCAAAGCGCGGCGGACGGCATGAGAGTTTTGGAGAATCAGAGCATGGATTTGGTGCTCGTCAGTTTGGATATGCCGTTCATCAACGGGCTGAAATTTTTGTCGCTCGTCAACGCCAACGCCAAGCTCAGAAATATCCCCGTGATAATCATGACGGACACGCGCGACTTTGCGGTAATCAGCGAGATAAATAAATCGGCGGCGGCGGGGCACGTCCGCAAACCCAACATTTCGGAAGACGGCTTGGCTTTCATCGAGTCGACGCTCCGCAAGCGCAAATGATTTTTTTATTGGAGGGCACGACATGAAAACTGCACTTGTCTACGCGGAAGATGAACTTACGCTTAAAGAAAGTATGTCAAATTTTCTGCTCGACAAAAATTATCTTGATTACAAAATTTTGGCACTGCTTAGCGATAACGCGACGGATAATTTTTCTGTTCCCGACTTGAACGCCGTAAAAAAACTTCGTCAAAATTTCCCCGCGACGCTCGACGTAATTACTCCGCAGGCTGTTAATAAATTCGTTTACAAATTCGTCGACGCGGTTTTTATTCTATTCGCGAAAAATTTCAGCGCAACAATTGATACGTTCGACAATTTTGGAATTCCGCCGCGCAAAATTATTTTATGGAGTGCTAATAATTCGCCGGGCATTATTCAATTTGTAGATGCGGACGGCACGAAGGTCGTTTGCTTTGAGGGGCTGGAGTTTCACGTAAAAAATCAATCGGACGCGGATTTTGTAAGTCCGATAATTAAGCGGCTTGAGGATCAAAAGCATTTGTACAATATGTTGCGCGAGCAGTACGTCCCATTTTTAAAGCACATGTATCGGCAACTCATGGGCAGGGAGCTTGACTTGGATAATCCGAAAACTTACACCGAAAAAATTAATTGGCTCAAGCTCTACGATTCTACGCCGCTCAAAGGTCGTCTTTCCGATAAATATTCTGTGCGCGATTATGTGGCGGATAAAATCGGTGCTGACAAATTGAAACCGTTGCTCGGCGCGTGGGACAGTTTCGACGAGATTGATTTTGACGCGCTCCCGAATAAATTCGCTTTAAAGTGCAACCACGGCTCCGGCATGAACATCATCGTTAAAGATAAAAATTCCCTCGACATGCGACAGGCTCGCGAAAAAATCAACGCGTGGCTCGCTACCGATTACGGCATGAGTTATCTTGAATTGAATTACAGTTTAGTAAAGCGGAAAGTTATCGCCGAACAATACATCAGCGAAGTTGAGACCGGACTTTACGATTACAAAGTTCATTGCTTCAACGGCGAGCCGAAAATTATCCAAGTTCTTCAAACGCAAAATCAAGGCTTTGGGAACCGTGCCGCCCATCAAGCTTTTTACGACACGACTTGGGAAAATTTGGGCGCAATGTTCGAGGACGCGCCGCTTTTCTCGAATCCAATTCCGAAACCTTCACGCCTTGAGGAAATGTTGCGTTACGCAAAAATTTTGTGCGCTCCGTTTTCTTATGCTCGCGCAGATTTTTACGAGATACGCGGCGAAATATTTTTTGCCGAAATTACTTTTTACTCCGACGCGGGCTTTTTGCCGTATAGGAGGACGTGGACTTACGAGCGCGATTTGGAAATCGGGAACATGATAAAACTTTAGGAAGGTCGCTTTAAAAGCGACGGAACAGCGTGCGCGATAAGCCGCCCGACATTTTTGGCAAGTCGCCGCGCTCAATTTGTAAAACGTTAAGGAGTTGGTCATTTGCTTTTAGTGATTGACATTGGCAACAGCAACATCGTCATGGGCACATACAGCGGCAAAGTTTTGCGTAAACATTGGCGCATTTCGACGGACAGGCAGAAGACCGGCGACGAATACGGCATGCTGATTAACGACCTGTTCCGCTATCAGGGCGTGAAAATTTCCGATGTTAAGGACATAATTATTTCCTCGGTGGTGCCGCCGCTGGTCGTGCCGATTGTAAAAATGTGCGAACGTTACTTTAAAATCAAGCCGCTGGTCGTCGGACCGGGCATTAAGACGGGCATCAAACTCAACTACGAAAACCCGCGTGCGATTGGCGCGGACAGGATTGTCAACGTCGTGGGCGCGTTCGAGCAATACGGCGGACCGCTGATTGTGATTGACATTGGCACGGCGACGACCTTTGACGTTGTCTCGGAGGCGGGCGATTTTTTGGGCGGAGTGATTGCGCCGGGGATTATGGCGAGCGCGGAATCTCTTTTTAATTCGACGGCAAAACTCCCGCGCATTGAACTCGTCCCGCCCAAAAGCGTAATCGGGCACAACACGATAACTTGCATGCAATCGGGAATTATTTACGGCTACGTCGGGCAGATTGACGCGATTGTCAGCAGAATTCGCGCGGAAATGGGCGCAGATTGGCAAGCAAAAGTTGTCGCGACGGGCGGCTTGGCGACGATGATTCACCGCGAATCCAAAACGATTGACAGAATCGACCACTTCTTGACACTTAGCGGCTTGCGCGTCCTGCACGAGCGGAACTCACAATGACGGTCGAAGAAATTTTTCGGACGCCGATTTTTTTGGCTCCGATGGCGGGCGTCACGGATACGGCGTTCAGAATTTTGGTGCGCGAGTTGCTTGACGACGACTTTGCGAAAAAAAATCTGCTGATGTTTTCGGAAATGGTCAGCGCGGCGGGCGTCCACTATCGCAACGAAAAAACTTTGCAAATGTTGGAGACAGTCACGGCGGAGCGACCAACGGCGATTCAAATTTTCGGCTCCGACCCGACAACCTGCGCGGAGGCGGCGGCTTACGTCGAAGAACTCGGCTCGGCTGCCGTCATTGATTTTAATGCGGGCTGTCCTGCGCCAAAAATTTTCAAGAACGGCGAAGGTTCCGCGCTGATGAAAAATCCCGCGCTCTTGGAAAAAATTTTGTCCGCCGTAAAAAAATCCGTCAAGCTTCCCGTCAGCGTCAAGATTCGGCTGGGTTGCGGCGCGATTAATGCCGTCGAGGTCGCGAGGCGGGCGGAAAATGCCGGCGACGATTTTATCGCGGTGCACGGCAGGACGCGCGAACAATTTTACTCCGGCGCGGCGAATTGGGAGGAAATTGCCCGCGTGAAAGCCGCCGTGAAAATTCCCGTCATTGCAAACGGCGACGTGCGCGATTTCGATTCGCTGGAAAAAATTCTTTCGACGACGCAAGCAAACGGCGTGATGATTGGCAGAGCCGCGCAGGGCAACCCGTGGATTATAAATCGTCTGCTGAAATATTTTTTGACGGGCGAGAAATTGCCGCCGCCCACTGTCAACGAACGCGCCGAAGTCATGCGCCGCCACCTGGAGAAAATTATTTTTTATAAGGGCGAAAATGTTGGCGTTCGGGAGATGCGTGCCCATGCCGCGTGGTACACAAAGGTTTTAACGGGCGGCGCACAGCTTAGAAATTTATTCAACCGCGCTGACAGTGCCGAAACTTTTTTAAAGATTGTCGAGGTTTTACATGGACGATAAGACAATGAACGCGCAGATTACAAAACTCAGAGAGAGACTGCGCCGTTGGAAAAAAATTCAAACCGAAAAAGATAACTTGAATACGGAGGAAGAAGAAATGCCGAAAAAATTTTCTGTGTGGAATGACTACAAGGACGAAGATAAAGTTGCTTTGGAGAGCTTGGCGGCGGGCTATATTGATTTCTTGAGCCGCTGCAAGACCGAACGCGAGAGTGTCGTCGAGGCGATTAAGCGGGCGGAGGCCGTCGGCTACAAAAATCTTGACGACGTGATTAAGAATAAAATTCAGCTTCAGCCCGGCGACAAAGTTTATTGCGTGTGCATGAAAAAAACCGTCGCGCTCTTTCAAATCGGAACGGAGCCTTTGGAAAACGGCTTGAAAATTCTCGGCGCACACATTGACACTTGCCGCCTTGACTTGAAACAAAATCCGCTCTACGAGGAAAGCGGGCTTGCTTACATGGACACGCACTACTACGGCGGCATAAAAAAATATCAGTGGGTGACAATGCCGCTGGCGTTGCATGGCGTCATCGTCAAAAAAAGCGGTCGCGTTCTCAACGTGGTCATCGGCGAGGAGGAGGGCGACCCTGTCTTCTGCGTGACGGATTTGCTGATTCACCTGTCGCAGGAACAATTAAAGAAAACCGCCGATAAAGTTATCGAGGGCGACAAGTTGGACGTTCTCGTCGGCAATTATCCGCTCAAGGAAGGCAGCAAGGAATCTGTCAAGAAAGCTATCCTCCGGCTCCTCAAGGAAAATTACGGCGTCTCCACGGAAAAAGATTTTCTTTCGGCGGAGCTTGCGCTTGTTCCGGCTGGCAAGGCTCGCGAACTCGGCTTTGATAGGAGCATGATTCTCGGCTACGGGCAGGACGACCGCGTTTGCGCGTACACGTCGCTGGTTGCGATGTTGGAGGCGGCTGAAGTGCCCCTCAAAAAAACCGCCTGCTGTTTGCTCGTCGACAAGGAAGAAATCGGCAGTTACGGCGCGACGGGCATGAAGTCCCGCTTCTTTGAAAACACGCTCGCCGAACTTTTGAACGCCTGCGGGCAGTACAGCGAACTTGCTCTGCGCCGCGCCTTGAAGAATTCGTTCATGCTAAGTTCTGACGTGTCCAGTGCCTACGACGCGCTCTACGCCAACGCCTTTGACAAAAACAACGTCGCCTATCTCGGCAAGGGCATGGTCTTTAACAAATTCACGGGCGCACGCGGCAAAAGCGGCTCCAGCGATGCCAACGCCGAATACGTCGCCAAGCTCCGCAACATTCTCGATAAAAACAACGTACATTATCAATTCAGCGAACTGGGCAAAGTTGACTTGGGCGGCGGCGGCACAATCGCTTACATGATGGCGGAATACGGCATGGAAGTTATCGACAGCGGCGTCGGCGTTTTGAACATGCACGCGCCCTGGGAAGTCACCTCCAAAATCGACATTTACGAAACTAAAAAAGGTTACTCGGCTTTCTTGTCTGATATTTAATCTTTGTAATTGAAATTCTACCTGCGCTGTGGTAGAATTGCGGAAAACTTTTTGGAGCAGGTGAGACGTTTGAATTTCGTGGCGGCATTGAACGAAACAGCAGCAAGCAGTTTGCGCGTATTGGAGGAGCAAATCAGGCAGTCAATCGCGGAAGATCCGTTCATCTTTGAAGCGTGCGAGCCGCTGTTCAAGGGCGGCAAAAGATTGCGCCCGATGCTTTTCTTGCTGTGTGCCAATTCAAAAACAGATTGCCCGCCCGAAAAAACTATGCCGTTGGCGACCGCGCTGGAGCTGATTCACACGGCAACACTTGTCCACGATGACATTATCGACACGGCAAAGAAACGGCGCGGCGTCGAAACTACCAATTCCAAATACGGCGCACAAATCGCGGTTCTCGTCGGCGATTATCTTTTCGCCAAAGCGTTTCAACTCGTCGCGGAAAATAATTACAGCCATGAAGTCACGACGGTTCTTTCAAAGCTTGTTAAAAATCTATGCGTCGGCGAAATTACGCAAGACCGCTCGCTCTTTGAAGTGCCGTCCTTGACCGAATACTACACGCGCATAAACCTCAAGACGGCGATTTTCCTTTCAAGCTGTTGTCGGCTCGGCGGCATTGTCTCCGAAATGGAAAGCCGCGAAGTCGAAAACCTCACGGCTTACGGAGCGGGCTTGGGGCTTGCCTTCCAAATCATCGACGACCTTTTGGATTTCTTCGGCGACGAAAAAATTACGGGCAAACCGCACGGCGGCGACTTGAAAAGCGGCGTGATAACTTTGCCGGTGATTCGTGCCCTTGAAGTCAGCCGGGACGCTCAAACGCTCAAGGAAATTGTCACGAATGGCGGAGACGTTGACGCCGCGATAAAAATTATTCAAGCCACGGACGCGGTTGACTACTGCCGGACGCGGGCGGAGGCGCATATCGATTCGGCGCGTGTTAATTTGCCGATGACGCTGAAAACTTCAGTCGCGCTCGCCCTCGAACAAGTCGCTGATTTTATCGTCGATCGCACAAGATAAAAATTTTTGGGAGCTGATAACATGAAACACATTAAGACAGTCAACAAGCCGAACTTGCAAGCCACGCTCAAAAAGGGCGGCTGCGGCGAATGTCAAGCCTCCTGCCAGAGCGCGTGCAAGACAAGTTGCACCGTCGGCAATCAAGTTTGCGAACGCCAGAAGAAGTGATTCGTGGTTAGTGGTTGGTGGTTAGGGAAAATCTCTAATCGCTAACCACTTTTCACTAATCCCTAAAATCGACCGAAGGGAGATTTTTCATGCGCAAGCCGACTCAAGAGGAGATTATAAAATTCTGTCACGCAAACACGGTCATAGATTTTTTGGAAGTGGAAGTTGTGCCGACACCCGACGGCGAAGCGCGGCTGGAATTGTGCGCGGATTCTCGTCATGCAAATTTGTATTCGATGGCGCATGGCGGCGTTTTGACGACGATGGCGGATACCGCAATGGGCGCGAAGTGCTTGGCGTTGAGTAAAAAAGTCGTGACGATTTCGCTGACAATAGAATTTATGCATTCGGTGATGATAAACACGCCGCGAATTTTCACCGACGCGAAAGTTTTGCATGACGGCAGAAAAACAATGGTTTGCGAATGTAATATCGTCGACGCGAAGGGCAAACTCTACGCCAAAGCGAGCGCAACTTTTTTCGTGACGGGGCTACTTGATTGATAAAAAATTTCGGCGATTCAAAGCCGCAACTATCCAGTGATGATAAACACGCCGCGAATTTTCACCGACGCGAAAGTTTTGCATGACGGCAGAAAAACAATGGTTTGCGAATGTAATATCGTCGACGCAAAAGGCAAACTCTACGCCAAAGCGAGCGCAACTTTTTTCGTGACGGGGCTACTTGATTGATAAAAAATTTCGGCGATTCAAAGCC
>JAFXNB010000177.1 GCA_017529935.1 Selenomonadaceae bacterium
ATAGCGCGGAAAAAATCGGCTCGCCGCCGCACAAATCCGAAATTAAAAACGCCGCGCCCGACACGACGATTAATCCGACGAGGTGCTCAAATTGCCCCGTCAGCTCCAAAATTAAAATGCTACCCGTCACGGGTGCTTTGACGACCGCCGCGAAAAACGCCGCCATGCCGAAAATTATAAAAAGCGTCGTCCAATCCGCAGTGAAAAAATGTAGCGCATTGCCGACGCGGGCGAATATATTTCCGATTAACGCCCCGATTACCAGCACCGGCAAAAACAATCCGCCTGGCGCGTTCGTGCCGAAACATATCAGCGTATAAAAAATTTTCCCCGCCAATAAAATTATCAGCAGGCTCAACGCGTGGCGGGTTATCAGCATTTCGTCGACCAAAACATTTCCGCAGCCGAGGATTTGCGGCAATTTTATTCCGATTGGAATTGTCAACAGCAACGGCACGGCGAATCTTTTCCAGCCGAAAATTTTTAATCGGTCATAGGCGTCGAGCGCGAAGATTAACGACTTGAAAAAAACCGCGCCGACAACTCCGCAGATTATTCCCAGCAAAATAAAAAGCGCGGAGAATTTCAGCGGCGTTGCGCTCATCGTCTTTACCATTTCAAAATCAAGTCCAGTCATGACGGACGGGACATGAAGTGGCGTCGCCGTGATTGTCTCGAAGACCGGGCGCACGCCGAAAACAATTTTCACGACGAACGACGCGCTAACCGACGCCGTCACCGCCGCGATTAAAAGTTCCTGCGAAAATCTTTTGCGCAAGTCTTCAATGCAAAAAATTACGCCGGCTAACGGTGCGCTGAAAATTGCCGCCAAACCTGCGCCCGCGCCCGCCGTCAACAGGAAATTTCCTTCAACTGCCTCGTGGTGTTTATTCTTCGCGTAAATTATTTTGCTGAAAAAATTCCCGACTGCCGCGCCGAGTTGTACGCTGATTCCCGCTCGCCCCAACGATAAGCCCGCGCCAATTCCCAAGACCGTCGCGAAAAATTTTGCCGGCAACAAGCGGCGTGGATTGACCATCTGCGCTCGCCCCTGCAAAATTCCTTTAATCTGTGGCACGCCGCTCCCCGCAACTTGTGCGTCGAAAGCCACCGCCCTTGACAAAATCGCCGCAACTAAAATCATCACGCCGATTGCTAAAAAAATTCTCCCCAAGCTGTCGACGTATGAAAAAATTATCGGGCGATAAATGTCGGCTTCGTCGAGTAAAAATCTCAACGACGCTATGATTGCGCCCGTAAATATTCCGACGACTGCGCCCTCAAAAAATAATCGAACGCGCAGGAGCCGCCGCGTGCTCAACAAAATTTTCACATCCTTAGAACGGCGGACCCATGCGACGCCCGCCGCCCATGCCGCCGCCTTGAGTTGTATTTTTCTGCGCCGCCTCGTAGGTTGTGGAAACGTCGTCGCCAGGATTTAAATTGCCGCCGGTGACTTCGACAAATTCCTCGCCGTAAAGCCCGACCGTGATATAAACTTTTTCGGCAACATCCTTGCCTTGCGTGTCTTTGGTGATTCGTTCGACGTAGGAGCCCTTCGCGTCGGTTTTGAGCGCGTCAATCGGCACGCACAGCGCGTCGCGCACTTGACCGACAACAATATCCAATCGGGCAGTCATGGCGGGCAACAAAAGATTTTCCTCGTCGGGCGCGGCGAACGTCACGTAGTAATAAATGACGGCGTTGCTTGAGCTGGAGGAGCTTGTCGTCGAAGAACTCGTGTCCCAAGAATTGGCGGTGTCCGTCTGAGAAATTTTCGTGACTTCGGCGCGGAAAGTTTTTTCGGGATAAGCGTCAACCGTGAACGTCGCCGGCTCGCCGACCCTGACAGAGCCAATATCCGTCTCGTCAACTTTTGCCTTGACAAGTTTCTCGCTCAAATCGGCAATGCGCATGATGACCGTCGGATTTGTCGAACCTTGAACCGCCATGGTGCCGGGCGTTTTTGGCTCGCCGACAACTACGCCGTCCATGGGCGCGGTTATCACCGTCTGATTAACGTCGTCTTGCGCAAGCTCGACTTCCGATTTCGCGCGGTCGTATTGATATTGCGCGTCCTGCAGTTCCTCCAGTGACTTCGCGCCGATTTTATAAAGCCGCTCCGTTCTGTCAAGTTTCTGCTTGGCGTTCGTCAACGTGAAATTCGCCTGATCCAGTTTAGCTTCAAAGTCTTTGCCGTCGAGTATCGCCACGATTTGCCCCTCTGTCACGTGGTCATTTTCCTCAACCAAAATATCTTTGATACGCGCCGTGACTTTGCCGCTGACTTCGACGCTATCGCGCGGCTGAATCGTGCCCGTCGCCGATACAGTTTTAGTCAAGTCCATGCGAACAACTTTTTCCGTGTCGTAAGTCTTCGTCGTCTCGGCAACGACTTTATCCGTATAAAATTTGTAGCCAACCGCCGCCCCGATTATCAGAGCCGCAACGATTAAAATTTTCCACTTCATAAGAAAAACTCCTTAAAACTCGCCTAAAGCCCGCAAAGTATTTCCAGCGGCGTGCGCCAAGTCGAAACTGTAGCGCATAACGTCATAGCGTGCGCCGACATTATTTTTTTTTGCAGTCGAAAGCGCAAGCTCTGCGTCGATAATGTCAAGGATAATGCCTTCGCCGGCGTTGTAGCGTTCGGTGGCAATGTAGCGTTCCTCCTCAGCAAGTTCAACCGCCCTTTGCGTCGTCGTCATGCGCAGGAGCGCAATCCTCAAATTTTTGTGCGCCGCGATAACATCTTCGTGCACATCGTCAAGGTCGGCGTCCATTGCCAGCTTAAGCCGTTCGACTTCAACTTTAGCAGATTCAACCTCCGCGCGCGTGACGCCGCTGTCAAAAATACTCCACGACGCGGAAACTCCTGCCGAAGCGTCGGGCGTGAAGTGCCATCTGCGCGACTGCCCACTTAAATCCGTGCCGACGCTCGCTGAAACTTCAGGCAACCAACCCGATTTCGCGCTCGTGACGTTTAACTCGCCCTGCTCAATTCTCAAAGCGTCCGCCTGTAAGTCGTGGCGATTGTCATCCGCCTCCGCCAAATATTTTTCCACGTCGTCAAGTGTCAAATGCGTTTCAAAATCCTCAACCGTCAAGTTCACGATTGAATCAACCGACATCAGCGCGGCTAAATTCGTCAGCGCGACTTCGTAGGTGGCGTGTGAGCGGGCGGCTGTCTGCAGGGCGTTGCTCGTCTCCACTTGCGCACGGAGTAAATCAATCCTAGCCTTCGCGCCCGCATTGTACTGCGCGGCTATCATCTTTTCATGCTCCGCCAAATTTTTTTCCGTCTCCAAATCGACCCGCGACGTTGCTAAATTTTCCAGCGCGTTCACGTAAGCCGTCACCACTTGATAAATTAAATCGTCCTGCGCCTGCGAAAATTCCAATTTGGAAATGTCGATGCCCAGCTGCGCCGATTGAATCGCCGTTTCCAGCCGTTTGCCCGAATACAGCGGCACCGACGCCGATAAGCCCGTCGAAACGCTCTCCGATTCTTCAACGCCCTCCGTCTTTGAAAAGTTTGCTCTGCCCGACGCGCTGACCGTGACGCCTTTTCTGCCCCGCGCAGATTTCAAGGACTCTTCGGCGACGCGGATTGATTGCTCCGTTCGTTGCAAGTTAGGATTGTTTGTCAGTGCCGTCTGAACTGCTTGGTGCACCGGCAACGCTTGCGCCGGTTGTGCCAGCAGGAACGTTGCCAGAATTGCCGTTAGAAATTTTTTCATTGCTGCTCTCCTTGACAATAGGTCTTTCTTTAGCCAAGTTTATAACGTCGTCGGCAGTGACCGACTTTTTTTCTTCGGCAGGTTTTGTGGCGGGCGGCGCAGATTTTTTTTCGTCCAAAGGTTCGTTTAGTGTCTGCGAAAGTGCCGCCTGCGCCTTGCGAAATTCCCTCAGCCCCTTGCCGATTGCCCGCCCCACTTCGGGCAGTTTGGAAGGTCCGAAGACTATCAGCCCGACGATTAATATCACTATGAATTCTCCCGCGCCTATTCCAAACATAAAAATCCTCCCCAAAATTTTTTTTATTATATCATGTGCTAAGCGTTATTCAGATATTTTTCATAAAAAAAAGCTCCCGCAGGAGCAAAAAATTTTTTGTGCAGTTCGTTTGCATACGAAAAAAGCCCGCCGCGCAGGCGAGCTTTGAAATTTCTTTATGGTGCCTCAGAGCGGAATCGAACCACTGACACGGGGATTTTCAGTCCCCTG
>JAFXNB010000178.1 GCA_017529935.1 Selenomonadaceae bacterium
CAAAAAAAATGGACATCTCGCCCCGTCGCTAACTGGTCGCTCGTTCGCAATCAACTTCTCTTGAACGACCGCCTCTCTGCTCTCTTCGACAAATTCGACCGCTAACTTTTCTTACTTACACAATTTACTTGACACTACCCGAGTGCACGGCGGGGCGAGATCACTTTTGCATAACTACAGCAGGAAAATTTTCCCCGTGCAGGTTGCTTGCCCTGTACTTCATTGAGTGAAAAAATTTTCGACTGCCCGATTTCAAAATGATTATAGTCTGTTATAATTAAACTTGAATGTACTGGCGATTATAATTAAACTTGAAAAGAGTAGGCGCATTATGGGGCTTAAAAATTTTTGGGACTTGATACGCGGACGCGGCAGGATGGATATAACTCGTCGCGTTCTGCGATTTTTCCTTTTAGTCAGCGCGATAACCTTGCTTTTATCGAGCATTCTGGCTTTAGCTGGAATTCTTACCACGGAAGACAAAATGCGGGCGATGGGCGAACAACTCGGTAACTCAACGCGCGAAAATGTGACGAATTGGATATCTGAGTACGAAAAAGAATATCTTGAGAAACTTGTCCATGAAAAAGTTAGAACGATGGACACAATTTTTAAGAGAATAGCCGCCAATACCAAAAGGCTCTCTGAAAACGCGGAAGATATTTTATCCGCGCAGGAAAATTATTCTCCAAAAGAATTGATTCGCTCCAAAAGTTTGGAGGACGGTTGGTCATTAGCACTTATACTTACACCTTCCGCCGTCGATAATCTCGAAAATCTGCGCGGCAAAATCGCTATGGCGGCAAATATCCAAAACAATTTGAAGAATACCGCGCTGTCTTATGGGATTGATTGCTCGGTTTATGCCGCTTTTGAAGACGGATTCGGACTTATCGTCGACACCGGCAAAGACGACATGCGAGCGGACTATTTTAACAATCCTAAAGGTTATATGACGCTGAATTTTATGGAAAGAGCATGGTATAAGAATGCAAAAGAGAAAAATTCTGTAGTCTTCAGCGACACGATGTTGAATGCAAGTGCTGGCAACGACGACCCGATAGTAGTTTGCTCCGCGCCGGTAGATGTGAACGGTGAATTCCTTGGCGTAATTGGAATGGGTTTTTTTGTCAAAGATATTGCCGAAGTTTACTTGAACGATTCGATTGACGAAAGCGGCTTTTGTTTTTTGATGAATGATACCGGACAAGTGATAGTTTCACAGAAAAGTAGCGGCGATTTGTCAGTTAAGGACGGATTTCCGGATTTGAGAGCCAGTTCAGAACAAAGTTTGGCATTGGCGGCAGATAAAATATCACGCGGCGAAAAAGGTTTAATGCTAGTGACGGTGGACGACGAGGAATATATCTTGGCGTTTGAGCCACTGAAAAGCGTGGATTGGCGTTTTGGCGCGTTGATAAAAGTTTCGGAGATTACAGCACCTGCAGACGCCGTTGCGCTTTCAATCGACCGTCAAACAGAAGATTTTATTAGCAGGACAGAAAGTTTTTCGCTAAAATTGTTGCCGATTATGGCGGTTGCGTTCGTTATTTTATTGGCAGCAGTTTCAATTCTTAGCAAAAGAGTAACTAAATCGATTGTAACGCCGATTCATCAGCTCGCGGATGAGGTTCGGGAAATTTCCAGCGGCAATCTCGATAAAAAGTTGGAATTTCATACCGGCGACGAAATTGAACACCTTGCAACGTGTTTTAACGCCATGACGGACGAGCTAAAAATTTACATGGCGAATCTTAAGAAAGAAACCGCCGAAAACGAGCGCATTTCCACAGAATTGAATGTCGCCACGAATATTCAGCAAAGTATGTTGCCGCATGACTTTCCAAACCGCGCGGATTTTGAAATTTACGCGACGATGAACGCGGCAAAAGAAGTTGGCGGAGACTTTTACGATTTCTATCTGCTCGACGAAAATCATTTGGTGATAACAATAGCTGACGTTTCCGGTAAGGGTGTGCCTGCCGCGCTTTTTATGGCAATTTCAAAAACTATTTTGCAAAACTTCGCGCTGTCAATGCAGACTCCCGACGATTTTTCTGCGGTAATGACGCTCGCTAACCAACAACTCTGCAAAAATAATGATGAAATGCTTTTCGTAACAGTTTTTATGGGAATGTTGGACTTAAAGACGGGCGAATTTATTTACGTGAACGCCGGACATAATGCGCCGCTTGTCTGCCGCGAAAATAAATTTGAATATCTGGACGTGGGCAAAAGTTGTATGCTCGGAATTGATGAGGACGTACCTTTTCCGCAGAAAAAAATTAATTTGGCGGCGGGCGATATGATTTTTCTGTACACGGACGGCGTAACGGAGGCTTTGAACACTGCCGGCGAATTATTTGGCGAAAATTATCTGCGCGAAGTCCTTAACGGCGAGGATAAATCGGAGTCGCTTGAAATTTTGTTTGAAAATCTGCGCAAGGCGATAAAAATTCACGCGGGCGACGCTGAACAATCCGACGATATAACAATGTTAGCTTTAAAATGGAATGGAGGTGAGAAAAATGACGGTTGAAGAATATTTTGCACATTGCTACGAAGTTCCGAAGATTTTGCCGAACTTGCCGCTTGCCGACGAAAAATTTTTAGTCAAATGGCGCGAAGCTCAAGACGATGCAATAAATTTCTTGTCAGAGCTTTACGGCAGGGAATTAAATCTACGCGGCACGATAAAAATTTCTTTTACACAGACTTTGGCGGGGAAATTGCCCGTAATCGACACGGAAAATCACGACGACTTTACAACTTTGGCGGCATGGCTTGTGAATCGCGAGAAAAAAGTTTTGCCCGAAACAGTAAACTCCTTCACGATACCCGCGCTGATTGACGGCGAACGACACAAAATAATTTTGCTCAATCGCGCCCCCTACAGCAACATTCCTGCAGAAAAATTATCGCTGACGGCGCAAGATTGGCTGGAAAAATCGCACGCATTGAGACTTCGGCACGAATCAGCGCATTATGAAACGTTGCGGCTGTTCGGCGGCATGAAAAATCACGCACTCGACGAAATTTTAGCTGATTGTTTGGGACAAATCGCCGCGTTCGGAAATTTTGACGCTGACAGACAGAGATTATTTTTCGGACTGGAAAAAGGCGGCTCAAAATGCACGGGGCGATTGCAATTCTACTGCCAAAAAGTTTTTCCGACCGAATGCGCGAAAATTTATGCGGCAGTTGATAAATATCTCGACGAAATTAAAATCGACGGCAAATCGGAACTTGAAATTTTGTGCGAATTAGCAGGGAGTCGTTTGGCTTGAAAAAATTCTTAATCGCGCTGATGATTTCGGCGATGAGTACGGCTTATGCGGCTGAAGTTGTCACGCTAGATTTGGCTGAAAGTATCGAATTGGCGTTGAAAAATAATCAGACCATCGCGTAGAGTAAGGAAGATCGCGAAGCTACGCTTTGGCAATACAAAAATGCGCGGCGGCAATCTGAACCGACTTTGAGTTATAATTTTTCCGGTCGACGTTATGGGAACAGTTCCAGCGGCTCTCCAATGCAAACGGATAATGACTTTACAAACAGTCTCACGCTTTCCGTGCCAGTATTAATGAAGTGCGCGCGCAGTTAAGAAAAATTCAGTCGATTGCAACTCAAATTGCCGATTCGATTTGGTTACCAGTGCAGAGGAAGATTATCGTCTGACGCAAATTCGTTACACGGAAGGTGTCGGCATTAACTTAGAGGTCATAGACGCGCAAGAAAACTTACGCAAGCCTGCATAAATCATTTTTCGGCACTTTACAACTATTATTTGGCGAAAGCGGAATTGGAAAAGGCTATGGGCGTTCCGATTGATATGGACGTTCCAAATTACGTTTCGGAGCGGAGGTGATATAATGCAGTGGAAAAAATTTCCTGCGGCGCGCGAAGATTATTATTCAATGCTCGATTTCGTAATGGAAGAGGCAGAAAAAGCCGGCGTTCCCGACAATCGGCAGATTTATTTGGAATTGGGCTTTGAGGAGGCGGCGGCGAACATCATCAACTACGCTTATTCGGAAAATCAAAGCGGAGAAATATTCATTCGTGCATACCGCGAGGCAGAACACTTTTTTATTGAGCTTAAAGACAGCGGCGAGCCGTTTAATCCGCTGATGATTGAGAAAGCTGACGAAAAACCTACTGATTTGGAGTCCGCGAAGGTCGGCGGGCTTGGAATTTCGTTTATGCGGCGCATTTTCGATGAGATGACGTACCATTTTGGTCGCGACGGCGAATTATTTTGCAATCATTTAAAATTGGGGATGAAGCTCTCCGAAAACAAAGAAGGTTTGTAATGCATGTAGAGGAGGAACTTGGAAAAATCAAATTTGCAAGGCTTAGCCGAGTTCGTGAAGAATTATTGCGCCGAATTTTATTGGAAAGGAAAGTTCAGCGCGAATTTGACAAAGAACTTGATGTTGAGGCTTTGAATTCGGTAAGCGCAGCGAGAAATTTTGTAATAATGGAGGACAAATCAAATGAGCACTGAAATTGATTTTAAAAACACGACTCACAATGATTGGAAAGTAATTTCGATAATCGGACGGCTCGACACGGTGACAGCGGCGGACGCGGAGCAAAATTTGAAGACGGTTCTGCAGGAAAATGACAAAGTAGCGATCGATATGACATCGCTGGACTACATTTCGAGCGCGGGGCTGAGAGTTTTGTTGCGTTTGGCAAAGCAGGCGAAGCGCGTCAAGAAAAATTTTGTATTATTCGGCGCGAGCGGCATGATTAAAGAGGTTTTGGAAGCGTCGGGCATGGACATGCTGGTCAAAATTTACGAAACGCAGGAAGATTTGCCGTAAAAGTTAAGTTAAGCACAAAAAAGTTCGTGAGCTTAAAGTAGCTTGCGAACTTTTTTTATGAATTACAAGGCGTTTTTGCTATTACATATTGAAATTGATAGAGCGCAGATACAAATACAGAGACGGAAGTCGAAAATGCTCCGTTGTCGAAGGCGTTTCCCGCACCGAATGGCAGTCTGTGGGTAGTGTCAAGTAAATTGTGTAAGTAAGAAAAGTTAGCGGTCGAATTTGTCGAAGAGAGCAGAGAGGCGGTCGTTCAAGAGAAGTTGATTGCGAACGAGCGACCAGTTAGCGACGGGGCGAGATGTCCATTTTTTTTGC
>JAFXNB010000179.1 GCA_017529935.1 Selenomonadaceae bacterium
GGCGGTTGCGCTTGCCAAAGAAATTTCTCGTCCGCCGCAAGTTGTGTTGCTTAGTCCTGCTTGCGCCAGCTTCGACATGTACAGCGACTTCGAGGAGCGCGGGCGGGATTTTAAGCGTATCGTTAGGGAGCTTTAACATGGGATATATTTATTTGGCGTTGGCAATCGTCTTGGAGATTTTAGCTACAACGTGCATGAAATTATCGAACGGCTTCGAGAATAAACTTTTCGCGGCGGGCACGCTGATTTTGTTCGGCGTTTGTTTTTATTTCTCCGCGCTGTCAATGAAGACCATTCCGTTAAATATCGTCTACGCGACGTGGAGCGGACTCGGAATAGTTCTCGCGGCAGTCGTAGCCAAAATTTTTTTCCACGAAACCATTTCGACGCCGGGATTGATTGGACTTATTTTAATTGTTGTCGGCGTCGTGCTGTGTAATTTTTTTGGAGAGAATCATTGAATGAATTATCACAGGTTTAACACGGCGGCAATAAAAATTTTACTTTAAGGAGAATTTATAATGAGCAAAAATAAACCTATAGAATTGGGTGTTGAAGTTTATCATCTGGTAAAAAAATTACCGCCGGAAGAAGAGCACGTCCTTTCGGAAATGTTAATGAGGGCAACGGCTGACGTGGCTGTGAATATTGCCCAGAGTGAAATTGATTTTCTGGAAGAGAAGCGGTCTCAATTCTTGTCTGAAGCGCGTGGAAAAATCGCCGCCTTAGAAACTTTGCTTTTGCTTTGTGTCGAGCTGAATTATTTCGGCAAAGAGGAAATCGAAACGGCTATGAATTTGTGCGTCGAAATTAGAAGGATGTTGGGCGAGTCGTGAAAATAATCGTATCGGGTGGCGGCACGGGAGGTCACATCTACCCCGCGCTTACGCTCATTGACGCAATCAAATCTAAACGCCCCGACGCCGAATTTCTCTACGTCGGCACGGAAAAGGGGCTGGAGGCGGACATCGTCCCGAAGGCAGGGATAAATTTTACCGCGCTGAAAATGGAGGGCGGGCTTGAACGTCATTTCACGCTTAAAAATATTTCTCGTGCCGCCAACGCAATTTGGAGTATAAAACGCGCCAAAGACATTGTAAAAAGTTTCAAGCCGAGCGCGGTCGTCGGGACGGGCGGCTACGTTTGCGGACCGATTCTCCTTGCCGCTGGCTTAATGAAAGTTCCCACGCTAATTCAGGAGCAAAACGCCGTTGCGGGCGTCACGAATAAAATTCTGTCAAAGTTCGTCGACAAAATCGCCGTGGGCACTCGCGACGCGCTGAAAAATTTTCCCGCCGATAAAACCGTTTACACTGGCAATCCGATTCGCAAGGAAGTTCTCGCCGCAAAAAAAATTGACGGGCTCCGCGAATTCAACTTCACCGCCGATAAGCCGATTGTTTTAATTTCGGGCGGCTCGCGCGGCGCACGCAGTATCAACAACGCGATGATTGACGTTTTAAAATCGGCGGCGCAAAAAAATTCCGCGCAATTCCTCCACGTCACCGGCAAGGGCGAATTTAATTCCGTCGTGGAAAAGTTGTCTGAAATCGACGCGCCGAATATAAGAGTTGTGCCCTATCTCTACAACATGCCCACGGCGATGGCGATGGCTGACTTGGCGATTTTCCGGGCGGGCGCAACGGGCTTGGCGGAGCTGACGGCGCGCGGCGTCCCAGCGATTTTAATTCCGTATCCGTTCGCGGCGGAGAATCATCAAGAATTCAATGCGCGTTCACTCGTCGAGGCGGGCGCGGCTCGCATGATTCTCAACAAAGATTTGACGGCGGAACTTCTGCAAAAAAATCTTGACGAACTTTTATCTGCGCCGGACAAATTAAAATCTATGGCGGCGGCAAGTTTATCGCTGGGCAAACCGAACGCCGCCGACGAAATCGCCGATTTGATTCTGAACTTGATTTAGGAGGATTTATCATGGCAAACGAAGTTACCGTAGAAATTAAATTGGATGCCGACTTGAAAGAGGCCGCCGAAAAACTTTATCGGAGAATCGATTTGACTTTGGAAGAGGCAATTCCGCTTTTGGTCAAGTACAACGTCAACCAAGACACGAAGCCTTTCGACATTCCGGAAGAGGAAACGAACGATGAGCACACCGAACTTTTCGGCGCACTGGCAAAGTATGCGAATCCCGCAATGCATCCGTTCGAGGACGGCGCGTGGGAACGAGCTGTGGTGAAAAAATATGCAAAAAATCTCGGATAAAGAATCGGCATTTGGCGCGTTGGCAAAATACGCGAATCCCGCGCTGATTCCGTTTGAAAGTTGCGCATGGGAAAGGTCTGTGGTGAAACCTGTGAAAAAAATTTTGATTGACACGAACGTAATTTTGCGCTGTCTCCTGCGCGACAACGAGGAACAAGCTCAAAAAGCGGACGAAGTAATCAAAGCGGGCGCGTGGACGCTCCCCGAAGTTTTGGCGGAAGTTGAACACGTTTTGCGCACCGTTTACAATGTCGAACGGAAAGACATTGCCGAACAACTTTTCAAGGCGTTTAAATTAATTCAATTTGAACGCCCGGATATAATGTTGCGCACGTTGGAAATTTTCAACAGCACACATTTGGATTTTGTCGACTGCATTATTGCCGCGTATCACGGCGTGAATAAAGTTGAAGTCTTCACCTTTGACAAGAAATTGAATAACCAAATTAAACGGGAGGAAAAATAATTTGAAACTTGACGACTTGAAAAAATTTCACTTCATAGGAATAGGCGGCGTGGGAATGAGTGCGCTCGCCAAAATTTTGATTGAGAGCGGTTACGAAATCAGCGGCTCCGACGCCAAAGACTCGCCGACGCTCGATATGCTTAAAAGTCTCGGAGCAAGAATTTTCGTCGGGCACAAAGCTAAAAATATTCTCGACGCGGCGGGCAATCCCGTCGACGCTGTTGTTTGCTCGTCAGCCATTCCCGCCGATAATCCCGAAGTCATCGCGGCGGGCAAATTTAAAATTCCCAAACTCCACCGCTCCGACATCAACGCTTGGCTTCTGAATTCGCGCAAAGGTATCGCAGTTTCCGGTTCGCACGGCAAGACGACGACGACTTCAATGATTGGCTACGTTCTGCACAGCGCGGACGTCGACCCGACAATTATTATCGGCGGCGAATCAACCGACTTGGGCACGGGCGCGATTTTGGGCAAAAGCGATTGGCTTGTCACAGAGGCTGACGAAAGCGACGGCTCCTTTGTCACGCTCAAGCCGAAAATTTCCGTCGTCACGAACATCGAAGACGACCACCTAGACCACTACGGCACGATTGAAAAACTTTGCGCGGCGTTCAAAATTTTTATTGAGAACACCGACCGCGCGGAGGGCGTCGCCGTCCTTTGCTTCGACAACGAAAATTTACGCGCCCTTGCCAAAGAAATTGACCGCAAAATAATTTCCTATGCCATAGATCACGACGCGGACTTTAAAGCGAAAAATATCCGCACGACGGGCAAGGGCATTACGTTTGAAGTTCTGCGCGGCGAAGAAACTTTGGGCAAAATAAATTTGGCGATTCACGGGCGGCACAACGTCCTGAACGCGCTGGCTACGGTTGCGGCGGCGTTGGAAGTCGGCATAAGCTTTAAAAAAATCGCCGAGGCTCTCAGCAGTTTCCACGGCGCGAAAAGACGTTTCCAAACTAAAGGGCGCGTCAGAAATATTTTGGTCGTCGACGATTACGCGCACCACCCGACGGAAATTGCCGCGACACTTAAAGCCGCCCGCGAAACTAAGCCCAACAAACTCGTTTGCATTTTCCAGCCGCACCGCTACAGCCGCACGCAACTTTTGCTTAAGGAATTCGGCGGCGCGTTCAAGGAAGCAGACCTTTTGGTTTTGACGGACGTTTATTCGGCGGGCGAGGAAAAAATTTCGGGCGTCAGCGGCGAATCAATTTTGCGCGAAGTTTTGAGCACGACCAATCAAGCCGTCAGCTACATTCCCAAGCGCGAAGACATTGCCGCCGCGCTCAAAGACCAGCTCTCTCCTGGCGATTTGGTTATCACGATGGGCGCGGGCGATATTTACAAGACGGGCGAGGAACTTTTGGAACGGCTAAAGGAGTGGCGCAAGAAAAAAATCGTCGTCATCTGTGGCGGCACGTCGACGGAGGCTGAAGTTTCGCGGCGCACGGGCAAGGCTGTCGCCGACGCGCTCCTTTCCAAAAATTACAACGTCGAACTCATGGAGCTGAATCCGCAGACTTTCGCCGCCACGATTCGGGAAAAAGATTGCGCAATCGTCTTTAACGCGGTGCACGGTCGCTACGGCGAGGACGGGCTGATTCAAGGGACGCTCGACATGCTGAAAATTCCCTACACCGGTTCGGGCGTGCTGTCCGCCGCGTTGACTATGGATAAAGTTTCTACCAAACATTTCCTGAACTCCGCGAATCTCTCCACGCCGAAATTTACAGTTTATCGCGAAGTCGACAGGCGCAACGAACTTGCCGAGGAGATTGAAAAAAATTTTGGCTTGCCCGTTGTAATCAAAGCCGCCGCGCAGGGTTCAAGTATCGGCGTGACAATTGTCGAACACCCCGCAGACATTGACGCAGCGATTGAGGAGGCATTCACGTTCGGCGACGAAATTTTGGTTGAGGAATTTATCAAGGGGCGCGAGCTGACGGTTGCGGTCATGGGCAACGAGGACGACGCCGAGGCTCTGCCGATTATCGAAATTACCACGACGACTGGTCGCTACGATTACAAATCTAAATACACCAAGGGTTTGTCGACGCACATTGTCCCCGCCGAACTTCCCGACGAAGTAACCGCCGAAGTTCAAAGCCTAGCGATTGCCGCGTTCAAACTGTGCAAATGCGCGGGCGTGGCGCGTGTCGATATGATGTTGTCCGAAGAAAATATTCCCTACGTTATCGAAGTAAACTCCGTGCCCGGCATGACGGAAACTTCTTTGGTGCCCGACGCGGCGCGGGCGGCTGGTATCGAATTCCCGGAGCTGTGCGAAAAAATTCTCGCGCTGTCCGAATTTTAATTTAAGGCGGTGAAGTTATGGCAGTGGTAAAAAGGCGGCGGCGGTCATTCGGGCGGCTCTTCAGAGGAATAATTTTCCTTGTCGTAAGCGCGGCGGTGCTGGGCGTCTTTGTCTACGTGCCGTTCTTCACGCTTAACGAAATAAGACTTGAGGGCGCGAAATATCTGACGGAGGAAGACATCCTGCGAATCGGCGATATTTACATGGGCGAACCGCTTTTCAAATTGGAGACAAACGTCGTGCAAAATCGCCTGTCAAAAGATTTGCGGATTGAGGAAGTCAGCGTCCGCCGAAAATTGCCGCACACTTTGGAGATAAAAATAAAAGAGCGTCGACCGCTCGCTACGATTAATTGTGATTACGGTTATCTCGACCTGGACCACAACGGCGTGGTTCTTGACAGCTACAAGACGATTAAAACCATGCAAATTCCGATGATAACGGGCGCGGCGGTTCGCGATTTGTATATCGGCGACACCGTGGAAAACGAACAAGTCAGGAGAATTCTCGACTTCCTGCAGCGGCTCAACGAGGACACGCTGAATTTGCTATCGGAAATCGCCATTGTCGAAGCAAATTATATCGTCATGTACAGCGCGACCGAACGCCCCGTTCAAATCCGTATCGGCAAATTGGAGCGGCTAGACGAAAAGGCGCGGCTCACGGAAGATTTTCTGCGCGACTTGGCGACGAATCCGCATCCCGTTGAATACGTCGACTTCAACTACACTGCGCCGTTTATCAAGCTCGCCGATTAATTAGCTCCGCAAAGCGCGGCTCCCGCAAGATTTTCTGCGCAAGTTGACAGCAGGCGGGCGTTGTTATATCCTTCAAAAAAAGGAGTGGAAAAATTTGATACAGATAAAGAATTTGGAGCTGAAACTTGGCAAGCGGGAAATTTTCTCGGACTTGAACTTAGAAATCAGGCGCGGCGAAAAAGTTGGCGTCATCGGTGGCGAAGGCGCGGGCAAATCCACGCTACTTGACATAATATCGGGCGTGCTCAAGCCGACGGCGGGCGAGTTAAAAATTTCGGGCGAAATTCAATCCGTCAACGGCGTCTACGCGGATTTTTCGGAATTGCGTATGGCGGAAATGTCAGCGATTGAAAAACTCAAGCGGGCACTGAACGGACTCAACGACGGGGAAATAATTTTGTTGCTTGACGAACCGACAAAAAATCTCGACGCGGACGGTATCGAATGGCTGATAAATTTCCTGTGCGAACACGAAAACTTGACGAGCGTCATCGTCAGTAGCGATAGATATTTTCTGCGTTCGACTTGCTCGCGGATGATTTATTTGGGCGATTCGCAGGTTGAGCCGATAAGAATTGATTGTGCGCCGCTCCTGCCGCCGACACCTTCGGGCGCGATTCCGATTGTCCTTGAAGTGAACGGCTTGTTAAAAAACCGTGACGGCGAACCGCTCTTTAAAGACGTGAGCTTCGCGATTCGGCAGGGGCAAAAGGTTGCGTTCGTTGGGCATAATGAGCGCGGCAAATCCAAACTCCTAAAGACTTTGGCGACGGCTTATCAAAATCAAGACGAAACCGGCGGCTGTCTGAGCGGGAATATAAAATTTTCTCAAGGCGTGAAAGTTTTTTCTGTGCCGCGTGTTTATACGGCGGCGGCGGCGAAAACCGAATTCGACAAGTTGGCGTTCGGCACGGCGAATTTATTGCTCCTCGATAACCCGACCGCTTGCCTGGACTTGCCGACGATTGAAACTTTGGAAAAAAGCCTGATTAATTTCCCCGGCACAGTTATTTTTGTCGACGAAGACCGCGCCTTTATTCAAGCGATAGCCAACCGAATCATGGACATCACGCCCAAAGGCACCGTTGACAGAATTGCAAGCTACGCCGATTTTTTGGCGAACGAAACCGTTAAGTTGCAGATTAAGGAAAAGTACAAACGCTGAGGAGGCGACGGCGATGATAATGCGCGGAATTCGCGGCGCGGTGACGGTCGACGAAAATTCCAAGGAAAAAATTTGGCAGGCGGCGCGGCTCCTCGTCACGGAAATTTTATCGCGGAACGAGTTGCCAGCAGAAAATTTAGGCGCGATAATTTTTTCAATGACGGAAGATTTGACGGCGGCTTTTCCCAGCTCGGCGATAAGACAGTTGCCCGCGTTGCGATTGGTGCCGCTCTTCGACACGCGCGAGCCGGCGATTGAAAATTCCTTGCCGCTTTGCATTCGAGTTTTAATTTTAGCGGACACGGACGCGGCGCAAGATAAAATTCATCACGTGTACTTGGGCGGCGCGAAAAATCTTCGCCCAGATTTGGAGACATCATGAAAAACAAAATCATCGCCGCCGCGCTGAAAGAAATGGAAATTCATTCGTTGCGCTTCACCATGGAAGATTTGACGCGGCGACTTCATATCGGCAGGAATTCGCTTTACAAAGTCGTTTCCTCCAAGGACGCACTGATTAAAAGTGACACGGTAGGCGATTTGGTCTTGTACGGCTTGAAGGCATGATAAACATTGCCGCTCTAATGGGCGGCTTTTTTTGCGGCAATGATTGACACTTGCGCGGGCGGGTCGTGACGTTGCTTGTTGACGAAGGCGACGTTGTCCGGCAGGGGCACAACGATTCGCTCAAGCTTGCCGGGACGCTCGAAAGCATTCTCCGCAAAGCCGACTTCGCGACGCAAAAGGCGACTTCAGAACGCAGCGACGTTAATATTATTGCGTTCAATCTGAAGGTGCGCACGAACGACGAGCGGATTTATCCTGGCATGAGTTTCAAGTTGCTGAGGTAATGTCATGAAATTTTACGGGCAGTTCAATCGGTCGTCGGCGCGCACAATTCAACAACCGTCGTCAATCGTCGCATGGCGGCGGGCTGGTCGTCCGCGCAGGAGGGAACTGGTAGAAGGCGATAATCTTGCCGCTTTTTTATATTCTGCCGTCGATTATGCCGATTGGCTATTCCGCCGACAACCTGCGCAATTTGCTCGTCAAGGGCTCGGCGGCGGGCTTGCAATACGATTCGTTTTGGTCTGCGCGGCGAGTGCCTACGCGTTGTTGATTGGCAACCTTTACCGCAACGAGACTATGCAAAATATTTCCGTGAGCGTGAGGACTTTCGGCAACCCGACGCAAAGTTATCTGGAGTTTTATATTTACGGCTTCATGTTCTTCTTGTCGGCGTTGTATTTCCGAACGAAAATCGGATTGCGTCAAGCTATGGTCTTTTACACGTTGCCAGCGTTTTTAGCTTGTCGGGGAGAACGCGGACATTCGCTCGCACGTGGAAATATTTTGGGTCGGCGGCATGTTGACGTTGATGACATTTTACGCCCTGTTCAAATACAAGCTCGCCGCGCGGCGCAAAAAATCTTCGCTCCGACCTTGACCGTGACTGAACTTTAAATGATATAATCAACATGATTGTAAAAATTTTTTTAGGAGGGTTTAACATGGCTTATCTCGGCGAAGAAATTAAAAAGTTGGGCTTCGGCTTGATGAGACTGCCGCAGCTTGAAGACGGAACCATTGACCTTGAGCAAGTCAAACGAATGGTTGACCTTTTCCTGTCGAAGGGCTTCACGTATTTTGACACGGCGTGGGCTTATCCCGGCTCGGAGGAGGCAATTCGCGCGGCGTTAATCGAACGTTATCCGCGCGACAAATTCACGTTGGCGACGAAAAATGCCGCATGGATTAATTGTAAGACGCGGGAAGATGCAATCGCGCAATTTGAGACTTCGCTGGCACGGACGGGCGCGGGCTACTTCGATTTTTATCTCCTGCACAATCTCGGCGAAATGCGCACGGAATTTTTTGAGCGGTTCAAGATGTGGGATTTTGTCTTTGAGAAAAAGCGTGAAGGTTTAATTAAGCACGTGGGCTTTTCCTTCCACTCCACGCCCGAAGAACTCGACGAAATTTTAACGGCGCACCCCGAAGCGGAATTCGTTCAGCTACAAATTAATTACGCGGACTGGGAAAATCCCGCTATTCAATCGCGCGGCTGTTATGAAGTCGCCCGCAAGCACGGCAAGCCGATTGTCATCATGGAGCCGATTAAGGGCGGCACGCTGGCAACTCCGCCCGACGAAGTCAAAGCCGTATTCAATGCCGCCAATCCCGAAGTGTCTTTGGCGTCTTGGGCAATCAGATTCGCGGCGAGTCTCGACGGCATAATCGCGGTTCTTTCCGGCATGAGCACGCTCGACCAGATGAAAGACAACGTCGCTTACATGGAAAATTTTGTGCGGCTTAACGAATCCGAACGGGCGACGGTTGAAGAGGCGCGTAGAGTTTTGGCGAGCCTGCCGATTATCCCCTGCACGACCTGCGATTATTGCGCTAAAGTTTGTCCGCAGAACATCGGTATCAGCGGCTCGTTCACGGCGTACAATATCTTGACGCTCTACAGAAACAAGGAATTCGCCGACAATCAGTATAATTGGCAAGTGAAAATGCACGGCAAAAATAATGCTGGCGAGTGTATTAAATGCGGCGCGTGCGAAAAAGTTTGTCCGCAACACATAAAAATTCGCGGCGAACTCGTCAAAGTTGCAAAGGCTTTCGGCAGATAGGTCGCAAAAAAAATTCTGGCGAGTGCATTAAATGCGGCGCGTGCGAAAAAGTTTGTCCGCAACACATAAAAATTCGCGGCGAACTCGTCAAAGTTGCAAAGGCTTTCGGCAGATAAGCCGCAAAAAAAATTCTGGCGAGTGCATTAAATGCGGCGCGTGCGAAAAAGTTTGTCCGCAACACATAAAAATTCGCGGCGAACTCGTTAAAGTTGCAAAGGCTTTCGGCAGATAAGCCGCAAAAAATACTTGTCAAAATTAAAATCATTGTGTAGAATACCCCCGAAGTCAAATCATTTGGAATTTTGTTTGTGAATTCGGAGGTTAGCGATTGTAAAAAATTTTAACTCTCTTCGTGCAGACGGAGAACAGGTAAAACGGACATAGCTTAGTTGAAAGAGTGGGCGCGCGTCCACTCTTTCACGTTGTAGGGGAAAATTTTCGGGGGTGAGCGATTGAGCAAAATTGAAACACAAACGGAAGCTTTGCTGGCAGAACTTTTGACGGATACGGATTATGAGCTGGTCGACGTGGAATACGTCAAAGAAGGTCGCGATTGGTATTTGCGCGTCTTCGTGGACAAGGCGGGCGGCGTGGATTTGGACGACTGCCAAACCGTCAGCGAACGATTGAGTGCAAAACTCGACGAAGCCGACATAATCGGCGGGGCTTATATTTTGGAGGTCTCCTCGCCGGGCATCGACCGCGTTTTGAAGAAGGACAGAGATTTTATCCGCGAGGCGGGCAAAGTTGTCGACGTGACGCTTTACGCGCCGCTTGACGGGAAAAAAATTTTTGTTGGAGAGTTGGAAGGTCGCGACGAAAAATTTTTAAAGCTAAAAGATATTGCGCCCTTGCCGCGTAAAAAAATCGCGCAAGTGAGATTGCATATAGATTTCTAAAAAAAGTGGGAGGAAGAATTTACTTGGCTGTGAGAAGAAAGAAACAAGAGTTGAGCTTGATTGACGCGCTCAAGGATTTATGCACCGAAAAAGAAATTTCGCCGGAAGTTTTGTACGAGGCGGTTGAATCCGCGCTGAAAGTCGCCTACAAAAAAAATTTTAATCAAGACGACGACGCCTTTGAAGTTGAAATTGACAGGGAGAAAGGCAGCTTCCATGTTTACTCGCTGAAAATTCCCGTCGAGGAAGTTGAAGACCCCAAGCTGGAAATTTCTATGGAAGAGGTTGAAAAGAACAATTACCAATTCAACAACGAGGGCTTAGTTCGTATCGAAGTCACGCCAAAAGATTTCGGGCGCATAGCCGCGCAGGCCGCCAAGCAAAGTGTGGTTCAGAAGTTGCGCGAGGCGGAGCGCGGCGTCATTTACGACGAATTCACAAACCGTGACAGCGACCTCATCAAAGGGCACATCGTCCGGATTGAGAACGGCGATTTAATCGTTGAAGTCGGCAAAACGGAGGCAATCTTGGAGCCGAGCGAACAGACGTTCAACGACAACTACAAAATCGGCGACACGGTTCGCGCCTATATCATCAGGGTGGAGAAAGGCGGAAAAGGTCCGCAAGTTTTTCTTTCGCGCACACACCCGAATTTTTTGCGGCGTTTGTTTGAACTTGAAATCCCCGAAATTCAAGAGGGACTCCTTGAGATAAAGGGCGTGGCTCGTGAGGCGGGTGCGCGTGCAAAAGTCGCCGTCTACTCCAAAGACCCGAATGTCGAGGCGGTCGGTTCGTGCGTCGGGCAACGCGGCAGCAGAATAAAATACGTTACTGATGAACTAGGCGAGGAAAAACTTGACGTTATCGAGTGGAGTCCTAATGCGGGCGTCTTCATTGCCAACGCGCTCAGCCCCGCCAAAATTATCAGCGTCGCGCTCAACAGCGAGGACAAAAATTGCCGCGTGGTCGTGCCCGATAATCAGTTGAGTTTGGCAATCGGCAAAGAGGGACAGAACGCTAGACTTGCCGCGCGGCTCACTGGTTGGAAAATTGATATTAAAAGTCTCAAGCAGGCGCGAAATTCTCCGCTGGAAGAGGATATGCACGAGGTCGATATTTCGGGCGCAATGGCAGTCGTCAAGCCGCGCCAAAAGAAAGGCAAAAGATAATGTCACGTGGCAAGACCGCTAAGGGCACGGCGATTAAGCGAATCGAGATGCGCCGATGCGTCGTCTGTCGTCAAGTCCGTCACAAGTCGGAGCTGTTGCGCGTCGTCAAAAATTCTGCTGGAAAAATTTCAATCGACGAAACCGGCAAAGTTCCGGGGCGCGGCGCGTATATCTGCAAATCGTCCGAGTGCGTCGCAACTTTAAGCAAGCGGCGCAACTTCGATAAAATTTTCAAAGTCAAATTGCCGAGTGAACTTTATGACATGATAAAGGAGAAAGTTCTCATGTAAACAAAAATTTCCAACGGGGGTGGATCTATGTCAAAACCGATTAAGTATAGAATCTATGACATGGCGAAGGAATTCAATCAAGATGAGCAGGTCATTATAGATTTTCTGAACAAGCGCAGAATCAAAGTCAAGAATCGTTTCAGCGGCGTGGAGTCGGAGGCTTATGAATTGGTCAAGGCTAATTTTGCGCGGCGCAAACCCGTCGAACCTGCCGCCAAACCTGCGACGGAATCAAAGCCCAAACAGCAACAAAAACAGGCTAAGCCCGAACAAAAACCCCAGCCGCAACAAAAACAGGCTAAGCCCGAACAAAAGCCCCAACCGCAACAAAAACAGGCTAAGCCCGAACAAAAACCCCAGCCGCAACAAAAACAGGCTAAGTCCGAACAAAAGCCCCAACCGCAACAAAAACAGGCTAAGCCCGAACAGAAGCCTCAACCGCAACAAAAACAGGTTAAGCCCGAACAAAAACCTCAACCGCAACAAAAACAGGCTAAGCCCGAACAAAAGCCTCAACCGCAACAAAAACAGGTTAAGTCCGAACAAAAAACTCAACCGCAACAAAAACAGGCAAAGCCCGAACAAAAACCCCAGCCGCAACA
>JAFXNB010000180.1 GCA_017529935.1 Selenomonadaceae bacterium
ACCTTTACATCAAGGTCGTCAATCGCCGTGTCAAAGCTGAAGTCAAAGTCGGCGACGTTGTTCAAGCCGGTTTCGTCGTTTCCAACAGCGAAGTGGGGCTCGGCAGTTTGCGCGTTGAACCGCTCGTATTTCGCCTCGTGTGCAAGAACGGCTTGATTTGCAAAGACCTTGCGCAGAAGAAATATCACGTCGGGTGGCAGGTTAATGTTTCCGACGACAACGCTTACGAACTTTACAGCGACGAGACTTTAGCGCAGGACGACAAAGCTTTCTTCATGAAGGTTCAAGACGTGGTGCGTTGTGCAGTTGACGAAGCGCGATTCGCTCTCACCGTTGACAAATTACGCGAGGCTACTCAAATCCCGCTCAAACACGATCCTGTTAAATCTGTCGAATTACTTGCGGATAAGTTTCAGCTCACCGAGAATGAACGCGGCGATATTCTGCGCCAGCTCTTTATCGGTGCAGACAACAGCCGCTACGGGCTCATCAATGCCGTCACTGCCGCCAGCAAAATTGCCAAGAGCTACGAACGAGCAACCGACCTCGAACGCATTGGCGGCGAAATTCTTGCCTTGCCTGTGCCGCACAATCTCTTGACTCCGCCGACTGTCGCCGCCTATCAATCCTTGCCCGAATATCAGTTGACCGCGTGAGGAGATGATTTTATGTGCACGTTCTTTAACTGCCTCGCTTATAACGACGTTGCCGTAACAATTCGCCTTGACGGGCGTGTCATATTTCTCGCGCTTGACGACGCTAATACGTCAGTTCACGTCACACTGAATCCGTTGCAAGTGCGTACTCTGGCGAAGTATCTGGAAATTGCGATCACTCAAATCGACTTCGCCAACTTGCTCGACGAACAGCACTTCGGAAATCTTACCGTCCAAATTGAACAGAACGAAAGCAAAGAACTTGCCGCCGCGTCATGAACTAATTCGCCCCGACTGCCAACTGTGATCGGGGCTTTTTGATTTGGAGGTGCAATTATGCCCGCAACAAGATTCATCTGCCCAGACGGTCAGCGTGTTGGGATTGCTGATTGTCTGCGCTCCTGTCCGAATTCGCAACGGTGCATGTTCCTGCCCACGCTCCGCGCCGTCGCCAACTCTCTCGACCGCAAGCTTTCTGAGCCAACCGTCACCGAACTCATTGCCGGTACTCGCGAAACTTTCCTCAAGAAAACGACCGACTATGCCGTCGACCCTGCGTCCGTGCTCTACGCGCTCCACGGGCAAGCCGTTCACTCTATCAACGAACACCACACTCAAGGCGAAATTCTCTCTGAAGAACGCCTCAAGGACGAAATCACCAGCGGTCAATTCGATCTCTTCGGCAAGATTCTCGACGCTGATAACGGCGTTCTGGGCGATTTGAAAGTCACCAGCTCTTTCAAATTAATGAAAGCACTTGGCATTTACAAAGCCAAAGTCAACACAGGCGAAGTTTATAAAACGGGCGCAAAAAAGGGCTTGCCCAAATTCAGGACTGAACTGCGCTTTGACGGCGTGCGCGATTTACTCGATTGGGCGATTCAGCTGAACTATTATCGCATGTTGCTTGAACGCGCAGGCTTCAAAGTCAATCGCATGTACATTCAAGCTTTGTGCCGTGATTCGGGATTACGCATTGCCGCCGAACGAGGCATTGATAAGCCCGTCTACATAATCGCGATAAATAAAATCAGCGACCACTGGCTTGAAAAATACTTTCACCACAAAGCAAAAACGTTGCGCGAGGCAATCGCGACGAACACTCTGCCGCAACTCTGCTCCGTTCGTGAACGTTGGAACGACAGGAAATGCCTCGGCTACTGCGCCGCCCGTGAAAATTGCCCCTACGCTCAAAGACTGGTAAAGGAGGCTATCGAAGATGAACGGCTCATTGCTTAGGGTTTTCTCTCTCGAATGCAACGACGAATTCCGTACCATTTCCCCGCACGTCCGCTATATTTCGCCCGACAACGTGCTCAATGACCTCTACAGAATCATCAACTGCGAGCGCGTCACCTGCACAGAAATTCAAGTCAACGGCAAACTCTTCGACGTTTGGAGCGACGACGAGGCTTTGCTTAAGAATAATCCCGCACCCAACCTCTACATCGATAACGACTTTATTATCTTCGGCTCCGTCGTCTTCGCTAAGTCTGACGAGGACGGCGGTTTTGTCGGGCTTGAGCGCGAGGAAGTTCACTTACTTTGGAATTTCGCTCAAGCTCAATTTCCTAAATTACTCAATTTTATCGCACGCCAAAGGAGATGATTTTATGGGGCAATATTACAGACCGATTCTCGGCGACTCTTTCGGGCTCAACTGCAAAGTGTTCGACCGCTCCATTGATGGCGAATACACAATGGCAAAGCTGTTAGAACACAGCTGGTGGCAAAATCCCTTCGTCAATGCCTTTTCCGAATTCCTGTACAACGAACCGAGCCGCGTGATTTGGTGCGGCGATTATGCTGACGAGCCTGACGATTTCAACTTCCCGAATTGCTCCGCGTTTTACGTGCCGTATTATGGCGAAATTTGGGGCGAAAGCATTACGGCTATAAGCGTTTCTTCCAGCGACTTCACGCTTGACGGCAAATTCTTGCTCAATCACGATACAAAGCAATTCGTTGACTTGAACGAGTACAAAGCGAATTCAATCGATAAACACGGCTGGACTATTCACCCTTTGCCGCTCCTCACGGCTATCGGCAACGGTAGAGGTGGCGGCGACTTCCACGAAGGCAATACCGGCTATGAAAACGTCGGAATTTGGGCTTGGCAACTCATTTCTATCGAAGACACCCCGCCCAAAGACTTCAGCAAATTCAACATCAAATTCATTGAAATTCGTTGAGGTGATTGCTCATGCAGAAAATCGCTAAGAAATTCGTTGATGTCATGCGCGAGTGTTCTCACGTCGCTAAAAATGGCACCAACGACTTTCACCGCTACAAATACGCCACTGCCGCTGACGTGCTCGAAAAGGTCAACGCCTCATTCACCAAACATGGACTTGCTTCCGTCGTTACGCCAAACTTGCTGAGTATGCAACAGGTCACCACCGCCAAAGGCAACATCGAACAACTTGCCACCGTTGAAGTAGTCATCATGCTCATTGACAGCGAATCGGGCGAAACTCTTACGCTCAAGGGACTCGGCTCTGGTCAAAATTCAGGGGATAAAAGCGTCGCCAAAGCTCAAACTATGGGGCTGAAATATTGCTATCTCAATAGCCTTGCTATTGCAACCAACGACGACCCCGAAGCTGATTCTAAAACCGATGAAGTCATGCAACCTAAGACCGCGAACAATCCGACCTGCAAAGATTGCGGCGCGAACATTACTCAACGCGTCGCTGATTACTCACTATCAAAATTCGGCAAGCCGCTTTGCTACGACTGCCAACGCTCTAAACAAAAAGTCGCTTAAACGTAAATCAAGCCTCGAACTTCGGTTCGGGGCTTTTTCTATTTCCGGAGGTCTCTACCATGAACAATCTGCAAACGCTCACGCGCAACAACATTTGGAACGCCATCGACGACTATTTTCGCCACAGCTATTCAACTGACGTGTACGACGATATTTCCAATTCTTTCGTAGATCGCCTCGCTGACGATTCTATCAAAAGCAAAAGCGACCTGCGCGATCTTTTCCGTAAATCCGACGGCTGGAATGAGTAACTTCAAGCCATCGTCATCAACGGCACCAAGACCCACAATCCCAACTATGTTCTCGTTCACAATCTCGCCAACTCGATTTTGACTCCTGCAAAGCACGATGCTGACTGGAGGAAAATCGATTTGATTGACCGCGCTATTTCCTTCTTCTCTCGCCCGAATAATCAAACCGACAGCTACATCGACGCCATTAACGAGCTTGCACCTTATGCCTATGCTCCGCGCAAGAAACGCAGTAGGATTTTCAAAGCCATTTGCGATTCGTTGGGCGTCACTGATAATTCTGCCGGCAGTGATTTCCAGAAACTTTTCGCTCAATTTGCCGACGAACTTTCAACGCGCAAAATCGATTTCAAGTTGTTCGTCTCGATTAATCCTGCCCATTTCCTCACGATGTCGAACCCGAAAGACGATGAGCGCGGCACCATGCTCACCAGTTGCCACAGCTTCAACTACACCGACCTTCAATATAACTGCGGCTGTAGCGGTTACGCTCGCGATAAGTACACGTTTATCGTCTTCACGGCGGTTGACCCGGATAATCCCGAAACGCTCAATAATCGCAAGACTTCGCGACAACTTTTCGCCTACAAGCCTTACAACGGGCTTTTACTACAAAGTCGGCTTTACAACACCAACGGCGGCACTTGCGGAGCTCACGCCGAATCAAAACTTTATCGCGATTTAATTCAGCGTGAACTCTCCGAGCTTGAAGGCGTTCCCAATCTCTGGCAAACCGAGAAATATTGCGGCAACAAGCATGGTGTCTACATCCACCGCGGTTCCGGCTTCGGCGGTTATTCCGATTGGACGCACCGCGATTTCAACGCCAAGATTTCAATACGCGCCGATCACGCTCACGATTTCCAAACGTTCGAGATTGGTTCTTACGGTTTATGCATTTGTTGTGGCGACGAAACTTCTTCAGGTCTCTACTGCTCCGATTGCGACTGTGACGAACACGAATTCTAAAGTTACAACTTCAAGCTCGAAACTCCTGTTCAATCCGCGATTCATCAGCCGCGACAACAAAAGCTTGCGAGCGTTTTCGTCGGCGTGAAGTAGTATGCCATCTTGAATTTCTTGCCGGCGTCGCTCCTCCAAGCCGGCGGCGATAAGCGTGTTTTGCTCTTCGAGCTTGAAGTCGTCGACGAAAACTCCG
>JAFXNB010000181.1 GCA_017529935.1 Selenomonadaceae bacterium
GTGTGTATAGCAACCGTAGTTTGTGCCCCAGCAATGAGGAACTTCGCCGCTTTGAAATTTACCTGTACATTTAGAATGTATGTGGTTCTTCCCCCCCGCGACTTGTTCGAGTTCGTCGTCGTCGAGCAGTTCGTTTTCAGCGGCGGCAATCTCAAGTTGTGTTGCCGTGACTTTATAGCCGAGTTCGGACATTGCACGCGATTTAACTTCAGATTCACTCAAATTTTTGTTGGCAAGGGCGATTCGATTTGCGACGGTGCCGAATCTTTTAGCAAGGTCTTCGTCGGCTTCAACATCGCGCATGAAACGTTCGAGTTCGTTCATGTCAAAAACCTCCGTTTGCGATTAATTGTTTTGACTGAATGACGAGCAACCTTGATTTTTGCCCCAGCAAAAAGGAATTTCGCCACGTGCATAGCGGCTTGTGCATTCGGTGGGTTTTGGGGCTCTGGGCACTCCGCCTGCAACCTGTTCGAGCTCTTCGTGGTCGAGATGTTCATTGTCAGCGGCGTAAATTTCCAAATCAGTCGCAGTGACTTTGTAGCCGAGTTCATTAGCCGCACGCGATTTAACTTCGGCTTCACTCAAATTTTTGTTGGCAAGGGCGATTCGATTTGCGACGGTGCCGAATCTTTTGGCAAGGTCTTCGTCGGCTTCAACGTCGCGCATGAAACGTTCAAGCTCGCTCATGTCAAAAACCTCCTAAATAGTTTTTTCGCCGCGGTCGATAGTCTTAACCTTGTAAACGCCCGTCGCCAAATCTATAGAAACTGTGCGCCCGTAATTGCCGCCCGTGTCCTCCGCGATAATTTTAATTCCGTTGCGTTTGAGAACCTGTTTGCAAACTTCGGCGTTTCTGGTGCCCACGCGCATGATGTCCGTTGCATTGGAAAAAGCAAACATTTGCGCGCCGCCCGCCAGTTTTGCCACCAGCCGAGCTTTAGTCGCGCCAAGTGCCACCACGTCATTAATCATCAGCGGAATCCCCGTATCAGCGAACTTTGCGGGGTTGTCGCTAGCTCTTGCCTGTGTGCTGTCAGGCAACATGATATGCAGAAGCCCGCCAACTTTCCTAACCGGGTCGTAGAGTGAAACGCCAATGCACGAGCCCAAACCATAGCTTATGAGGTTGGAAGGACTGCGCCCGACCTTGTAATCAGCCATGCCGACTTTGATAAGGTCTGCCATAATTATTCAACCCCCACTGCCTTGACCAGAGTACCGAGCGAGCCTGGGTCGGGCACGAGGAAAAAGTGTCCTTGTACGCTGTCGTCTTCAGCCAAGAATTTAGTTTCGATAACCAGTGCATAATCGCCCATTTGCCCCAGCTGAACGAGAACAATGTTTAAAATTGCGCCCGCCATGTCCATAGCCATTGACGGTATCGACGGAATCATTGCTATGTTCGTGAAGTGGAAAAAGGAATTAAGATAAGAGCCGGTCAAAATATTTCCGACTTCCTTAAGCGCGGAAACTTCCATTTCGCCGAGTTCTTGCGTTGTGCCGTGCGGTCTGCCCATCAAGTCATCAACCATAAAGAACGCATTTTCTTTGGGCATAAGGAAAAGGATATTGCCGGGAGCTTTACCATAGACGCGCAAGAAGACAGCGACAATCAGAGCGTCGGGACCGCCCACGAGATCGGGCACGTCTTCAATCGGAATGAGCGAAACTTTCGGGACGTTCATGTCGATTTTTTTGTTAAGCACCTGCGAAAGAGCCGTTGCCGCGTTGCCTGCGCCGACGTTGCCGATTTCGCGCATGGCGTCGAGCTGATTCGGAGTCAAATCGAATTCATCAATCATTTAAATCATCTCCATAAAAATATTCCGAGAACTTTATCAATTCAAAGCGACAATCTCCTCCAAATCGAGCATGGTAACGAGCCGCCCGTCGATATTGCCAATGCCGCTGAGGAATTTTTCCATAGCCCTATCGCTGACGGTTTTTTTCGGGTCGACGAGCTTGGAACGGATAGTTAAAACTTCGGTGACGGCGTCAACGAGCATGCCGACTTGCAAATCACCGACGATAACGGTGACGATTCTTGCCGTGTTGGTGTAGGGCGTCTCTTCGATACCGAGCCGCTTTTTGAGATCGATAACGGGCATGACGGAGCCGCGCTGATTGATGACGCCTTTAATAAAGCTGGCGGCAAAGGGCACGCGCGTTATATCGGACATGTCGTTAATTTCCTGCACCTGAAAGATATTCACGCCGTATTCTTCGTCGCGGAGTTTGAAGGCGACAACCTGCATTGCTGTAACTTGTTCGTCGTCGTCGCTCAAAGCGTTTTTGGGGGCATTAGCCACGCTGTCTTTAGCCATTAAAAAAAATCTCCTTTCAGTCGATTTTTAGCTGTTAGCTGCTGGCTGTTAGCTGTTAGAAAAAAATTTCCCCTAACAGCTCTCCCGCTAACAGCTATAAGCTAATCATTCAGTTCAACATAGTTGCCACGTCGAGAATCAACGCAACTCTACCGTCGCCAAGCACCGTCGCACCGGAGAACATCTTCAGACCCATGAACAGATTGCCCAGCGTTTTTATAACAATTTCCTGCTGTCCGATTAATTTGTCGACGACGATACCGGCTTTGGAGTCGCCAGCATGCACGACGACGACGAAAAGCTCTTTGGTGTCTTTCACGTGCGGCACCATTAAAGATTCTTCCATGCGGATTATCGGGATAATTTCGCCGCGCAGGACGATAACCTCGTTGTTTTGCACGGTGCGAATATCGCTAGGTTGAACGCTCAAAGTGCTGTCGATAGAGGCGAGCGGAATAGCGTACATTTCAGCTTGGACTTGGACGAGCATAGCTTGTATAATAGCGAGGGTAAGCGGCAATTTAATTTTGAAGACGGAACCTTCATTGACGCGCGTCTCCACATCGACTTGTCCGCTCAAAGATTCGATTTTACTTCTAACAACGTCCATGCCGACGCCGCGCCCTGAAATATCGGAGATTTTTTCGGCGGTGGAGAAGCCGGGCAGGAAGATAATACGAACGGCGTCCGCGTCGTCGAGAGCGTCGACTTCCTCTTGAGTGTAAAGCCCCTTCTCCACAGCTTTGTGGCGGATAATGTCGGCGTCAATGCCTTTTCCGTCGTCGGTGACCATGATGACAACGTTGTTGCCTTCGTGGCGCGCGATAAGTCCAACTTCGCCGATACGCGGCTTGCCCTTAGCTTCGCGCTCGTCGGGCATTTCGATTCCGTGGTCAAGCGAATTCCTAAGCAAGTGCATAATCGGGTCACCGATTTCGTCGATAACCGTGCGGTCAAGTTCGGTGTCCTCGCCCTCGATTGTCAAGTTGATTTCTTTGTTGAGTTCTTTGGTAACGTCGCGAACCATGCGCGGGAAACGGTTAAAGACTTGGCTGACGGGAACCATGCGGACTTTCATGACGATATTTTGAAGGTCGGTCGTCACCCTGTCCATTTGCTCCAAAGTTTCCGTAAGCTCGGAAAGCCTGTGCACTTGCCCGATTTGTTCAAGGCGAACTTTATTGATAACCAGCTCGCCCATTAAATTCATCAGAGTATCAAGTTTTTCTATGTCAACGCGGACGGATTGCCCAGCGTGAGATTTCTTTTGAGCGGCGGCGTTAGCAGGTGTCTGCGCGGCGGGCGGAGGTGTTGGAGTGGGTTTATTAGCGGGTGCGGAAAGTTTAGGCGCGGGCGCCGGTGCCGGAGCCGTTGCCGCTGAAGTTGACGCAGATTTTTGTTCGACGACGGGAGCCGGTGCCGGAGCAGGTGCGCCGCCCAAGCTTATAACTTGAGTCTCCGCCGTTTCGATTTCGGAAATGCCCATGACGGCTTCTTGAATGTGCTCTTCGTCAACAGCGGTTATCAGAATGACTTCAAACGAACGCTCGAAGGCTTCCTGCTCCAAATCTTCGGCGGGCGGGATTGTCCGAATCACTTCGCCGACTTCTTCCAGCGCGTTCATGACCATGTAAGACCGCGCAGATTTCAACAGGCAAGAATCCGCCAGCGTAACTTTTAGATAAATGCCGCGCATGCCGTTTTTAGTCGCCTCAGCTATTACGCTTTTTTCCGTGTCCGTCAATTCAACGGGCGCATCAGCGGAACCTGTAGCGGCGGCGGGAGTAGCAGTAGCCGTCGGCTCGGCGGCGGGTGCGGGTGCCGGTGAAGTTTCTGCGGCAGGGGCGGCGGGAGCTTTTTCTCCGCGCATAATAGCAGTCAATTTCGCAACCAAATCCGATACATCGATAAGGTCTTCGGGGTCGCCGTTCGCCACGTTGTTAATCATTTGCTCCAGCGAATCAATGCACTTGAACAGCGTATCGATTATGTCGCCGGTTACCGCCAACTGCTCCTTGCGCAACATGTCAAGCACGTCTTCCATTTCGTGCGTAAGTTCGGCGATTTTATTATAACCCATAGTCGCCGACATGCCCTTGAGCGTGTGCGCATTGCGGAAAATTTCATTGAGTATGGACACATCCTCGGCGTTGTCCTCCAAGCCGAGCAGGCCGTCGTTGAGCGATTGCAAATGTTCATGCGACTCGTCGAGAAACATATCCATGTATTGATTAGTTTCCATTTAAACTCCTCCTGTTTATTTATCAGTCCAATAAAACCGCTATCTCCTGACTGCATCGACAATAGCTTCGGCGATTTTATCTAAAGGCCGAATTTCATCGGCAAGCCCCGCATCAACCACGGCTTTTGGCATACCGTAAACGACGCAACTGTTTTCGTCCTGCGCGATTGAATAGCCGCCCGTCGCTTTAACTTTCTTCATGCCCTCGCAACCGTCCGAGCCCATGCCAGTCATTATCACGCTAATTAAATCCCTGCCGAACTGCGCGGCAGAATCGAACATGTAATTGACGGTCGGGCGAAGATTTCCTACGCGCGGCTCCTGACTAAGGACAATTTTGCGTTCGCCGCCGATTGCGGGCGCAATTCGCAAATGATAATCTCCCGGCGCAATGTAAACTTGCCCGGGTTTAATAATTTCGTCGTGCTCCGCCTCTTTAACCGCTATTTCGCTGATTGAGTTCAGTCGCTCCGCCAGCGATTTCGTAAAGCCCGCGGGCATGTGCTGAACGACGACGACGCCGCAGGGAAGATTGCCCGGCAGTCGCGTTATAACCGTTTGCAGAGCTTGCGGTCCGCCCGTGGAAGTTCCAATGACCACAAGTTTTTTGCCGGTGCCAGGGATAATTTTTCTGACGGGCGCAGTAATCGCGGGCGTGCGGTTTATCGTCGGCTTCTGCCCAAGGACAAGTCCCGTCCGGCGTCGCACTTCAACACGGCGCGTTGTCGATTCGATATTCGGCGATACGGGATTGTAGACAAGCGGCTTGCTCGCGGCGAAACTCCTTCTTGCGCGGGTTTTTGCCGCTAACCTGCACTTCGCCAAAATCTCGTCTTTTATCGTGTCGATTTTAGAAATGGCACCGCCCGCCTTGCTGACAAAATCCACTGCGCCCAACGCTAACGCCCGGATCGTTTCATTTGTCCCCTTTTGCGTCGTCGAACTGACCATAACGACCGGTAGCGGGCATTGCTCCATGATAACCGCCAGCGCGTTTAGCCCGTCCATAACCGGCATAATAACATCAAGCGTCAACACGTCCGGCTGAAATTTTTTTACCTTCTCGATGGCGTCTTGACCGTTCACCGCCGTGCCGACAACCTCGAAGTCGCTTTGACTTTTGAATAAATCAGAGAGGACTTTTCGCATAAAAGCCGAGTCATCAGCAATCAAAACACGAATCACTTTGGACGCCTCCCCTTGTCCGAAAATATTTTACGTCGACAGCCGTCACTGTCAACCGTTTCAAAGCAATTATTAGCTAATATTCGCCCGACTTGTTAAAGTTCCTTCATTGCCGCGTAAAAAATAAATTAATCAGTTCGACGGCATAAGCACGATATTAACGGGCAAATTCGACGCGCCAGGCGGTGAATATTCAAAGCTGACATAGCCGCGATATTTTCCCAA
>JAFXNB010000182.1 GCA_017529935.1 Selenomonadaceae bacterium
CCGCCCGACGATTAAAATCATCATGCAGAAAATTTTCCCGAAGTTCGACAGAGTTTTAAAATCTTCGGCGTTGCACAGCTTACGGGGTTTTTATTTCCAATCAGATTTCTTGCGGCGAAGCTCAAGAGCATAAACTTTCGACGCCCCGCGCACGTTGCGGATTTTTTATTTCCAATCAGATTTTTTGCGGCGAAGCTCAAGCACATAAACTTTCGACGCCCCGCACAGCTTGTGGGATTTTTTATTTCCAATCAGATTTTTTGCGGCGAAGCTCAAGCGCATAAACTTTCGACGCCCCGCGCAACTTGCGGGATTTTTTATTTCCAATCAGATTTTTTGCGGCGAATCTTTATGCCCGCGACCGCTATCAACAGCGCGAAAATTTCCAGCCGCCCGACGATTAAAATCATCATGCAGAAAATTTTCCCGAAGTTCGACAGAGTTTTAAAATCCTCGGCACCGCACAAGCCTGGCAAATTCCCAACGTTCGATAGACAGGCAACGCTCATCGCCACCGCTTTAGAAAAAATCACGCCCGTAAAACTTAGCACGCCCGCGCAGATAAACATCGTCACCATTCCAAGGAAAAAGAATCCTAAAATCCTGCCGACCGTGCGCATTGGGACGGGCACATCGCCGACACGAATCGCCGTCATCATTTGCGGATGAATCGTCTTCCTAATTTCCGCCGCCGTGATTTTTATCAATATAATCAGCCGAATCAGTTTAAAGCCGCCCGTCACCGAGCCTATACAGCCGCCCGTTACCGCCATCAGGAAAATAAAAAATTTGTCGAAATCGTGGACGTTGGTTGTCGCGTCGCCCAGAGAAATTCCCGTCGTGCTCATAAATGAAACGACATGGAACAGCGACACGCGGAAAGCCTCGTTGCCGTCGAAATAAATTCCGTGCCAAAAAAGTCTGAACATGATAATCAACAACACAATAAAAATCGCCGCGTAGAGAATTTTAACTTCTTCGTTGGCAAAGACGAGCTTAGCGTTGCTGATAATTGTCCGCTTGAGCCGCAGGAAATATTGCTTGAGCCGCGTGAAATAGTTCATGCCGAATTCAATTCGCGGCGGCAGGAGAGTATAAATCACGCGGTGATAGAGCAAAAAATTTCCGCAGGCGAGTAGCATGACGAAGATTGCCGCGTATTCGACGTAGAAACTTTCATGCGCAGGGAAAAATTTTCCGCCGCCCGTCGAAAGGCAACGCATCGCCATTAACAGCGAATCCCAAAAGCCAAGTCCCGCCAACTTGAACGCCGCGACACTCACCGCCGTCAACGTCAAGTAAACTTTTATGATTCTCACGCTCATCAAATTCATCTGCCCGATTATCGAGCTGAAACCCTGCCCGCCCTGCAAGCTCAAAGAAATTCCAAAGCAACCGCTCACTTCCGGCAAGACCGTCACGAGCATGATTAAGAACAAAAGCGAGCCGAGCCACATCAATTCACTTTGCCACAGCAACAAAAGATACGGCGCGTCTTCGGGCAAGAGTGACAGCCCCGCCGAAGTCAGATTGCCGACCGCCTCCAACAGCGCGTCGAGCGGCGATAGCCAACCCGTCAGCAGGAATGGCAAGCAACCGAAAATCGCCAGCAGAGGATACATCAGCAAAATTGCCGCCGCCGACTCGGCTATCGGTGCCCGCTGAAATCTTCCAACGCCGAAGTGCTGAAAGATCATTCCCGTTAGGATTAAAAAAATTCCTATCGCCGCGAAAAAAATCGTCGTGTCGAGTGCGCGGAATTCAATTATCGCGTAAGCAACCGGCAAGAGGTCTGCCACCGCTAAGACCATCAACGCTTGGCTTTGAATTCGCAAAATCATTCTGAAGTTCATGATACGCGCCTCAGAAATGGAAATGATTCATCATTTTTTCGGTTAAGGATTTGGCGTCGTCGTTCCTGTGCTCCAAAAGATATTCGAGCGTGTGGACGTTAAAGAAAGAAGTTATCGGGACGTAGCGATTGTATTTGCGGAAATCGCCCCACTTCATCAGCTTAGCGTGGAGTTTGGAAATATCGCGGCGCGTGGCGTTGTGCCGCTTTAGGATTCTTTTAAGGAGCACGTCGTCGGAAATCGCCGCAAAAATTTCGTCAATCAGCTGCGGATTAAATTTGTCGTTCTCGTATTTCTCAATCAGCGCGACGGAAGCTTTCGACATGCGCATTGAGCGGCGTATCGCGAAGACAAAGTAGACGACCAACGCGACGAACAGGATATCCAAAAAAATATTCATGGTTGATTCTCCGCTGTTTAAAAATTTTTTGGCTTGTGATATATTCTTGGCGGCATTTTATCACAGCTAAGGAGCAAAGGAAATGGATTTGACAGGAACTTTTTACGGCATAGGCGTCGGGCCCGGCGACCCCGAACTTTTGACGGTCAAGGCTATCGACGCGCTGAAAAAAATTGACGTGCTGATTGCGCCCAAGACCGAGAAAAAATCTGACAGCGTGGCGTTGAGTATCGCGCAACCTTACCTTAAGCCGAGCGTCGAAATAATTTTTCAGACCTTCCCGATGATTAAAGATTTTGCCGAGGAGACGGACGTTTTCGAGGTGAACAAGGAAGAAATTTTGCACGAACTGCGCGGCGGAAAAAATGTTGGCTTCGCGACTTTGGGCGACCCGATGTTTTACAGCACGTACATTTATATTTTCAAGCTACTCAAGCGTTGCGGCGTGAAAATCGTGACGATACCTGGCGTGCCGGCGTTCCTTGCCATTGCCGCGCAGATTGGACGCCCGCTCGCTTACGGCAACGACATTTTGACGATAATCCCCGCGACCGCCGAACTTGTCGCGATTAAAAATTTTCTCGACAAAGCCGACGCGACTGTCCTCATGAAGGTTTACAAAAATTTCCCCGAAGTCGTCGACGCGCTCAAAGCTCGCGGCATGATTGACGAGGCGATTTTGGTCAGTCGTTGCGGCTTGGACGACGAAAAAATTATTTCGGACGTTGCCGCGCACAAGGACGAGCCGTTAAATTATCTGTCAACGATTCTCACGCGGAGGAGCCATGCTTAAAAATTTCCCCGAAGTCGTCGACGCGCTCAAAGCTCGCG
>JAFXNB010000183.1 GCA_017529935.1 Selenomonadaceae bacterium
CGAAGTTTTAAAGAAGATTCGTGAAGAAAAACGCGCTCAACAAGAGCTTGACGAAATCAAAGAGACTATCGCGCTTGAAAGTAGCGTTCAGCAGGCAACTTATTCCGATTTGGCAGTTCCGTGGGTTCGCAGAATAGTTTTCATCGCAATGGGCGTCGCAATCTGCCAGCAAATTTCCGGCGTCAACTCGATTATGTATTACGGCACGCAGATTTTAACTGAGGCGGGCTTCTCGACGCAGGCGGCGTTGATTGGTAACATCGCAAACGGTGCAATTTCAGTTGGTGCTACTTTGTTTGGTATTTGGATGATGGGTCGTCATGGTCGTCGCCCGCTGATTATGACCGGGCAAATTGGAACGATGGCTTGCCTTTGCGCTATCGGTATCGCGTCGAATGTTTTTGACGGCTCGTCCAGCTTGCCTTACATTGTCCTTAGCTTAACTGTCACGTTCCTTTTCTTCCAGCAAGGATTTTTGTCGCCGGTCACGTGGCTTTTGCTCTCTGAGCTGTTCCCTGTCAGACTTCGCGGCATGGGCATGGGCTGTGCGGTTCTTTGCTTGTGGGTTACTAACTTCTTTATCGGCTTTTTCTTCCCGCAGTTGCTCTTCAGCTTCGGACTTTCCGCAACGTTCTTTATCTTCGCGGGAATTGGCTTATTAGGCTTGTTGTTCGTTATCAAGTTCGTTCCTGAAACTAAAGGTCGTTCCCTCGAACAAATCGAACGCGATTTCCGTAACTACGACAAAGCTAATGCCTAAAATTTTTTGGAGGGGTTGCAAGTAATTGATTAACGACATCACTCATCATGGTTATCTGCGTGGAGTGATGCTAATTTCGACGCTCGGCGGTTTGCTTTTTGGTTACGACACCGGCGTTATTAACGGTGCGCTTGCCTTTATGTCAATGCCCGACCAATTAAATCTGTCACCGAGAATGGCGGGTATGATAACGAGCAGTTTATTGGCGGGCGCGGCTATCGGAGCGTTCATGGGCGGGCGCATTGCCGATATTATCGGTCGCCGCAAGATTATTCTCCACTTAGCAGTTATTTTCTTCTTCGCGGCGAACGGTTGCGCCCTCTCCCCTAACGCTGAAGTTTTAATTTTCTTCCGTTTCGTCTTGGGACTCGCTGTCGGCGGCGCGTCAGTCACTATTCCCGCACTTTTGGCTGAAATGTCGCCCTTTGAACAGCGCGGACGCATTGTTACTCAAAATCACTTAATGATTGTCACGGGGCAGTTGCTCGCTTTTACAATTAACGCGGCTTTGGGCATCGCTTACAGCTCTACAAGTAGCACTTGGCGTTATATGTTGGCAATTCCCTCGTTACCGGCGGTTCTCCTGTGGATTGGCATGTTGGGCGTACCTGAATCTCCGCGTTGGCTAATCCTAAAAGGGCGCGTCGGTGAGGCTCTCGACGTTCTCAAGAAAATTCGCGAAGAAAAACGCGCTCAAAAAGAACTTGAAGAAATAAAAGAAACTATCGCACTCGAAAAAACTATAAAACATGCAACTTACTCCGACCTCGCGATTCCGTGGGTTCGCCGTATCGTTTTTATCGCAATGGGCGTCGCTATCTGCCAGCAAATTGCCGGTGTCAACGCAATTATGTATTACGGCACGCAGATTTTGACTGAAGCGGGTTTTTCTACTCAAGCCGCGCTCGTCGGCAACATTGCGAACGGAATTATCTCCGTTGGCGCAACGTTCTTTGGAATTTGGATGATAGATCGTCACGGACGCCGCCCGTTGGTTATGCTGGGGCAAATTGGAACGATATTTTGCCTGTGCGCTATCGGTATCGCGTCGAATGTTTTTGACGGCGCAAATTTTCTCCCGTATATCGTTCTCAGCTTAACTGTTGCATTTCTTTTCTTCCAACAAGGATTTTTGTCGCCGGTCACGTGGCTTTTGCTTTCCGAGTTGTTCCCCGTGCGATTGCGCGGAATGGGCATGGGATTTGCGGTTTTATGCCTGTGGGTCGCTAATTTCTTCGTCGGATTCTTCTTCCCGCAACTTTTATTCAACTTCGGACTTTCCGCAGCGTTTTTTATCTTCGCGGGCATTAGTTTTTTGGGTTTGCTGTTCGTTATCAAGTTCGTACCCGAAACTCGCGGGCGTTCCCTTGAACAAATCGAACGCGACTTTAGAAATTACGACAAAACTAATTCATAAAATTTTTTGGGAGGGTTTTAAATGGCTAAAATTAAATTGGGTATCGCGCCGATTGCTTGGACTAACGATGATATGCCCGACCTCGGCAAGGAAAATACTTTTGAGCAATGCGTCAGCGAAATGGCGTTGGCGGGCTTCACCGGCTGCGAAGTCGGCGGCAAATACCCCAAAGATACCAACGTTCTCAAAAAAGCTCTCGATTTGCGCGGCATGAGCATTGCTTCCGCGTGGTTCAGCTCCTTTTTGCTTACTCAACCTTATGAACAAGTCGAAAAAGACTTCATCGCGCATTGCGAATTCCTCCACACCATGGGCGCGAAGTTCTGCAACGTCGCTGAACAGGGCAATAGCATTCAGGGCAAGTTCGACAAGGCTGTTTTCGCCGATAAACCCTACAACACCGAGGAACAATGGAAACTTTTGACCGAAGGTTTAAACAAACTCGGCGCAGTCGCGAAAAAAATCGGCTTGACGATGACTTATCATCACCACATGGGCACCGGCGTCCAAACTTTCGAGGAAATTGATAGACTTATGGCTGAAACCGACCCCGAACTCGTCTGGCTCCTCTACGATACCGGTCATCTCGTCTGCTCCGGCGAAGATTATCTCGCGATTCTCAAAAAATATCTCCCGCGCATTCGTCATATCCATTTAAAAGACGTTCGCATGGAAATTCGCGACAAAGTTAAAGCCGAAAACATGTGTTTCCTTGACGGCGTCCGCGCTGGCATGTTCACGGTGCCCGGCGACGGCTGCATTGACTTTGAACCGATTTTCGACATCGTAAACGCCAGCGATTACGACGGCTGGTATATCGTCGAGGCTGAACAAGATCCCGCCAAAGCTAATCCGCTTGAATACGCTATCAAAGCTCGCAAATATATTCGCGAAAAGGCTCACATCTAATTAAAATTCTTTCCCACGACAAAAAAAGACGGCGCAACGAACTTTAAAGTTTGATTGCGTCGTTTTTTTTGCCGTTCAATCAAAGGAGCGATAATTTTGTTGCAATATTTTGTTGAGCGGAATTATAAATCGGTTTTCGACAGAGGATACACGCCGCGCGTCGAATATATCTGCAACGTCGGCGCAGAATCTTCAACCATGCCGCGTAGTATGCACGAACATAAAAATTTGGCGGAAATTTTAATCGTAGACGACGGCGCGGGCATTTTTATCATCGACGGCGAACGCTACACCGCCAAAAAGGGCGATTTGATTCTCTACAACAGCGGAACCGTTCATGATGAGTTCGGCGGCTCCGGAAATGACCTTTCAACCTACTGCGTCGCCGTCAGCAACTTAAAACTCGCCAATTTGCCCGTAAATAAGATTCTGCCCAAAGAATATTCGCCGATTCTGCCGAGCGGTGAGTATTTCGACGAACTTTTAAGTATTTTTCGGGCGATTGAGCGCGAAAGTTATCGTGCGAACGGCGCAGAGACTGCAAACTTGCTTGCGCTGGCTCTCGTCGCTAAAATTTGTACCATGCTTAAAACTCACGGGCTCCCGCGCAAAGAAAAAGTTCCCTCGCTAAGTTCTCGCGCTAAAGATTTCATCGACGACCATTATACTGAAAATATTCGGCTCGAAGACATTGCATCGGCTGTTAATTCCAACGTTTACAATCTCGCGAAAATTTTTAAGGCGGAAATCGGTATTTCGCCCATGCGTTACGTCGTTTTGCTGCGGCTCGGCGAAGCGCAGAACCTTTTAATCAACACGGACATGACAATTACCCGAATCGCGCTGAATGTCGGCTATAACAACTCAAATTATTTCCAAAACGTCTTCAAAGACTTTATGCAGATGACGCCAAAAGAATATCGCAAGCGTTGGACAAAATAATTTCCCCGTCAACTCGGCGGGGATTTTTTTTTTGAAGAATTTACAGTTTTAGCGTCAAAAAAGTTTGAACTTAGCCGAAAAAAGCGGCAGGGATTTTTTTGCAAAAAATTATAGTTTTGCCGTCAAAAAATCTTGAACTTAGCCGAAAACTACCAGCGAACGTGCCAAAATTTTTTAGGAAAGTTCGCGGCAAGAAATTATAATGTATTCAAAAGCTTTGAAGGAGTGATGATGATGGCGATTCATATCACAGGCGCGCCTTGTTGCTGGGGCGTCGACGATGTGAAGAATCCTTACTTGCCGCCGTGGAAAAAAGTTTTGGAAGAGGCTGGACAAGCTGGATTTTCGGCAATCGAACTCGGACCCTACGGGTTTTTGCCGCTCGACATCGACGTTGTAAGCGCGGAGCTCAAAAAAAATGGAATTTCAATCGTCGCGGGCACAATTTTTGACGATTTGCTTGCCGAGGAAAATTATCAGCCGGTTTTAAAGCAAGTCGACGACATTTGCGCGATTATAACGAAGCTCCCGCCGCTCAAACGCGAAGATGGGCAGAGATTTCCGACGCCGTACCTAACTGTAATGGATTGGGGACATGATGAACGCGATTTTGCCGCCGGTCACCCCGACAAAGCACCGAGATTATCCGCTGAAGATTGGCAACGCATGGTTAATCACATCAAAGGCATTGCCGAAGCCGCGAAAAAGTGGAATGTCCGCGCAGTTATTCACCCGCACGCGGGCGGCTACATCGAATTTGCTGACGAAATTGATAAAATTATGGCTGATATCCCCGCTGAAGTCGCTGGATTGTGTCTGGACACGGGTCATTTAAGATATTCGCAAATGGATCCGGTCGAATGGCTTAGAAAATACGCTGACAGGCTGGATTACGTGCATTTCAAGGATATTAACGGGAAAATTTATTCTGAAGTGATGAACGAGCGCATAAGATTCTTTGAAGGGTGCGCGAAAGGCTCAATGTGCCCGATTGGCGAGGGAATTTTGGATTATCCGGCGATTTACAGAGTTTTGACGGAAGAAATTAAATATGCGGGCTATATCACGATTGAACAGGAACGCGACCCGCGAAATGTGGCGACGAGCCTGCGCGACGTGAAAAAAAGCGTCGATTACTTAAAAAATCTCGGCTTCGAGTGATAAAAATTGGTTTTGAGGGCGGATTTTCGGCGCGATTTACATTTTCCATGTACATGGAATTTGTGTCGCGTCGTGGCGCGGCTTTTTCGATACCCTTCAAAATCGGGGGTAATTTGGAAGTTCAAATGAAGAAATCCCAAATACAGGATTTTGTAAAGTGGAGGTAAAAACGATGATAAACGGCGAAAAAATTTCCGAACGTCCGATACGTTGGGCGATGATTGGCGGCGGGCGCGGCTCGCAAATCGGCTACATTCACAGGAGCGCGGCTCTTCGCGACGTAAATTTTGAACTGGTCGCGGGCGCATTCGATATTAATCCCGAACGCGGCAAAGATTTCGGAAAAAATCTGCACGTCGACCCCGAACGCTGCTATTCCGACTACAAAGAATTAATCGCGGCGGAAAAAAATCGTCCCGACGGAGTGGAAGCGGTTTCAATCGCCACGCCGAACTTCACGCACTTTGAAATTGCTAAGGCGGCGTTGGAGGCTGGACTTCACGTCTACTGCGAAAAGCCGTTGTGCTTTACGGTCGCCGAAGCGGAAGAATTGGAAGCCCTCGTTAAGAAGAGCGGCAAAATTATGTTCGTCTCCTACGGCTACGCGGGACATCAAATGATTGAACAGGCGCGGCAAATGGTTGCGAACGGCGACTTGGGCAAAATTCGTATCGTGAAAATGCAATTCGCGCACGGCGGCAACTCTGCGCCCGTAGAAAAAAAATCCGGCGCGGCGGCGTGGCGTGTCGACCCGAAAAAATCCGGTCCCACCTTTGTTATCGGCGACGTTGGAACTCATCCGCTTTATTTGAGCGAAGTTATCTTGCCCGAAATGAAAATTAAGCGGCTGATGTGCACGCGTCAAAGTTTCGTCGAAGGACGTGCGCTTGAAGATAACGCAATGACGATTATGGAATATGACAACGGCGCGATTGCTTACATTTGGTCGAGCAGCGTGAACGCGGGCGCGGATTTCGGTTTCACGTTCCGCATTGTCGGCGAAAAAGGTTCAATCGCTTGGGACGCCGAGCACCCGAATCAACTTGCCTATCAAATTCAAGGACAAGCTCCGGCAGTTTTGCAACGCGGCGCAGGTTATTTGTATGAAACTGCGCGTGCTGACGACAGAATCGGCGGCGGACACCCCGAAGGACTTTTCGAGGCGTGGAGCAACGTTTACACGAAATTTGCCAAAGCGATTACGTTGAGCGAGGCGGGCAAGCCGATTGATTTTTGGTATCCGGGCATTGAAGCGGGCGTTACGGGCGTCAAGTGGGTTGAAAAATGCGTTGAATCGGCGGATAATGACTCCAAATGGGTTGAATTCTAAAGAAAGCGTAGGGAATGGAAAAATTTTTCCGTTCTCTTTGGCTATAAAAAAATGTTAGGGGGTTTTATTATGGTTAAAGTTGGAATCGCGGGGCTTGGTCGTTTGGGCAAAGTTCACGCGAAAAATCTTTGTGTGGGCGTCGACGGTGCGCAACTTGTCGCGGCATGTTCGATTGTCCCTGCCGAACTTGAGTTTGCAAAGGAAAATCTCAAGGTCGAGCAAACTTTTACCGACTTTGACGAAATGTTGAAGTCTGATATTGACGCGGTGGCTATCGTCACGACGAGCGGGCTGCATTGCGCACAAATCGCCAAAGCTCTGGACGCGGGCAAACATGTTTTCTGCGAAAAACCGTTGGGCGTGACCGTCGACGAATGCAAAATGGCGGAGGCAGCCGTCGAACGTCACCCCGAAAAAGTTTTTTTCCTCGGATTCATGCGCAGATTCGATCCGTCCTACGCCTACGCAATGGAAAAAATTCAAGCGGGCGTGATTGGCAAGCCGTACATGGTAAAAGCGACTGGAATTGACCCTGAAGCACTCGTTCAAGGCGCGATTAAGTTCGCTCCGACTTCTGGCGGCATTTTTATCGATATGGCGATTCACGATATTGATTTAATGCGCTGGTTTTTGGGCGAAGACCCTGTGGAAGTCTACGCGGCGGGCGCAACGTTCAAGCATCCCGAATTCAAAGCGGCAAATGACGATGAAACGGGCGTTGCAATGTACAAATGTGCGAGCGGAGCGATTGGATTCGTTCACGTCGGGCGCACGGCTCCTCATGGCTACCACGTCGAGACGGAAATTGTCGGCACGGAAGGAACTTTGCGGATTAGTCCGGTTCCCGAAAAGAATTTGTGCATGATTTACGACACACACGGCGCGGTTAAAGAATGCGTCGGCGGTTTCCCCGAAAGATTCGCGCAAGCTTATCAACTGGAGCTACAAGAGTTCATTAATTGCATTCGCGAAGGCAGAAAACCCAATGTCACGGTCTACGACGGCACAAAATCCACGCAAATTGCCTTTGCAACGACCAAAGCTTATCAAACGGGCAAGCCTCTGCAGATTGAGTATTAAAAAAATTTTTCAAATGGATTAGGGGTGATTTAAATGGCAGAAAATGCAGCAATGGCAATAGACGAGCGCGATAAAGTGCCGTGGCTAACACGAGTGGCTTACGGCTTGGGCGACACGGCTCAAAACGTCGTTTGGGGCGCGATGTCCATTCTGACATTCTTTTACACCGACTACGCGGGCATAAATCCGGCGACGGTCGGTCTTGTAATGCTCTTATCCCGTTGCTTCGACGGCGTTTCCGATGTCATCATGGGATTTTTCGTTGAAAAGACGAATTCTAAATGGGGCAAGTCGCGTCCGTGGATTTTGTGGGCGTCAATCCCGTTTGCAATCTCGATTGTACTGATTTACGCGGTTCCGCAGGGCGTTTCCGATACAATGCAGTTCGCGTACATCTTCGTGACGTATAATTTGTGCACAACGGTCGTTTACACAATGTTAAACCTGCCTTACGGCTCATTATCGGCAATGATGACTCGTTCCTCTCAAGAACGCGACATGTTATCAATCGTTCGTATGTCTTTATCGCCGTTCGGAAAAATTTTGGCGGTTTCGGCGACTTTGCCGCTGATTAAAGTTTTCGGCGATGATCAAATGGCTTGGGTTAAAGTCATGGGCATTTGGGCGGTCGTTGCGTTGCTGATGTTGCTGTTTTGCTTCTACAAATGCGAGGAAAAAGTTGTTATCGAGGCGCGCAAGAAGGAAGATAAGCTTCCCATCGGCAAAGCGTTAAAAGCTCTGGCATTCAACCAATATTTTTGGATGGCGGCGGCAATTTGGATGATGCAGAACGTTATTTTCTACATTACCGGCACAATGCTCCCGTATTACTGCAAATATATCTTCATGGACGACACATTGTTTAGTTTCTTGTTCCTACTTGAAACTTTGACGATGGTTGGCTGCCAAATTGTGTTGAGTCCGATACTTTTGCGCAAGTTCGGCAAGCGGAAAATGTGTTTAATGGGTATCACGGTCGCTTTCGTCGGACATTTGATTTACTTGACGAATCCGCTTGATTATAACTGGGTCGTGTTCAGCTGCTTTATCCGCGGCGTAGGCTTTGCTCCGTTGAATTCGGTTATTTTCGGCTTCTTGGGCGACGTTGTCGAGTACGCGCAATGGAAATTCCACCTCCGCATAGAAGGTTTGATATTCTCCGGCGGTTCTGTCGGCACGAAGGTCGGCTCCGGCTTAACGGCGGCGATTTTGACTAACTTGCTTGCTTGGGCGGGCTATGTATCCTCTGCGTCGGGTAATGTTGAGCAACCGGACAGCGCAATTCAAATGATTATTCACCTTTACGAGTACGGACCGATAATGGTCTGGATAATTATCCTGCTGATTCTCTGGGCGTGGAAACTTGAAAAGATTTACCCGCAGATCATGAACGATTTGGCAGAACGCGAAGCTAAAGGCGTGCTGTAAAAATTTTAGGCTTGTGCAATGTTGCGGCGCGGCGATAAACTTCAAAACGTCGCAACGTTGCAACGCGCTAACTGTTTGGTTACTTTTTAAAAGTAACTGCATTGAAATTAATCGCGATATGATATAAACTTCCCAACAAAAGGAGGTTTCTTCATGAAAGAAAGAACATTTATCACAATCACGCGCCAATACGGCAGCGGCGGAATGTATATCGCCGAGGCTTTGGCAAAAAAAATGGGCGTCAAGTGCTACAACCGCAATATCGTGGCGGCGGCGGCTGAAAGTCTCGATACCTTCGACGACGTTCAAACCGTTATCGAAAAATCCTACGACACGCCTAACGATTTTGTCGCGTCGCTCTCCGCGCTCATGGGGCAGGGCGTCCCCCGTCAGAATCAAATGTACATTCAGCAGGCGAGAATTATCCGCGAGCTTGCAGAGGGCATTGAAGGTGCGGTTTTCGTCGGGCGTTGCGCTGATTACATTTTGCGCGACGTGCCCAATCATTTTTCCTTCTTCCTCTACGCTGACGACGAATGCCGCCGCGAACGCGCCAAAATTTACTACAAAGATTTTTCGTTCCAAGACGTGCTCGACGTGGACAACAAGCGCAAGAATTATTACAACTACTACACCGGCAGGATTTGGGGCGACCCGCAGAATTATGATTTGATGGTAAACACGACGAATCTTACGGCGGAGCAAGCGGTTCAGATTATTTTCGATTACGTGGAGCTTCGTCAAAAATAAGGAGGAGTTTCAATGATTAAAGTTGGCATCATCGGCGCGGGCAGAATCGGGCACGTGCACGGCGAAAGCATTTCCAAATTCGTCAAGCACGCGACGGTTAAGACAATCGCCGACCCGTTCATGAACGAGAAGACCGAGGCTTGGGCGAAGTCTATCGGCGTCGAGAAAACGACCAAAGACTACCACGAAATTTTGAACGACCCCGAAATTGAAGCGGTGCTGATTTGCGCGTCCACCGACCAGCATTCCCCGTTGTCGATTGAAGCTCTCAAGGCGGGCAAGCACGTCTTCTGCGAAAAGCCCATTGATCATGACGTCGAGAAAATTAATGAAGTGCTCGCCGTCGTCAAGGAGACCGGCAAGAAATACCAAGTCGGGTTCAATCGCAGATTTGACCACAACTTCCGCGCCATTCGCAAGGCTGTCGAGGCTGGCAAAGTCGGCAAGCAGCAGATCATCAAAATTTCTTCGCGCGACCCTGAACCGCCGCCGATTAGCTACGTCAAAGTTTCCGGCGGAATTTTCCTTGACATGACCATACATGATTTTGACATGGTGCGCTATCTTTCTGGCGCGGAAGTCGAGGAAGTTTACGCGGAAGGCTCAATCACCGTCGACGAGGAAATTGGCAAGGCGGGCGACGTTGACACCGCAGTTATAACTTTGAAGCTCACGAACGGTGCCACCGCCGTTATCGATAACTGCCGCGCCTGCTGCTACGGCTACGACCAGCGCGCTGAAGTTTTCGGCGACAAAGGCTGCGTGGCTATTAGCAACGACAGCGACTCCAACGCGGTCTACAGCAACAAAGACGGCGTTGTTGCCGAAAAGCCCATGTTCTTCTTCCTTGAACGCTACATGATGGCTTACGCGACCGAGGTTGATGAATTCGTCGAGGCGATTGTCAACGACACCGAGACGCCTGTCACCGCGCAGGACGGCTTGGAACCCGTGCTTATCGGTTTGGCGGCGACGAAATCCGTCAAGGAGCATCGCCCCGTTAAAATCTCCGAAATTCGCGCGGAGTACAATCTTTAATCCGACCTCTAACATTTCAATGATATAAAAAATTTTTCCGCAACGCTAATGTGCGCTGCGGATTTTTCTTTGCCGAAATATAATATTTTTCGCTTTGATTCGCAACGCTTTTACACTCCGACGCTTAATATTAAAGAATCGATAGCAAGCTTACGAATAATGCCGTTGTCTCTTAGCGAGTAATGTATCGCGTTGAAGAACAGCACACCAGATATTTTGCTGACGAAACCGTTTAAATTGCCGCTGGGAAAATCTTCTGCCTTGCGGTACTTTAACGCCCAAATTACTGCGGCTGGAGTTGATGCGCTTTGTTAATGTATTGGGGAAGCTGTTAGCATAAAGGATAATGCCATTCTGAAAGAGTTGGACAGCGATAAAGAACGTTGTCAATCCGCAGAAAGATTGCAAGCGTAAAGTAACTTTTTACGATATGATATGGTTGATGCTGTTCCTTGGGGTAGTGTCAAGTAAATTATGTAAGTAAGAAAAGTTAGCGGTCGAATTTGTCGAAGAGGGCAGCGAGGCGGTCGTTCAAGAGCAACTGATTGCGAACGAGCGACCAATTGGCGACGGGGCGAGATGTCCATTTTTTTTGCAACTCTACTACTCTAAGATAAAGCAATTTGAAAACGGAATTGTCATTAGGAAATGCGCCGCGTTTGGTTACCTTGCCAAAACTGGAATTAACCGCTTCAATCGCATTGGTTGTGTACATAATCTTGCTCCCCGCTGACGGATAGTCAAAAAGTTGTTCGACGTA
>JAFXNB010000184.1 GCA_017529935.1 Selenomonadaceae bacterium
ACCGGCGTCGACGTGTACACGCATGGCGAAATGTTGCCGGCGCATTATTATCCGAAGTTCAAAAAGTTTAAGCACCTCGTCGGCAACTACGGTAACGCTTGGCACCTGCAGACGACGGAGTTTGAAAAATTTAACGGCGCGATTCTCCTCACCACGAATTGTCTTGTTCCGCCGAAAAAATCTTATATCGATAGAGTTTTCACGACGGCGGCGGTTGGCTTCCCCGGTTGCAAGCACATTGACGAAGTTGACGGCAAAAAAGATTTCACGCCGCTGATTGAACTGGCTAAAAAGTGTCCGCCGCCCACCGAACTTGAGACGGGCGAAATTGTCGGCGGCTTTGCTCACGAACAAGTTTTTGCCGTTGCCGATAAAGTTGTTGACGCGATAAAATCCGGCGCGATAAAAAAATTCGTCGTCATGGCTGGTTGTGACGGTCGCCAAAAATCCCGCGAATACTACACCGAATTTGCCAAAGCTCTGCCCAAAGACACCGTGATTTTAACGGCGGGCTGTGCAAAATATAAATACATCAAACTCAATCTCGGAGACATTGGCGGGATTCCGCGCGTGCTCGACGCCGGTCAGTGCAACGATTGCTATTCGCTGGCGTTAATCGCGCTCAAGCTCAAGGAAATTTTCGGGCTGGACGACATTAACAAGTTGCCGATTGTCTTCGACATCGGTTGGCATGAGCAAAAAGCCGTCACGGTTTTACTCGCGCTGTTATATATCGGCGTGAAAAATATTACGCTCGGTCCGGTGTTGCCCGCGTTCCTCAGCCCAAACGTCACGAAAGTTTTGGTTGAAAACTTCGGCATTGGCGGCATCACGAACGTCGCCGACGACCTGAAGCGCATGATTGGCTGATTATTGACAGGAAAAAGCCCCGCGATTATGGAGTGATTTACCTTATTACAAATCTTTTAAACGGCAAAAAATATGTCGGGCATACGAACAATTTCAAGCTAGGGCGATTCGCAAATACGGCTGGGAAAATTTCACCGTCGAAGTCCTCGAAAATTGTTCTGTCGAATTGCTCAACGAGCGCGAAATGTTTTGGATTGCCGCACTCAACACCAAATATCCCGACGGCTACAACTTAACGAGTGGCGGCTCCGGTTTCAATGGTCGTAAGCACACGCCTGAATCTATCGCACTGATGTCTGATATTGCCAAAGCTACTTGGGCGCGTAGGTCTCCTGAAGAGCGAGCGGAAATTGCAAGGAAACGCGAGGCTAATCGTTCGCCCGAAGAACGGTCGGCAATCGTCAGAAGGGCATGGATTACGCGTCGGGCTAATGAAGCCAAGAAAACTCCAGAAGAGCGGGCGGCATCTAAGAAATCTTTTGAAGAATTGTCGGCTATTGCAAAAAAGGCGGCGGCAAAAGTAGATAAAACTGCGCGCAATGCAAAAGTCATCGCGACTTGGAAATCGAAGACGCCCGAAGAAATTTCTATTATCTTTGCAAAAAGATTGGCAACAATACAAGCAAAAAAGAAACAGCAACTTATCGGACGATTGGTAGAATTGCTAAAAAAAATTCTTAAGGGGGAGATTGAATGAAAGAAATTCCCGTTCAAGACGCGGTCGGCTGTGTGCTGTGCCATGACGTTACAAAAATCGTTCGCGGAGAAATTAAAGACGCCGCTTTTAGAAAAGGTCACGTCATCACGGCGGAAGATATTCCCGAACTTTTGAAGCTCGGCAAGGAAAATATTTTCGTCTGGGAGAACGACGACACGAAGCTCCACGAAAACGACGCGGCAGAAATTTTGCGGGCGATTTGTCAAGGCGAAAATTTATCGGCGGGCGAAGTCAAAGAAGGCAAAATCGAACTCAAAGCGGCTTGTGACGGAGTTTTTCACGTCGACGCCGAAAAGCTCAACGCGATTAATGACGTCGACGAAATTTGTATCGCGACCGTTCCGAATAAAATTCCCGTGCGCAAAAATAAATCCGTGGCTGGTATGCGCGTGATTCCGCTCGTCATCGACAAAATTAAAATGGAGCGCGTCAAAAAAATTGCGGGCGACGTGCCGCTGATGAAAATTCTCCCGTACAAAAAATTTAAAGTCGGGCTGGTCGTCACCGGCTCCGAAATTTTCCACGAACGCATTCAAGACACGTTCACGCCGGTTATCGAAGCTAAGCTTAAAACTTTCGGCTTGCAGGTCGACGAGCGCAGAATTTCCGACGACTCAAAGGAAATGACGCGCGAAAAAATTTCAGAGCTGTTGAATCTCGGCATGGAAATGATTTTGTGCACGGGCGGCATGAGTGTTGACCCCGACGACAGAACGCCCGCCGCGATTAAATCGACAGGCGCGGACGTCGTGACTTACGGCGTGCCCGTCCTGCCCGGCGCGATGTTCATGCTGGCGTACTTGGGCGACGTGCCGATAATGGGCTTGCCGGGCTGTGTGATGTTCTGTTCAAAAACGGTGTTCGATATGATTTTGCCGCGCGTGCTCACGGGCGAAAAATTAACTCGGCGCGACTTCACAACGCTGGGCGTCGGAGGGTTGCTGTAATGGAAGGAATCACACTTGAACGCGCGATTGAAATTTTAACGGCGAACGTCACGCCGATTGACGAGCCGGAAGAAGTTTCGCTGATTGAATCCGTCGGACGGGTGGCGGCGCAAAATTATTTCGCGACCTTCGACAACCCGCCGTTTGACCGCAGTCCGCTCGACGGCTACGCGCTGAAATCTTCCGACACGGCGGCTCCGATTAAATTAAAAGTTATCGGCGAGGAATGCGCGGGCGATTTTTTTGCGGGCGAAATTCATTCGGGCGAGGCGTTGCGGATTATGACGGGCGCGGCAATGCCCAAAGGCTCCGATTGCGTGATTCGTCAAGAGGACGTGACGCAAGACGGCGAAAATATTTTTGTCAAGCAACGGCTCAAGCACCACGAAAATTATTGCTTTGCGGGCGAAGACATAAAGGCGGGCGCGGTGCTCGTCGAAAAAAATTCTGTGCTGACGGCGGCGCATGTGGCGGTTCTGGCTAGTCAAGGCGTGGCGGCTGTCAAAGTTTATCGGCGGGCGCGAATTGCGATTGCCTCGACGGGCGACGAACTGATTCAGCCTGGCGAAAAAATTTCTGCGGGGAAAATTTACAACAGCAACCTCTACTTGCTGGCGGCGCGGCTGATTGAGCTGGGCTTTGTGCCGAAAATTTTATACAACTTGCCCGACGACGCTGACGCCTGCGCGGACAAAATTTTTTCTCTGCGCGGCGAAATTGACTTGCTGATAACGACGGGCGGCGTTTCTGTCGGCAAAAAAGATATAATGCACGACGTGGTTAAGAAAATCGGCGAGAAACTTTTTTGGCGCGTGCTGATGAAGCCCGGCGCGCCCGTTGTCGGCTGGACGTGCGGAAATTTTTTGGGCGTGGCGTTGAGCGGAAATCCCTTTGCTGCCTATGCGACGTTTGAACTTTTGACGCGCCCCGTTATGGCGAAACTTGCCCGCCGCGCAGATATTTTGTACAATCGCAGTCGCGGCGTTTTGGCAGATAATTTCCCGAAAAAAAGTTTCGGGCGGCGATTTATTCGGGCGCGATTTGACGGCGAAAAAATTTTCCTGCCGAATCGTCACGAGTCGGGCGCGTTGTATTCGGCGGTCGGTTGCAACGCTTTTATCGACATACCTGCCGGCTCTGACGAACTGGCGGCGGGCATGGAGGTTGAGATGATTTTGTTATGAAAGACCAATTTGGTCGTGAAATTGAATACGCGCGGATTTCCGTAACTGACCGTTGCAATTTGCGTTGCCGCTACTGCATGCCCGAATGCGGCGTAAAAAAAATTCCTCACGCGGAGATTTTGACGTTGGAGGAAGTTTTGCGCGTCGCCAAAATATTTTCGCGGCTGGGAATCAGAAAAATTCGATTGACGGGTGGCGAGCCGTTGCTTAGAAAAAATTTGTCGACACTCGTCCGCGAGCTGAAAAATTTATCGGGGATTGAGCAAGTCACGCTGACGACAAACGGCGTCCTGCTGAAAAATTTTGCGCCTGAATTAATTGCGGCGGGGTTAGACGGCGTGAATTTGAGCTTGGACACACTCGACGAAAAAATTTTCGCGGACTTGACGCGGCGGCGATTTTTCGACAAAGTGCTGGAAGGTTTTCAAACTTTGCTCAACGAAAATTTAAGCGTAAAGATAAATTGCGTACCCCTGCGCGGCGTGAATGACGGGGAAATTTTGCGATTGTCGGCGTTGGCGGAAAAAAATTTTATCAAAGTGCGATTTATCGAACTGATGCCGATTGGTTGCGCGTGGGAGTCGGGCTTGCGTGGAATTCCGATGCCGGAAATTTTTTCTAAGCTGGAAAAAAATTTTGGGCAACTCGTCCCCGTCCGCGAAAAAAATTCCCTGCAAGGTCCCGCAAAATATTTTCAGCCGAAAAATTTCGTCGGGCAAATCGGCTTCATCGACGCGTTGGAGCACAAATTCTGCGGCTCGTGCAATCGGATTCGCTTGACGGCGGAGGGCTTCTTGAAAACTTGCTTGAGCTTCGACGCGGGGCTTGACGTGAAAAAACTTTTGCGGGCTGATGTCGGCGACGATGAACTTTCGGAAAAAATTAGCGACGCAATTTATCACAAGCCGCGCGAACACGTTTGGCAATTAGGAATTAGGAATGTGGAATTAGGAATGAATTGGCGGCAGATGTATCAGATTGGAGGGTGACATGGGAAAAATTAACGCGATTTGTATCAGCGAGAGGCGCGGCACGGCTAAAAAATTCGTCGAGGCGGCGGCGTTTATCACGGAGTTTGGGATTGACGGCGACGCGCACGCGGGCGATTGGCACCGGCAAGTTAGTCTGCTCGGTCAGGGCGAGATTGACGCATTCAAGGCGCGTGGTGCTAAAGTTGAGCCTGGCGCGTTCGGAGAAAATATCATCGCGGAGGGCTTCACGTTTAAAAAATTGCCCGTCGGAACTCGTTTAAAATGCGGTGACGTTTTTTTTGAGATAACGCAAATCGGCAAGGAATGCCACGCCCACTGCGCGATTTATCAGCAGGTCGGCGATTGCATTATGCCGCGCGAAGGAGTTTTCGCCAGAGTTTTGCACGGCGGGAAAATTTCTGTCGGCGACGAGCTGGAGCTTGCGGAAAAAATTCCGTTGGACGCGGCGATTATCACGGTCAGCGACAGGGGCTTTCACGGCTTGCGCGACAAAGATTTGAGCGGCGACAAGTGCGAGGAAATTTTATCGGCGGCGGGCTACAAAATTTTTTCGCGGACGACGTTGCCCGATGTTAAGAAATTTATCGTCGACAAGCTGATTGAGTTGGCGGACGCGGGCGTTGGCTTGATTGTGACGACGGGCGGCACGGGCTTTTCAATCAGAGACGTTACGCCCGAAGCCACGCTGGAAGTTTGCACACGCCTTGCGCCGGGCATACCGGAAGCGATGAGAAATTTATCAATGCAAGTGACGCGGCGGGCAATGTTGAGCCGGGCAGTCGCGGGCATTCGCAAGCGGTCGTTGATTGTAAACTTACCGGGCAGTCCCAAGGCGGTCGACGAGTGCTTAAACTTTGTCTTGCCGGAACTGCAACACGGGATAGAAATTCTGCGCGGCGAGGCTGATAAATGAAAATTTCATTGCTTATAATCGCGGGCGGCAAAAGTACGCGGCTCGGACAGGATAAAAGACTCGTCAAAGTCGGCGGCGTCGGTTTGCTGGAAAATATTTTAAATAAAGCGGCGGCTGAAGACTTCGCCGAAATTTTTTTGTGCGCCGAAGAAAATTTGCCCGCGCTGAAAACTTTGGCGGAAAAATTCTCCGTGAAACTTTTAATCGACACGGAAAAAGATTCGGGACCGATGGCGGGGCTGGCAGTCGGGCTGGGCAAAATCAAAACGGATTGGGCGTTGGCGGTTTCGGCGGACATGCCCTTCTTTGAGTTTGAAATTTTGCGCCCGCTCACAGAAAAATTTTCGTCAACGCAAGCGGTGATTCCAATCGTCGGCGGGCGGCGGCAGATGTTAGCGGCGTTTTATCGGCGGGAGCTAGCAGAAATTTTTTCGCAAGAACTTTCAAGCGGTCAACGGAAAATTTTCGCGGCAATAAAAAAAGTCCCGCACGAATTGGCGAAGCTTTCGGCGGAAGAATTATTTTTCAACGTGAACACCCGCGCAGATTTGAGACTGGCACGCGGTCGGGCGGAAAATCTTTCGCGCACGACACCGATAATTTCAATCGTCGCGCCGGCTTCGGGCACGGGCAAGACAACTTTTATCGAAAATCTCGTTAAAAAATTTTCCGCGCAGGGAATAAAAATCGGCGTGATTAAAAGCGACGCGCACGGCTTTAACGTCGACGTGGAGGGCAAGGACAGCTACAAATTTCAGACGGCGGGCGCACGCAGTGTCGCGGTTGTCGCGCCGCAAGGTTGGTTCATGATTCAACAGACTGACGAGCGCGAAAATTTTTTTGGCGTCGCGGATAAAATGTCGGACGTCGATTTAATTTTGACGGAAGGGCGCACACGTGCGATTTTCCCCGCGATTTCACTTTGGCGCGGAAAGGGCGAAGTCATTACCGACGAAAAAGTTGCCGCGATTTTCACGAGTGAGCCGGTTGACTCCGACGAAATTTTTCAGTTCGACATAAACGACCTTGCCGCCGCCGAAAAGCTCTGTAAATTTCTTGCGGGCATTTAATCATTCTATGTTGCAGATTTCGCGCCCGCAGTTTTCGCACTGAATTTCCTGCTTGAGAAAATTTATATCGCGGATAAGAATCAGCCCGTCGCGCATTTCGATAACATTTTGGCGGCGCAGTTCGCTCAACATGCGATTTAAACTTTCGCGTGCCGTCGCTGAATAATTCGCCAGCTCCTGATTTGTTAAAGGCACCGTGATTAAAATGCCGCCGTCGACTTCCTGCCCGTAGCTGTTGGCGAACCGAATCAGCGTCGAATAAATCGCGCCCTTCTTCCCGTAAAGCACCAAGTCGCGGAATTTGGAATGCTGCTTGCGCATGTGCATGCCGATAATTTTTAGCAAGTTAATCGCCAGCGACGGTTTCTTTTCAAGGTAGCTGTGGAGCGTGGGGAATTCAATCGCGTAAACTTCAGACGGGCTTTGAGCGATGGCGTTGAAAATATAAACGGGATTTTCTTCATAAAGCGGAAGTTCGCCGATAATGCTGCCGCGCGTCGCCAACCTCAACGACAGAACGCGCCCGCTTTCGGCGAATTTGGTTATAAAAATCTGACCCGACCGCACGAAGTAAAAATATTTTGCACTGTCGCCCTCGTGGAAAAGATATTCGCCCGCCTTGAGCGCGACGACCTTGCCGGGGATTTCGTAAAACTGCCGAATCATCGAATCCATTATCTCAACCTCCGCAAATATTTTATACCTGCGCTTTTGCTTAGCCGTGTGATTATTATCACTTACACCCGAAAAAATTTTTTTTATACTTGCCCCAAAAAGGAGAGTGATAATTATGGCGGAGGACATTTTAAAATCGCTCGGAGAAAATCCTACGCGCAAACAAATTCTGGCGAAGTGGGATCCCGAAAACGAGGCGTTCTGGAAAAAATTCGGCGAGAAAATCGCTAAGCAGAACCTGTACACCTCGACTTGGGCGTTGACTTTGTCGTTTGTCGTGTGGACGCTCTGGGCGACGATTGCCGCGCAGTTAAATCAAATCGGCTTCAACTTTTCTCAAGGCGAAATTTTTACGCTGGCGTCCTTACCGGGGCTTGTCGGCGCAACTTGTCGATTGTTTTATACGTACATGCCGGGGCTACTCGGCGGCAAGAACTGGACTTTATTTTCCACAGCACTTTTACTTTTGCCGATAATCGGATTGGGCACCGCCCTTCAAGATACCTCGACTTCCTACGATACGCTCTTCATGCTCGTCGCGCTAATCGGCATTGCGGGCGGCAACTTCTCCTCGTCCATGGCGAACATCGGCTTCTTCTTCCCGAAAAAAAATAAAGGCTTGGCACTCGGAATAAATGCGGGCGTCGGCAATTTAGGCGTCTCGCTGATTTATCTGACTGCGCCGATTTTGCTCGGTATGAGTTTCGGCGGAATTTTCGGAGACCCGCTGATTAACGTTAAGACCGGCGCGGAAGTTTATATTCAATCCGTCTGCTACGCATGGGCTGTCCCGACAGTTTTAACGCTCGTTTTAATCTGGATTTTTATGGACAATCTTCCGCTGCCCAAGCAAAGCCCGAAAAGTATTCTGTCGATCTTCGGCAACAAACATACTTGGCTGATGACGTGGATTTATACTTGCGGCTTCGGACAATTCATCGGCTATTCGGCGGCGTTAATGCTCCTGCTCACGAACGAATTCCCCGAAGTCAGTATGGCTTGGGGCGCATTTTTAGGACCGTTCATCGGCGCGGGCATGCGACCTGTCGGCGGCTGGCTTGCCGATAAATTCAACAGCGGCTCCAAAGTCACGCTTTACTCGCTGATTCTTATGCTCGCCTCGATTATCGTCGTGTTGCTCGGCTTGCAGGCGCACAGTTTTATAATGTTCTTCGCGGCGTTCCTGCTGTTGTTCTTGACGACGGGCTTTGTCAACGGCGCGTCCTTCCGCATGATTCCCTACATTTTTAATAATCCGTTCCATGCGTCGTTGGTCACGGGCTTCACCGCCGCCATTGCCGCTTATGGCGCGTTCCTTATCCCGAAAATTTTCGGCTGGGCTTACTCGAATTTTGAAATGGTCACGCCCGCTTTCTACGTGCTGATTGGATTTACCGTCATCACGATTGCTATCACGTGGATTTTCTACGCGCGTCCGAATTCGGGCATCAAGTGCTGAAAAATTTTTTCCAACAAAAAATCTCCCGCACATCGCGAGAGATTTTTTTTGTTCGTTCGTCATAAGAAAATCATTTTAACGGCTTATAATGCGTAAAAATTTTTGGGGGGTGAGACCTTTGGACAGCAGATTGAATCACTTCGACGCGGCGGGCAATGCCGTTATGGTCGACGTCGGAGGAAAAAGTTTAACGGAACGCACCGCCATTGCCAGCGGAAAAATTTTCGTCGGCGCGGAAGTTTATCACGCGATTGAATCGGCCACCGCTAAGAAAGGCGACGTCTTGGGCGTGGCACGCGTGGCGGGAATCATGGCGGCGAAAAAAACTTCGGACGTTATCCCGCTGTGTCACCCGTTGCCGCTCAGCCATTGCCGTTTGGAGTTTGAAATGTTGCCCGACGAAGGAGCCGTTAAAGCGGTTGCTACAGTCAAGACGACGTGGGCGACGGGCGTGGAAATGGAAGCGTTGCACGCGGTGAGCGTTGCGCTGTTGACGATTTACGACATGTGCAAGGCGATTGATAAACGCATGACGCTCGGCGAAATTCACCTTGAGCGCAAGAGCGGCGGCAAGAGCGGAGAGTTTTATGCCGCTAATGAAATTTCTAGGACAAAATAAGATAAAAATTTAATAAGAAATTGACAAATGCATTGCGCATTGTATAATTTAAATACGGAATTATTATTTGTGCTAACGAGAGGCTTAAGCCATGTTACAAAAAATAATAAACAAACTAAATGATTTGCGACCTAGGCAACTGCTGATTCTGGCATGTGCCGCCGCGTTCCTGATGTTCGTGACGCTTATCGTCGCCATGAATTTCATAACAAAGCAAGAGGTCGTTGTAATGCCGGAACCCGTCAAAGAAGAAAAACCTATCATCGAAACAACGTCGGTCGTCACGGCAAAAGTAAATATTCCGCCGCGCACCAGAATCCAAGAAAATATGCTCGAAATGAAGGAAGTGCCAAATATCTTGGTGCCCGAAGGCGCGATTACCAGTTTTGACGACGTTAAGAACGTGCAGATTAAAGTTTCGATTTTCTCCGGCGACATTCTCACGATTCAAAAAGTTTTTAACGATACAGCCAACGAAGGTTTTATCGGCTCGATTCCTTCCGATTGCCGCGCAGTTTCAATAAGCGTCAGCGAAATTACGGGCGTGGCGGGTTTTGCTAAGCCAGGCGATAGAGTTGATTTGCTCCTCGCCGAAAAAACCAATTACAGCGCGACGACAAATATCCTTCTACAGAACGTCCCGCTTCTTAGCGTGAATCAAGACACGGCAGGCAGTAATATCGTCGATAGCTCCGGCGTGGTGACTTCATCGGCTATCAGCAACCCGACAATCGCAACGTTCGCGCTCCCGCCGCAAGACGTGTTGAAATTAATTTCTGCGTCGAAGCTCGGCGAAATTTATATGATGTTGCGCCCCTCTAATCCGACGGCAAATTACGTGCCAGACATGGAATATACAATCGATTCAATCTCCAAGCCGCGACCGGAAACTCCTGCCATTCCGTCAAATCCGGTGCCGAACATGCCCTTGCCGCAAATCCCTGCAGTACCTGTCGCGCCGCCCGTCCCGAAGATTGATATTATTTTGGGCGACGAAATTGTACAAAGTTCTCAAGATGTCGCACCGGCTAAATCTGCTGGCGCGAACTCCGCACTTCCCGCGATTCCGTCGGGCGGCAGTGTTTCCGCGCCCCAACCCGACGTGCCTTTGTCAAATGTGCCTGTTATGAATCAGATTAGAAAAAATTTATAGCGTAGGAATAATTCATCATGAATAATTTATTTCTTAAAAGTGCTTGTTTGGCGGCGGTGACTTTCAGCTTGTCGGCGGGCGTCGTTGAAGCCGCAGAATTTGAAACCCTCAGCATAAAAAGACAAACTTCGCATTACATGGACATGGGTAAACAAATCACGCGGATTGCTGTGGGCAACAGGGATATTGCCTCGGTCGTTCAACTGCCCGGCTCGGCTAGCGAATTTTTAATCGTCACGAAGACTACTTCCGGCTCAACCGCGCTGTTCGTTTGGACTTTGGACGGCGTGCGCCACGAATATTTAATCGTCGTTTCGCCCGAAGACCCCGGTCAGGCTATGATGATTGAACGGGCTATCGGTCTCCCCGACGTTCATGTTAAAATGGTTGACGATAGAATTTTGCTTACGGGCACCGTCGAGAATCAATACGAAAAAAATTACGCCCTGCAAACTGCGCGGCTCTTCATAAACGGCAACACGGAAAGTTCCCTGCTCGTCGGTAGCGGCTTCGATATGAAACTTGAAACGGACACGGCAAGCAGTGCGGAAAGCGGCAGGAGTGGCGATATTGAGCTTAGTCAATCGGAATCAAGCGGAAGAATTATCGACCTGTTGCAAATTCTCCACCCAACGCAAATTCGTCTGGAAGCGCAGATTATCGAAATTAATTCTGAAGCCGCGCGGGAATTTGGATTGCAATACGGCACGAATGGCAACGGAATTTTTGCTTTCGGAGAAGATTATACCAGAACTTCGCGCACTTCATACAGTGAAACATCTTCCACAGGCTGGACAAATTCTTTCGGCAACAGCGGCTCCTACAGCGGCGGCGATTCAAGTTCTTATTCCGATTCATACAATTCAAGTTCAAGCGGCTCTGAAACTTCTGACGACGGTTTGTCGAGCAGTGGCTACGATTCTTCATCGTCGAGAAGTAGCAGTAGGAACGGCTCCAACAGCAGTAGCAGAAATAACAGCTACAGCGGCAATTCCTCATTCAGCCGAACAGTTACGTCGACTTGGGACGGGCTTAGGCGTTTCGGAAATAATCCCGCAAAATGGATAGCTCAACACTTCGCGCCGATTAACGTCACACTTACTGCGCTGGTCAACAACGGCAAGGCAAAAATTCTTTCGCGCCCAAGTGTCCTGACTTTAAGCGGCGAACAGGCGACTATTCAAATCGGCGGCGAAATTCCCTATTCCACGACAAGCACGAACGGCACAAACACTTCCTTCAAAAAATATGGCGTCATCTTACAATTCAAGCCCGTGGTTGACGCGCAAAAAAGAATAAATTCTGCGATTCATGCGGAAGTAAGTAGCCCCAGTGGCGATACCGTCGACGGACAACCGATAATTAATACGCGAAGTGCCGATTCCGTTATAAGTTTAAATTCGGGGTCGCCAATCGTCATCGGCGGCTTGATGAACTCTTCGGAGGTAAAAAACGTTACAAAAATTCCCTTGCTCGGAGATATTCCAATTATCGGCGAATTCTTTAAGAACACGTCGAAGAGTAGAGATAACCGCGAATTGATAGTTGTCGTGACGCCTTATCTTGTCGGCGAAGATGAAATTTCGCAAGCACCGATGTCGCAACCTATGCGCGATTGGTATGACCAACAGGAAAAACAGCGCGAGGAAATGGAGCCGCACGACTTCAAAAAGCCCGAAGAAGAAATTTTGATAGAAACGGAGTCGGAGCCGCGCAGGATTCTGCCGCCCGCCAATTACCCTAAAAACGGAAAAATAACTGACGAGCCTTTTAAATAGCTGTTGGCTGTTAGCTGTTGGCTGTTAGAAAGGATGAATGATTGTGGCTTTAAACCGTTGTGAAGATTTAATTGTTTGGCAGAAAGCAATGGATTTAACCGTTGAAATTTATCGGTTGGTAAAATTTTTACCGCGCGAGGAAACTTACGCCCTGTCAGACCAAATGCGCCGCGCCGTCGTGTCAATCCCTTCAAACATCGCTGAAGGACACGGACGAAATTCAAATAAAGAATTTGCCAATTTTCTTTCTGTAGCGCGTGGTTCTTTAGCTGAATTGAAAACCCAATTACAAATTTGTCACAGGTTGAAATATCTTTCCGAATCAGAATCCGAATTCGCTTTAAATCTCTGCAACGAAACCTATAAACTTCTAAACGCTTTTATCTCCAAATTACGACCAAAAATCTAACAGCTACCAGCTAGTAGCTAACAGCTAAAAAATCTACCGAAGGGAGATTTTTTCCATGGCAGTTGCAACGCCGCACTCAATCGAACGGAGCAGTGTCATAATCAGCGTTTTCTCCACGACGCCCGGCATAGGCAAGACAATCACCGCGATTAATTTGGCGGCGGGCTTGGCGCATGAAGGTTACAAAGTTTGCCTTGCCGACTTGGATTTGCAATTCGGCGACGTGCTAAACTATTTGAAACTCACCTCCACAAACACGGTTGCCGGTGCTCAACGCGCCCTGCTTGACCACCCCGACAAATTTCACGTCCGCGACTTCCTGATTGACTACAAGCACGAGGGGCTGACTTTTTCTATCCTGCCCGCGCCGCTCTACGTCTACGACGCCTATCAAACCGACGTTCAGCTCGTCACGGATATTATCTGCGAACTGAATTTTTACGATTATGTTATCCTAGATTTGAACTCCATGTTCAGCGCGTTGAATTTGGCGATGCTAGACATCAGCACGGTTATAAACTATATCGGCGTTATCGACTTCCTGCCCGCGCTCAAAAATTATAAAATCGGCTACGACACGCTGATTCGCTTTGAATACGAGGAAAGTAAAATCCGCCTTGTCGAAAACCGCGCCGATTCGCAGAAGCTGATACGCGGCGAGGACGTGGAAAAACTTTTGGGCGAGCCGTTTTATCACAGACTGCCCAACGATTATCCTTCCGTCAACAAGTCTATCAACAGCGGGCAACCGCTCATGTTCGCCGCGCCCGATTCCAAGCTGACGAAAAGCTTTACTGAACTCGTCGGGCTTTATTCCAACCACAACACGCAAGTCGCGCCCGAATTGGCAGCGGAAACTAGCGGCGGCGGTTTCTTCAGCAAAGTTAAGGGCTGGTTCGGATTTTAATTTTTTGCAAAGGAGGCTTGAACTTTGGCTTATCGAGTGATTGTAATCGAAGACGACCAAAACACGCTGGATGATATTGTCGCAATGCTTAGGCGTTCGCCCGATTTTACGGTCTCGGCGACTTATAAGAGCGCGCATGCCGCGATTAATCCCGCCGCCATGTTTCACCCCGATTTGTTTTTGGCGAATATTGAAGACGAAGAAACACTTAACATGATGCCCGATTTTGTCGATAAATTTCCCGGAGCCTACATGTTGGGCACAATGAGCCAATGGGATCCTCTTGCCGCACAAAAAGCAATGGAGGGCGGCGCGACCGGTTGTATTTTGAAGCCGTTCACCGCCAAAGAAATTCTCGAATATCTTCAGCTGTACTCGGCGCGCGGACAACGCAAGCCGCCCAAATTAATTTCCTTCTTCAGCCCGAAAGGACGCGCAGGACGCACGACTTTAGCGGCGATTCTTGCCCTGCTGATTGCGGAAAAAACCGGCGAGCGCGTCGCACTGATTGACGCCGATTTACAGTTCGGGGACTTGCCGATTTTCTTCGACTTGGAGCCAAATAGGACGGTTGTCGACGCCACGCAGGATATAAAACTTTTAACGCCCGTGAGTTTCGCGCCGTATTTCTATCCGATTAAAGACGGCGTTTCGCTCCTTAGCAGCCCCGACCGCCCGGAATATGCCGAGCTGGTCGCGCCCGAAAGTTTAACGGAAGTCGTCATGATGGCGGGAAATATTTTCCGCTATGTGCTGGTTGATTTGCCGTCGGGCTTCAATCCAGTGACTTTGAACATTTGCCGCATTTCCAATGTAGTTTTCGTCACGACGATGATAAACAGCGGCTTTGAAGTTAAGCACGCCAAAAAGGCAATGGAAATGTTCGAGCAACAGGACGACGGGCGACGCAAAGTTTATACGGTTTTTACCCGTGTCAATCCCTTCACGGAGGAGAATCGCCAGAAAATCGCCGACCAACTGTCTTATCCCGTCGATGTGATGATTCCCAACGAGTACAAAATGATTTCAGTTGCCAACAGCGGCCGCCTTGCAAAAGGTTTGCCGATGGATACATTGTTGATGAAGACGATTAGCGACATGGCTGACAAAATTATAGCTTCGGGGAGGTAGAGAATTGATTGTTCTTATCGCAGCAATGGGCGCGGTGGCAACATTTTTCTCCGTTATCTTCGTGATAATGTTTATAAGGCGCAGTCAAAGCTTAGATGTTTTCCACAGACTCCGCCGCCACGTCGCCGCCGATGCTAGGGTTCAAAAGACGGGGGATATTGTCCTCCGCGCTTACAAATTCATTCACCGGTTGGCGAAACCGATTGCCGATTTGGACATAGTAAAAAAGTTAGATTTTCTTCTTAAACAAGCAGGAATCCCGCTTCTCGGTGCAGAATACATAGTTGCCGCAGGAGTTTGCACGGTGCTGGGAATGCTTGCCGTTTACGTGATAACTTTCAACTTAACGGTTGTGCCGATTACGGGATTCGGGATTTTGCTAGGATTTTTTCTCTGGGTTAAAATTTTGGTTGACCGCAGACGCAAAGCTTTTACCGAACAGCTCGGCGATTGCTTGACGACGGTCGCCAATGCTCTGCGGGCGGGCTACAGTTTCCAGCAGGCAATGGACGTTGTCGCAAAGGAAATGGAGCCGCCAATGAGCACGGAGTTTGAACGCGTTTCAACCGACGTTGCCATGGGCGTTACTTTAGAAGACGCCTTGGAGCAAATGAACAGGCGCGTTTCCAGCCCCGACTTCGACTTAGTTGTTACGGCGGTTTTAATTCAGCGAGAAATCGGCGGAAATTTAGCCCAAATACTTGACACGATAAGTTATACTATAAACGAGCGGATTCGTATGAAGCGCGAAATTCACGCGCTGACCGCTCAAGGCAGATTTTCCGCGTGGGTGCTGATTATCCTGCCGTTCGTCGTGGCGGCGTTCTGTTGGATATTCAACCATGACCAAATGCTAATCTTCGTCAACGAGGAAATAGGGCGCATTGCCCTTGCCGCAATAATCATCATGGAAATTGTCGGCTACATCGTCATTCAGAGGATTGTTGATATTGAAGTTTGAATCGGCTCCTTCGTAGTGGGTGCAGTCGTCAACATAGTAAAATTTAGTTTGGAGGAGATAATTATGATTAAGTATATCGATAAGCTGATCAAAAAGCTCAAAGCCAGCGAAAAAGGTCAGGGCATGGTTGAGTACGCGCTCATCATTGCGTTCGTCGCGGCTATTGCTATCGTCGCTCTCAACAACGGTCTGGGCACCGCCATTACGAACGCCTTCACGGGCGCGAGCAACATGGTAGACAGCGCAAGCAAATCTGTTATGAGCAAAGCTAACTGATTTGTTTGTAGCTTGAGGCTAACAGAAACTAAATAAGAAACGATTGGCTTAAACAGAAATTTACGAGCTTCCGAAATTTTTTTTGGAGGCTCTTTTTTCAGAAAGGCGGGCGGTGTTTATGAAAAGGCAACGAGGACAATCTGTAGTGGAATTCGCGTTTATTGCACCACTGGTTTTTTTGATGGTTTTCGCCGCCATTTACGGCGGAATTATGTTTATGGATTTTATGAATTTCAGCAACGACGCCCGCAGACTTGCCCGCGAACTTGCCGTTATAACAGATAGCACGCAACGCGACGCGCGCATAGCTTCTTATAACGAAGACGCAAATTCCAAGTTTGCCAGCTTTTACAATGTAGTTCGCAAAGTTTCTTACACTTACCCGACAAAAACGGAAACGGTTGACGGAGAAGAACAAGTAGTCGAGGATACTACGCAAAACCCAACTGATGTGGTTGTAACGGTTACATTTAATAGAGACAACAAGGATTTGCCGTTTATTGTCTACTTGGTAAATTTTCCACCCCAAAATTTTGCACTGCGATACCAAATGAAAATCGAGGAAGTAGCAAGTAGCAACGCAGGGAGTTGAAAATTTATGGCAAGGTCACTTTCATTGTTGGAGAGATTAGGCGGCAAAACTCAAGAGAAAACACCGCCGCCCGAACGTCCGCGGCTGCCTAAACCTGAAGTCAAACACAAACCGCCGGAACAAACCTACACGGAAAAGCAACTGGAGCAGGAGCGCACAGCACAGGTCGAGGCGTCGGCGTTCGCGGGCAGACGTGCATTGACTTCCCAAAGCAACACAATGCAGGAGTTGAAGCTCGCCGTTCACCGCCGCATCGTCGACGAAATGACGCCCGAAGAACAGCAAATTCTAATGCGCGGCGAAGAGGCGCGGGAGCAGATAAAAAATATCATCTCGGTCTACAGCAACCGTGAGATAGCGGAGGGAGCTTATCCCCTGTCGCGCGGCGAAAGACTTAATCTGGTCGACGACATCAGCAACGAATTGCTCGGCTTGGGACCGCTTGAATCGCTACTTCAAAACGACTCCATTACGGAAATCATGGTCAACGGTCCCAAGCAAATTTTTATCGAACAAAAGGGCAGGCTGAAATTAACCGACGTGCACTTTTACGACAACGCGCACTTGATGAATATCATTGAGCGAATTTTGACGCCGCTCGGTCGCCGCGTCGACGAAAGTAGCCCGCTGGTTGACGCCCGCCATGCTGACGGTTCCCGCGTCAATATCATAATCCCGCCGCTGTCTTTGGTTGGTCCCGCCGTCACGATCCGCAAATTCTCCAAAAAAGCTCTGTCGATAGAAGATTTGGTAAGCTTCGGCACGCTTAGCGAAGACATGGCGACGTTCCTTGATGCTTGCGTTCGGGCGCGGCTGAATATTTTGGTTAGTGGCGGCACCGGTTCGGGCAAGACGACGACGCTTAATGTTTTATCGTCATTCATTCCGCACACGGATAGAATTGTCACGATTGAGGACGCGGCGGAACTTAGACTTCAGCAAGTGCACGTCGTGACGTTGGAAAGCCGCCCCGCCAACTTGGAGGGCACGGGCGCGATAACAATCCGCGACCTTGTGAAAAATGCCTTGCGTATGCGCCCCGATAGAATTATCGTCGGAGAGGTTCGTGCGGGCGAGGCGTTGGACATGCTGCAGGCGATGAATACCGGTCACGACGGCTCCTTGACGACCGCCCACGCGAACACTCCCCGCGACGTTTTGAGCCGCCTAGAGACGATGGTTTTAATGGCGGGTATGGAATTGCCCGTTCGCGCCGTGCGCACGCAAGTTTCTTCCGCGATTGATTTGATTATTCAGCAGTCAAGAATCCGCGACGGCAGCAGGAAAATCACGCATATCACCGAAGTGCAGGGCATGGAAGGCGACACGATTGTTTTGCAAGATTTGTTCCGCTATGTGCAGGAACGTATCGATGAGCGCGGAAAATCTGTCGGGCATTACGAAAGTTTGGGGCTTATGCCAAATTTTATGGACAAGTTCCAGATGAACGGCGTCGACTTGCCCGCCTCCTTCTTCACGAGCGGGCGCAAGAGGTGACCGGCAATGTTTGTTCTCTTAGCGTTGCTGACGGCGTTTTTTTTCGCGGTAGCCGTCACCTTCGGCATAATGTATTATAAGCAAAACCCCGAAGCGCAACTTAGAAAACGTCTGCACGATATGATTGACCACGCAGAAGCAGAGCGCGCCAAAAATCCAAAGCGGAAAAAGAATAAGACGCCGACCGTTGTCGAAATGCAACCAAACGCCGCAATCGCAATGCCCAGACCGCGCAACTTGAAGTTAGATTTTTTCAGGCGCACGATTCGCCCGTTTCTGAATATGTTGGACGAACGACTTCAGCGGCTGGCTCCGAGTGAAATCCGACTTCAGCTGGAGGGAAAAATTTTCCACGCGGGCAAGACGGGCATTTGGGGCGTGCGGCGGCTGGTAACAATTTGGTGTATATCAATTCTGCTGGCGACGGGGCTTGCAATCATGATGATTTACAGCATGGGAATACACCCGTTGCAAAAAATTTTTATAATCCTTCTCGGCGCGTTCGTTGGTGGCGCAGTGCCGTTCGCGGTGCTGAATTCGGCAATTCGCAACCGACAAAAGGCAATCCGTAAACAGCTGCCCGAATTTATGGATATACTTTGCGTAAGTGTTCAAGCGGGCTTGTCGTTTGACGGCGCAGTTGGTAAAATGACAAGGCGCATGCACGGACCGCTTATCGACGAATTCAAACGAATGCAAAACGACGTTGCGCTGGGCATGACGCACCAATACGCCCTGACGAATTTGGCGAAACGTTGCGATTTAGAGGAAGTGTATCTGTTCACGACTTCGATAATCCAAGCGGAAAAACTCGGCACGAGCATAACGCGCACCCTTCAAACTCAAGCGGACAACATGCGCGACCGCCACCGCCAAAACGTCAAGGCAAAAGCTTTAAAAGCTCCCGTAAAAATTATTTTCCCAATGGTTTTGTTTATCTTCCCGTCCGTATTCGTAATACTACTTTTCCCCGCCGTCATGTCACTTATCAGAGCCTTCACCGGGAACGGATAAAAATTTTTTCCGAGAATTTAGGTTTAAAATGAAATGGAAATTAACAAGGGTATTCGAGCAAAACTTTTCCTGCTGTTTGTTACAATGGGCGCAATTCCGTTTATAATTCTAATCACTGCCAGCGCGATTAACACCGTCGCCGAATTGGAGGACTCCGTCAAGCAAAACAGCCTGCTCAGAAATGCAATCATATCCGAACACATAACTGAACTTATAGAGAAAAATCAAGTCGTCTTGAAATCGCTTGCCATGAGTCCGAATGTTATCGAGTATCTTCAACGACCGACTGACGAGCGCAAAGAATACGTTTCAAAGATTCTGCACGACACCGACGAAATTTTTGATGATAATAACATGACGGCTTTGACCGGTGCTGACGGCTGGCAACTGATTCGCACGGACAATTCTACGCTCGTGAATTTGACTAAGCGACAACACTTTCAAGAGGCGATGAAGGGCAGAACTTACGTCACCGATATTCTTACGAGCATGTCGACGGGCGAGAAGATTATCGTCATGGAAGTGCCCGTGCTCAACGCCGAGGGAAAACCTATCGGCATGTTGCAACGGAATTTTAATTTGGTTGTCCTTAAGGAATACGTTCAAAATCTCGACGACGAGGAAATTTATGTTGTGGTAATGGATCGCAGAGGAAAAATTATCGTCAACTCGGACAACGTCGTCGGCGTCGGGAGCGAATATAACGTTGACAACAACTATAAATTTATTCTGGACAGGATTTATAACAGTTCGGGCGTTATTCGCATTGAAGTCAACAACGAGGACTCCCTTGCCACTTACTCGCGCAATCTGGAAACGGGCTGGATGATTGTCACGATTCGCCCGTACCATTACATAATGGATCAAGTTTACGACAAGGCGGCTAAGGCGGTTATCTTCGGGCTGATTATGCTGTTCGTGGGCACGCTGGTTGCCTATCTGCTGACGATTCGAGTAACCAAGCCGATTATCGAAATGACCAATGTTGTCGACGGAATTATCAGCGGCAAGACGCCCGAAGAAAATATCAAAGTCTCCTCGGACGACGAGCTGGGACAAATGGCGGCGGCCTTTAATAAAATTCGTTCGGAGCGCGACGCCTATCAACTTGAATCCGAGCTGGACAAACTCACCGAACTTTTCAACAAGAAAACCATGGAAAATCTCTGCAAGATGAAGCTCAAAACTTTCAACGAAAACGAGAACTCGAATATCTTTATGGCGTTTTACATAATCGACCTTGATCATTTTAAGGAAGTCAACGACCTTTTGGGGCACCAATTCGGCGATGATGTTCTCGTCGAATTTGCTAAGGGGCTAAAGAAAATTTTCCGCCCGAATGATTGTATCGGGCGTTTCGGCGGCGATGAATTCGTTGTAATCGTCGACAGCCTGCCGAATATAGAAGTTGTCATGCGCAAGGCTGAACAGATTAAACAGATTGCGTACAATTTGACGGTTAAAGGGCGGTCGCACTTCGTCACGGCGAGCATAGGCATTGCGATTGCTCCGCAGAACGGGCGCGATTATGACAGCTTGTTTGCGGCGGCGGACAAGGCAGTTTACCACGTGAAGAACAGCGGCAAGAACGGCTACTATTGCCAGCTCTTCGCCGAAGAAAACGGAGATATTTAATAAACCTGCGCGGGTTATACAAGGCTCGTCTCAATGAGGCGGGCTTTTTTCTTTTACACATTCTTTCGCGCAAAAATTTTAAATTATGCTACTGATTTATTTCCCAAAATTATTGTATTATGCACTTAAAGTTAAGTAACGACATGGAAGGGAAGACAATGGCAAACATAATTAACGGTACGGATACCAATGATTACGCTACTGTATAATCAATCAAATTAATGTTCGTTTGTTTTTCAAGGAGGAGATGATTTTCATGGCGAATATCTCATACGACGGGGAC
>JAFXNB010000185.1 GCA_017529935.1 Selenomonadaceae bacterium
CCACGGGATTTTTGCAAGTCGGCGCGTTCCAGGTTTTGGGCAATAACGGTTTCCCGACCGTCGACGAGGCGGCTGCGGCTGCTAAAGAATCCGGCGCGGACGCGGTTGTCATCTGCTCTACCGATGCCACTTATCCCGAAATTGTTCCTGCGCTCGCTCCGAAACTCCATGAAGTTTTGCCCAACGCGATAGTTTATCTTGCGGGCACCGCTCCCGCCGAACTCGTCGAAACTTACAAGCAGGCGGGCATTGACGACTATATCAACGTTCGCGCAAATTGCTATAAAGTTATCCAAGCACTTCAGCAGAAAAAGGGGATGTAATAATTGGCTGGTTATAACAATCCGGATTTCACGCAGATTGGTCTTAGCGACGCCCCGGCTTCTGACGCGGCGGAGTGGAAGGCTAAATTTGAAAAAGCCGCTAAGGCTGATTACGATAAACTTATCTATAAAACTATGGAGCATGTGCCCGTTAAGCCGCTCTACACGCACGACGAATACGCGCACATGAATCATTTGGATTTCGTGAGCGGCATTCCTCCGTTCCTGCGCGGTCCCTACGCTACGATGTACGTTTTCCGTCCGTGGACTGTCCGCCAATACGCGGGCTTTTCCACGGCTGAAGAATCCAACGCTTTCTATCGCCGCAACCTCGCCGCTGGTCAAAAAGGTTTGTCAATCGCCTTCGACCTGCCGACGCATCGCGGCTACGACGCTGATAATCCGCGCGTTTTCGGCGACGTGGGCAAAGCGGGCGTTTCCGTCTGTTCAATGCTCGACATGAATATTTTGTTCAGCGGCATTCCGCTTGACCAAATGTCCGTATCAATGACGATGAACGGCGCGGTTCTCCCGATTCTGGCTTTCTTCATTCAGAGCGGCATTGAACAGGGCGTCGACAAGTCAATCCTTAACGGCACGATTCAGAACGACATCTTGAAAGAATTCATGGTGCGCAACACCTACATTTATCCGCCCGAAATGTCAATGCGTATCATCGGCGATATTTTCGAGTACACGACGAAATACATGCCGAAGTTCAATTCGATTTCAATCAGCGGCTACCACATGCAAGAGGCGGGCGCACCGGCTGATATTGAGCTGGGCTACACGCTGGCTGACGGTCTCGAATACATTCGCACGGGCATTAACGCCGGCTTGAAAGTTGACGCCTTCGCAAAACGTTTGAGCTTCTTCTGGGCTATCGGCAAAAATTATTTCATGGAAGTTGCCAAAATGCGCGCGGCTCGTGTTCTTTGGGCTAAAATCGTCAAGCAAATGGGCGGCACCGACGCGAAGTCAATGGCACTCCGCACGCACTGCCAAACCTCCGGCTGGTCGCTCACCGCGCAAGACCCGTTCAACAACATTTCCCGCACGGTTATGGAGGCAATGGGCGCGGCTCTCGGTCACACGCAATCTTTGCACACCAACGCGCTTGACGAAGCTATTGCCTTGCCGACGGACTTCAGCGCACGTATCGCCCGCAACACGCAACTTTACATTCAAGACGAAACTTCCGTTTGCAAGATTATCGACCCGTGGGGCGGCTCCTATTACGTCGAAGCCCTCACGAACGAAATCATTCGCCGCGCATGGGCGCACATTCAGGAAGTTGAACAGCTCGGCGGCATGGCTAAGGCTATCGAAACCGGCTTGCCGAAAATGCGCATTGAGGAGGCGGCGGCTCGTCGTCAAGCGCGTATTGATTCCAACAACGAGACGATTGTCGGCTTGAATAAATTCCGCCTCGACAAGGAAGACCCGCTTGAAATTCTCGCCGTCGACAACACCGCCGTCCGCAACGCCCAAGTCGAACGCCTTAACAAACTCCGCGCCGAACGCAACGAGGACGATGTCCGCGCCGCGCTTGAAGCTATCACCAAAGCGGCGTCCACTCGCGACAACGGAAACTTGCTTGAATGCGCCGTTGAAGCGGCTCGCGTCCGTTGCTCCCTCGGTGAAATTTCTGACGCCGTCGAAAAAATTTGCGGTCGCTATCAAGCTACGATTCACACGATCAGCGGCGTTTACTCTAGCGAATTCGGCGCACAAACTGAACTTGATAGAGTTCGCGCCCGCGCTGATGAATTTGAACGCCTTACCGGTCGCCGTCCGCGTATCTTCGTCGCAAAGATTGGGCAGGACGGGCACGACCGCGGCGCAAAAGTTATCGCCTCCAGTTTCGCGGACATGGGCTGGGATGTCGACGTGGGTCCGCTCTTCCAAACTCCCGTCGAAGCCGCGCAGGACGCTGTTGACAACGACGTTCACATTGTCGGATTCAGCTCGCTTGCCGCAGGGCACAACACGCTCCTGCCCGAACTCGTCGACGAACTTAAAAACCTCGGTCGCGAAGACATTCTGGTTGCGATTGGCGGCGTTATCCCCGTTCAAGACTACGACCACCTTTACAAGAGCGGAGCCGTTGCAATTTTCGCGCCCGGCACCAACATTCCCGAAGCCGCGATGAAACTTTTGAACATTCTCGTTGACCGCGCCAAGGAAGAAGAAGACGCCGGCTGATTTAAAATTTTCTGCACGAACAAAAAAGAACACCTTCCGCTTTTGCAGAGGGTGTTTTTTTTTCGGATTATGGAGCTTAGCCGCTCAAGCAAAAACTGTCGCTGTTGCCAATATGTTTTGTGCGTGTTATAATTTAATTGATTAAAAATTACAAAGGAGAGCAAACATGGATAAAAAAGAAGCGTTGGCGGCGGCGATGAAACAAATCGAAAAGCAGTTCGGCAGAGGCACAATCATGCGGCTCGGCGACGACACGACGAACAAGGACGTTAAAGCTGTGTCGTCGGGAATTTTGCCGCTGGATATTGCGCTGGGGATCGGCGGACTGCCCCGCGGCAGGATAACGGAAGTTTACGGACCGGAATCCGGCGGCAAGACGACAGTTACCTTGCACATGATAGCCGAAGTTCAACGCCAAGGCGGCACGGCTGCCTTTATCGACGCGGAACACGCCCTTGACCCCGTCTATGCTAAGCGGCTCGGCGTCGACGTGGACAATCTTATCCTCGCGCAACCCGACACCGGAGAGCAAGGGCTTGACATTGCCGAAACGCTGATTCGCTCCGCTGCGATTGACATTCTCGTTATTGAATCAGTCGCCGCGCTCGTCCCGAAATCCGAAATCGACGGCGACATGGGCGATGCAAGCGTCGGATTGCACGCGCGAATGATGAGCAAGGCCATGCGCAAATTGGCGGGCGTTATCAGCAAGACGGATACAATCGCGGTTTTCATCAATCAAGTTCGCGAGAAAGTCGGCATAATGTTCGGCAACCCCGAAACCACCACGGGCGGGCGCGCCTTGAAATTTTATTCGTCGGTTCGTTTGGAAGTTCGCAAGGGCGAGCCGATTAAGCAAGGCTCGGAGGTCGTCGGCAATCGCGTCAAGATTAAAGTTGCAAAGAATAAAGTTGCGCCGCCGTTCCGCACCGCCGAATTCGATTTGATTTACGGCGAGGGCTATTCGCGGATTGGCAGTATCGTCGACATGGGAGCCGCCTTTGAAATTATCAACAAGTCGGGCGCGCATTTCTCCTACAACGGCGAGCGGCTCGGTCAAGGCAGAGAGAACGCGAAGAAATTTTTAAGCGAACACCCCGATATCGCGGCGGAAATTGAAAACAAAGTTCGCGACGCAATGTTGAAGTCGATAAGCCCGATTAATCCGGCGGAACCTGAGGAAGTTGACGACGCGGAAGATTTTGATGGCGATGATTAAACAAAAAAAATCCGCGCTGGCGAAGGCGACGGATTTGCTAGCGAATCAAGAACAGAGCGCGGCGATTTTACGGCGAAAATTATTGGCGCGCAAATACGACGCGGCGGAGGTCGACGAGGCGATTGCCAAGCTGAAGAAATATAATTACCTGAATGACGAGGAGGCTTGTCGGCGGCAGTTTGAAAATTTTTATTCGGAGGGCAAGCTGAGCGTCCGTCAGATTATCGTAAAGTTGATTCAGCGCGGCTTCGACAAAAATTTTATTGAACAGCTTATCCCCGACGATTCGGACGAACACGAACGGCTCGCGGCTGAAAATTTGGTTACGAAAAAATTTCACGGCAAAACTTTCGACAGGGCTAAGGCGTGGCAATTTTTAGCGGCGCGTGGCTTCTCTAGAGAAATTATTTCCGCCGTCTTGAACGTTGAATAAAAAAAGGAGCTTGTCAAGTGACAGGCTCCTTTTTTGCGTTTAAATTTGTTAATCGTTAATCTTGCAGGTAATTTTCGTGATGACGCCGTTGACAACTTTGAATTCAATCTTCTTTGTGCGGTCGGTGCTGTAGTATTCGTACTCGGTGTCGTTGTAATCGCGGTCAACTTTATCCGCCGCGCCGAAAGTTGAATTTAAAATCTCCGCCGCCTGCCCGACGCGCACGCCGTTTGGAGTGGTAATCATCTCACTGTTTGTGGAAATTTTTTCGACGATGCCGTTCTCAACTTCGACCTTGAAATTTTGATAAGTCCAATCGTCGCCGTCGCGGTAAGTGGGTTGTCCGAAAGCGTCAACTAAATCAGTCGCGTTCATGCCCGGAAAAATTTTTCAGAGCGCGATTTGTCCGCCGTCGACAGCCGCAAAACACAGCGACGAACTTAAAAGCACCGCGCCGCAAATGACAGCCGCCAAATTCTTGAACTTCATGATAAATCCTCCGTTCTACTGGTTGAAGCGTTTAGCAAAAACGTCTTCCGTTTCGGGATAGCCGAAGTAGAAACCTTGAATGATGTCCGCGTTGCACACGTCGCGCAAGAAAATATAGGTCGCCTCGTCCTCAACGCCTTCGATAACAACTTCCATGCCGACCGCGTGGCACATCATGATAACATGCTTGATAATTTCGCGGTCGTATTCGCTGTTGACAATATCCTCGACAAAGAACCGGTCAATTTTAACTTGGTTGCAATGGAAATTTTTCAGGAAAGCAAGGTTTGCGTAGCCCATGCCGAAATCGTCCATCGCGATTTTAATTCCCAGCTCGTGGAAGGCTTGGAACTGTTTGTTGACAAAATCCCAATCGTAAACTTTGTTGCTCTCAGTCAGCTCAAAAACCAGCGTGCGCGGGTCGATTTGATAGCGGTCGATACAATCCTTGACAAAATCGTAGAACATGTGCTCTTCGAGCTGATAGAGGGAAATGTTTACGCTTATTTCAAAGTTCGGCATGAATTGGTGCCACTGCTTGGCGGTTTTAACGGCGTTTTCAATAATCCAGTGCCCGACGGGAATAATCATGCGCGAACGTTCAAGCAGGGGGATAAACTGCATGGGCGCGACAACGGAGCCGTCCCTGTCATACCAGCGAAGGAGAGCCTCCGCACCGACAAGTTCGCCGGTGTGCGCGTTGACCTGCGGTTGATAGCAAAGGAAGAAATCTTCGCAACCGCGAGCAATCGAATTCTGCATCAAGTTCTGCATGCCAATATCGTAACGCCAACGCTCGTAATAATCGCTGTTGAAGAAAGCAATTTGGTCTTTGCCTTTTTGGCGGGCGAATTCAAGCGCAACTTCAGCGTAGCGCGTCAAATTAATCACGTCGTCGGCGTCATCGGGATAGAACGCCGCGCCGCCAGAAGCCGTGCAGAAAATCGTATCTTCCACGTTGTGAATTTCGCGCATGCAAAGTTGAATGCTGGAGAAAATAATTTCAAGTTCTTCGGGATAAACGTCCGAGACGTAAAAGGCGAACATGTCATTATCGAGCTTGTAAAGTCGAATGTCGGGCGGCAAAATATTTGTGATGTCCTGCGCGAGCTGTTTTAAAGCGTTGTCGCCGAATTCGTAGCCGTAAGTTTCGGTGATAAGTTGGAAATTATCGAGTCCGACAAAAACCACCGCGCCGCGAGCGTCGGGCGAGCTGTTTAGCTCCTTCATCAAGTCGACGTGGAAGGCGTTGCGATTTAAAAGCCCCGTCACGTAGTCCGCCTTGAGTTTCAAGTCCATGCGAGCAATCACGCCCGCGACAAGTTCGCTCTGCCCGAATTCGTCCGCGCCCGCCGTCATGCGCAAGCTTACCCAGCCGTATTCGCCGTGACGATTGAGGAGGCGGAACTCGCTAAAAATTTCGACGCCGGGAGTTGCCGAATCAAGCTCACTCATTGCCGATTCCAAAAGTTCGCGGTCGTCGTGCCAGATAAACGGCGTAAGGAGTGCGGCAAAATCTTCGACGAGGCTGTCGGGAAAGTTGAAGTCGCGCACGAAATTTTTCGACAACATAACCTGCCCCGTATTCACGTCGATAACAAAAAGATATTCGTCCGCAGAATTCTGCAGGGCGTCAAAATAAGTTTTGATTCGGCCAAGCGGTGAATCTTCGCCGAGTTCGAGAAATAAATTTGTGCTCATTGTCATTCTTCCTTTTGAATTTATCGCGCTTATTTCTAACAACGAATTCGACGCGGCGTTAAAACTTCCTGCAAGCTTTTACTTAAACCCAATCAATCTTAAAATTTCTGTACATATCCAGCCAACGACCAAAGTGAAACTGACCAATATTATATCTAAGATTATAGCGTTGGTGTTCATATTTCGACCAATCAAACATAATGGCATTTGCATCAACCAAGATAAGATAATCGGCGGTGAATTTCCAGCTCGTCTCAAGCAATTTATCGGCGTCGAGGGGCGCGATGTATTCCTTGTAAAAAGTTCGCATGAGATACATTTCTGGTCAATAGATACGATTCATCGTTTTGTTTAGCTTGAAAAGTTTATGACTTTGTTCCGTTATCGTGTTGTAATCGACGCAACATTTTGGAGAATTTATCAACTGCCTTATTCTTTCTATACGTTTTCTATGTCTGTCAAGATAACTTAGCTTTCCTTGTCGATAAGAATAATTCGTTCGCGGAGCCTGTCGCCTTTGGGCGGGAAAGTTTTCAGCAGATTTTTAAAGTAAACGAGAAAGTCGAAGTAGTTGATGCGCTGGTCGGTGCGTGTCTTGAGCACGAATTTTGCGGAGGTGTTTTGGCGAATGAACTTGACGCCTTGAAGGGAACTTTCCAGCTGCAAATTCACGTTGCCGAATCCGCGATCTTCGGGCATTTCATTTTCCAGCAGGACGATTAAATTTTCTCTGCACACGCGGCGGAAAGAAGAGGTCGCCTCGCCTTTCCACGTGGAAACGACAATCGGCGCGTTCGGATAAATCGAGCGATAAAGTTTAAAAGTTTCGACGGTGTAATCGTTATTGTAAGCAATCGGTCCTTGAATGACAATCGCCGTGTCGTCTAAGGTGTGCGTCGGCTTGAAGTAACTGCGCCTGTCAAAAAGCTGATATTTAAAATTTACGAAGCGGGGATCTGCACAAGCCGTTAAGCCGCGCGCGAATCGTTCAGGCAAACCGTCCGACCGAACAGATTCTAAGCCGTCTTCCACGTACATATCGATATATTTCAGAAACAGCAAGCGGTCGTAAATCGCCAAAACTTCATCGCCAGAAATGACGAACGCAGGGAGGCTACATTTCCCCCACGGAACTTTTACGTCAATCGTCGTTTGAATGAGCGGCACAGGCTTTTCAAAAAGCATGATTAAAGCCGTGCGCTCGTTGAATTTTTTGTAGACCTCCGTCATTTTAAATATAGGCACGCCGAATAATTCTTTGTCCGCATTCCCGTCAAATATTATTGCCCGAATTTTGATGTTGAGCCGCTTGAAAAGAGCCAAGTCGTCAAGCGCAAAAGCTTTTTCGGGGATTATGTAAATGTCGTCATATTTAAGGGCAAACTGTTGAAGCTCCGCTGTCATGCGTTGGATTTTGTTCATGTCAAACATTTTTAAATCCCCCGCGAGCAAAAGTTTCGACCTCGGCGGGCGTCCCCAAGACGTGAACGAATTCGGCGGGAATATCTTGAATGTAAACCTCCGCGCCACGCACAATCAGCAAGTTGTAAATCGGTGCAATGTATTGTTCGACGCGCCCAGAATCGTTTCCGTAAAAATCTTTGTAAAGTTCGGCATAGAGCCGCGCAGATTCAAAATAATACGCGCCGATAGAACAATGATTGGAAATGCGTATCTTTTCGAGGACTTCGACAGCCGTGCCGTCCTCGTCAAGCCGGACAAAACTCCAATGCGTGCCCGCCGCCATGAAGCACAGAATAAATCCCGCACCGTGAATCAATTCCGCACGCAACTGACCCGGCTTGACGTAAGTGTCAATGTTGTAAATCATCAGCGGCTCGTCGGCTTGCCAAAACTTTGACGCGAACATTGCGGTTTCGGCTTGCCCGTGCGTCAACTTGTCAAGCTCAATGATTTTCGCGTCAATGCCCAAAGCCGCGCACTTCGCGTTGCTCCATTACGGCTTCAAACAACTCCACGCCACGCGCCAGCATAACTTGTTGATGGCTTAAAGAATCGGCGTACAACGGAATCATGCTCAAAAACAGCGTCGCCTCTATCAACCTCAACGCGGGCAAATCTTTCAGCTGACCAGCAAAGACTTCAAAAAATTTTTCCCTAATCGGTGCGAAGTCAAGCGCGAATTCGTAATCAATCGCCGCGCCTTGAACGTTGACTTTGAACTTGTCGGCAATGATGAAGTCGTAATTACCTTCCAGCGAGTGAAGCATTTTCGCCAAGTCGTAACGCCAATCGCCGTATATGTCGAAGTCGCCGAATTTTTCGCGAGGATCCACCAGCCGCAAAAATTTATGCTCCTCTTCAACCAAAATGTTCGGGAGGCATAAATCGCCGTGAATCACCGAAAAATATTCTTCAACGTTTTCAAAGAGCAATCGTTCAACCTGCGCGAAAAAATTTTTAAAGTCGTCGTTCAGCCAGAGTTTATCGAGGCGTTGTATCGTTTTATCGACGCACATGGAGCGGACGGCGGCTTGAGCAGTTCGTCTATCGCATTGGGGGCGATGAACGTGCATTCGCGGCGCAAGATGTCCGTGAATTAATCATTGTACGATTTTCCCGAAGTCGGCGATTTTGCCGAGCAAGTCGTCTATCGATTTCAACAGCGCGAGCCGATTTGTTCTGACGGTTAAATTTTCGTCCATAACCATGACCGAATCGAAGAACGAATCAATCGGCGTGGAACGTTTTTTCAGCACGTCGAGTGCGCCGAGGAAATCTTTTTTGTCGATGAGTTCGTCCGCCGCAACTTTTATCGCCGCGAACGCCCCATGCAAAACTTTTTCCGCGTCGAGCGTGAACAGCTCCGAATTAATTTCCGTCGTCTCAGCTTTTTTGGCGAGGTTGCCCACGCGCACGAACGATTGAATATTTTTCGTGGCGTCAGGCGTTTTTAAAAATTGTTCGACGGCGGACGCCTTCAACGTCACGGCAAAAACGTCGTCCACGTCGTCAATCACCGCGTCGATAACGTCGTAGCGCGTCGAGTTGCCCAGAACATTTTTGACGCGCAGGCGCATGAAGTCCGCGACTTCCTGCTGAATTTTTTCGCGCCCAACTTTGTCCGTGATGTTAAGCAAATCCATTGCGAGTTCGACGATTTCAGCAATCGACAGCGACCAGCGCGCACCGCTCAAAAGATTGACGATGCCCAAAGCTTGACGGCGCAGGGCAAACGGGTCTTGCGAGCCGGTGGGGACAAGTCCTCTGCTGAACGTGGCGACGATGTTGTCAATTTTATCCGCCAAGCTCAAAATTTTTCCGGCGGTAGTTTTCGGTTGCGCGTCGCCGGCGAATCGCGGCATGTAGTGTTCGTCAATCGCCGCGCAGACTTCAGGATTTTCGCCGTCGAGTTTTGCGTATTCGCGCCCCATGACGCCCTGCAGTTCCGTAAACTCCGTGACCATGCCCGTAACTAAATCGGCTTTGGAAAGTTCAGCCGCCCGAATCGAGTTCGCCGCGTCGACGCCCAGCACGCCGCAAATTTTTTCGACAAGCTTGATGAGCCGTTCGGTCTTTTCGTAGACGGTGCCGAGTCCTTCTTGGAAGACGACGGTTTTTAATTTGTCGCGGTGCGCCTCCAAAGTTTTTTTGCGGTCTTCGTTGAAGAAAAATTGCGCGTCCTCAAGTCGAGCCTTCAAAACGCGTTCATTGCCGCGCCGAACGATGTCCTCCTGTCCGCCGTTGCGAATCGTGATGAACAGCGGCATCAACGCGCCGTCAGAATTTTTCAGGGGGAAATAGCGTTGATGGTCGCGCATGGGAGTTATCACGGCTTCAGCGGGCAGTTGCAAATATTTTTCCTCGAACGCGCCCGCCAACGCCGTCGGATATTCGACAAGATAAAGAACTTCTTCCAGCAAGTCGTCGGTGATTTCCGCCACGCCGCCCGCAGATTTTGCAACGTCGTTAATCTGATTGACGATTAAATCGCGGCGTTTGTTTTGGTCGACGATGACAAAATTTTTCTCGCAAGCGTCAACATAATCCGCCGCCGTAGCAATTTCAAAGTCGCCCGCGCTTAAAAATCTGTGCCCACGCGAAATTCTGCCGCTCGTGACGTTGGCAACTTCAAACGGGATAATTTCCGAGCCGAACAGCGCGACGAGCCAGCGCAACGGGCGAATGAATTTGAAATCCAAATTGCCCCAGCGCATGTTGTTCGGGAAGCTCAAATCGCAGATAATCTTCGGCAGGAGCGTATTAAAAATTTCGGCGGAAGGTTTGCCCTGCTCACGAATCACGGCGTAAATATAGCCGTCGCGAACGATTAAATCTTCGGGGCGGATTTTATTTTTCTTTGCAAAACCAATCGCGGCTTTGGTCGGGTTGCCGTCCGCGTCGAAGGCGATTTTGGCAGAAGCTCCGCGCTTTTCCTCTTGAACGTCGGCTTGAGTCGGGGCAACGTCGCTGACTAACAGAGCCAACCTGCGCGGCGTGCCCAAAGTTTCAATCGCGCCGAATTCGATACGCGCCTCCGTCAAAGCTTTTTCCGCCAGTGTTTTCAGCTGATTTAAAATGCCGGGCATGGCGTGCGCGGGAATTTCCTCCGTGCCGATTTCCAGCAACAAAATTTTTTTATCCATTACGCGCTCACCTCCGCAGATTTTTTCAGCAACGGGTAGCCGAGCTTTTCGCGCTGCTTAAGATAAACTTCGGCGCACATGCGAGCCAACTTCCTGACGCGCCCGATAAAAGCCGTGCGCTCACTGACGCTGATTGCGCCGCGTGCGTCCAAAAGATTGAACGTGTGCGAACATTTCAAAACATAATCGTAAGCGGGGTGCACGTAGCCGAGCTTGATAATCCGAACGGCTTCCGCCTCGTATTTATCGAACAGCTCAAAGAGTAAATCCTCGTCGCTCAAGTCAAAGGCGTAACTCGTCTGCTCAAATTCGTTCTGATGAAAAACATCGCCGTAAGTGACGCCGTCCGCCCATTCCACGTCGTAAACATTTTCGACGCCCTGAATATACATCGCCAGCCGCTCCAAGCCGTAAGTAATCTCCACGGCGACGGGTTTAACGTCTTGACTGCCGACCTGCTGAAAATACGTGAACTGAGTTATCTCCATGCCGTCGAGCCAAACTTCCCAGCCGAGACCCCACGCGCCCAAAGTCGGAGATTCCCAGTTGTCCTCAACAAAGCGAATGTCGTGCTTTGCCGCGTCAATGCCGATTGCCGCGAGACTTTCCAGATAAAGCTCCTGAATGTTGTCGGGCGACGGCTTCATAATAAGTTGCAGTTGATGGTGCTGATACAGGCGATTGGGATTGTCGCCGTAACGACCGTCAGCCGGACGCCGCGAAGGCTCCACGTAAGCGACGTTCCACGGTTCGGGTCCGAGTACCCGCAAAAATGTAAACGGGTTCATCGTGCCCGCGCCTTTTTCAATGTCGTAGGGCTCCGCCAATATGCAGCCCTTGTCCGCCCAAAATTTCTGCAAGGCGAAAATCAATTCCTGATACTTCAACCGAACGACCTCCTTAGGAAATTTCACAGCCCGTTATAGCAAATGGCGGTTGCAATGTCAATTTATCTGGTTGTATAATGCAAACGCTTTGTATTTTTTGAGGAGGGGAGAAATTTGTTTTCCAGGTTAGCAAAATTTTACAGCGAAACCGCACTGATAAAATTAATCGCCGTCGGTCTGGTAGTAGGAATTTTAATCGCGCTGTTCGTGCCGTTCTTCGTGCCGGTTATCGCGGTCTTCGGCAAGTTGTTCGTCAGCGCATTGAAGGGCGTCGCGCCGATTTTGGTCTTCGTGCTGGTCATGAACGCAATGAGCCAACGCTCCGAATCCAACGCGACAATGAAGCCGATTATTCAGCTGTACGTTATCGGAACGTTCCTTGCGTCGCTCGTGGCAGTCACGGCGTCATTTTTATTCCCGACAAGACTCAAACTCCAAATCGACGCCGACACGACCATATCGCCGCCCGGCGGAATTATCGAAGTCTTACAGAACGTCATCATGAACGTCGTCGATAACCCGATTCACGCGCTGACGACGGCAAATTATATCGGTATCCTCGCGTGGGGCGTCATAATGGGTCTTGCCTTCCGTCACGCGGGCGACGAACTTCATACCGTGCTTGCCGACCTCGCAAAAGCCGTTACAAAGGTCGTGCAGTGGGTAATTCGTTTCGCGCACTTCGGCATAATGGGACTTGTCGCGGACAAATCGCAACCAGCGGCGTCGACGCCCTGCTCGGTTACGCAAAATTGCTCG
>JAFXNB010000186.1 GCA_017529935.1 Selenomonadaceae bacterium
CTTGTAAGGCGCGATGACTTTTGCCCGTGCCGCTCGGTCCCACCAATGCAATCACGTCCATCCGAACGCCTCCCTTTTATTTAAGGTTCAAGTATTTATCCAGCCACGCCGCGACAGCTTCCCCGATAATTCTTTTGCCGTCGGCGTCGGGGTGCAAGCCGTCCACGCTCAAAACTTCAATCAAGTTGCCCTCGTCGTCAGTCAGCTCCGCGTTCACGTCGATAAAATATTCTTGGTCGCGTATCCAATCGCAGATGAATCGCTGATGTTCTTGCCAATCTTCGGGCGGGCGGTCGACGAATTGCAATTTCTGAATCTGCGCGGGGTTTAACGGCGTCGGCGTCAAGAACACGGGCTTAATCCCGTACTGCTCGCATTTATTTCTAATCGCCGCCAAATTTTCCACGGACTCCGCGCCCAAAATATTTGCTCGGTAATCGTTGACGCCCGCCATGATAAATAAAACTTCGGGGCGGAATGGTAAAACGTCATTATCGAAACGCGCCAAAATCTCCGCCGTGGTGTCGCCGCTCCTGCCCAAATTTTTTACGGGAATGGCGCAATAAGTTTCCCAGTTGTACATGACAGTCGAGGGCGGCACGGAAATGGAGCCGCCGCCGTGCGTTATGCTGTCGCCCAGCGCACAGAATCTGATTTTATGCTTGACTTCAAAGCTGTTTGAAGAATTTTTTTCCGACCACTGACTTAACGGCTGATTATTCGCGTTCAAGGCGCGTATCCGCCAAAAATATTCGCCCTCGTCAAGCACGGGCACTTTATCATACAAATCAAAATTATCGTCCTGCTGTTGAGAATTCGTAAAATATCGGCGGACAATTTTCCCGTCCTTTATAAGTTCAATTTCGTAATGATCCGCGCCGCTCGTCGGTATCCACGAATACACCGGATAAATCGGCGGATAATTCATCTTGTCAAATTCGGTCGTCGTGCGCGGCGAAGTCGGATTGGTGTCCAACGAAACTATCGGCAACTTATTTTCAAGCGTCGTGCCTTCCAGCGAAATCGCGTTGACTTGAAATTTCGCGCTAACATTTTCGACGGGAATTTCAATCCCGTTCGTGTAGGCGTAGAAGGTCGCGCCGTCGATAAAAATTTCGTACTTGACGGCGTTTGGAACGATGTCCCAATAAAGGCGCAAAATATTTTGTTCGCGCGGAATAATTTCCTCCGAGACTTCTTCGGGCGTGTCGGTGGCGTCTTCAAGGTTGTAGACTTCGCCACGAACCGCGGCTTGAGCGTTATTGTCTTGCGTCAGGTGATTGCGCGGAGCTTGAACATTTTTTTCCGAGGAATTCCCGCCAAAGTTTATAAAGCCGAGATTTGAAACGCAAAGAACGAGCGCAAGGACAATCGGCACAATTCTCAACATTGCAATTCCTCCCAGCGCGAATAAAATTCATCTATCTCCGCGATTTTTGCCGCGTGCGCCGCCGCCAATGCCGTCAACTTTTCCGGCTCGCTTGCGGCGTTTATCTCGTGCTCTATCATTTTTAATTCCATCTCCGCCATTTTTATCTGCGCCTCGATTTTGTCTATCGCTTGTTCGTTAGCTTTGAGCTTTGAACTTTGAGCTTTGAGCTTGGAGTTTTGAGGCTTCGGCTTTTCATTCCTAATTCCCAATTCCTCATTCCTAATTGGTAAGAATTCTATTATTCGCGTCGCAACTTTGTCAAGCAAATATCGGTCGTGCGTCACGATTAAAATTGTCCCGTCGAAGTCGTTTAACGCCGATTCTATCGCCTCCCGCGCCGGCAAGTCCAAATGATTCGTCGGTTCGTCGAGGATTAAAAAATTTGCGCCCGTCAAAATTAATTTCGTCAGCGCGACACGAGTTTTTTCGCCGCCCGACAAATCGGCTATCGGCTTTTCGACTACCTGCGCAAATAAATTTAATCTCGCCAGCTCCGAACGCGCTTGTCCCTCCGTCAAGCCGAATTCGTAATTAAGCTCCTCAAGCGGCGTGCGGTTTTCGTTCAATTCTTCGTGACCTTGCGACAGGTAACCGACTTTTACGCGGTTGCCAATTTTTATTTCGCCGCTGTCAGCTTTAAGTTCGCCGACGATGATTTTTAAAAGCGTGGACTTGCCGACGCCGTTGCGCCCGATAAGTCCGACCTTCTCGCCCTTGAAAATTTCCGCGCTGAAATCTTTTATGACTGTCTTGAAAAAAATTTTCTCCAGAATCAGCACGCGGTTTGCTGACTCGGCTGCGTCGCCCAATCTGATTGAAGATTTTTCAATCGACGGCGGCTTTTCTAGGCGTTCCATTTTGTCGAGCGCGATTTGCCGACTGCGAGCGCGTTTTGCCGTCGAAGCGCGAACTTTATTGCGCCGCACGAAATCTTCCAGCTTAGCAATTTCCTCCTGCTGTTTCTCGTAAGCCTTAAGCTCGGCGGCGCGTCGTTCACTTTTGAGCTGAACAAATTTTTCGTAGTTGCCGGGGTAAAGCGTCGCCCGCCCGTTTTCCATATCCAAAATTTTTTCTACGCAGTTTTGGAGGAAGTTGCGGTCGTGCGTGACGGCGATGACCGTGCCGCGATAATTCTTGACGAAATCCTCCAAGAATTCAATCGAATAAATATCTAGGTGATTCGTCGGCTCGTCCAAAATTAAAATGCGCGGTTCGTTGAGCAGAGCCTTCGCCAGAGAAATTTTCGCGCTCTCGCCGCCGCTGAAGTGATTCGGATTTTTTTCAAGCTCCGGCTCCGTGAAGCCTAGCCCGTATAAAATTTTCCGTGCCTGAAATTTTTCTACGCCGACGGTCAGCATTTCGTCGAGAAGCGTGGCAGCAGAAAATTTCGGCGTCTGTTCGACGAAGCCAACATCTTCCGCGCGTAGCCCGCCGATTGTGCCCGCGTCGAAAGGCTCCGCGCCCGTCATAATTTTTATCAGCGTGGATTTGCCCGCGCCGTTCTTGCCGACGATACCGACCTTTTCCCCGTCGACAACTTTAAAAGTCACGTCGCGGAAAATTAATCGTTCGCCATAAAATTTTGTCACGTTGTCAAGTTGAATCATTGCTCCGCCTCAAAAGTTTTTCGTCATAATAGCAAAAAAAATTCCCCGCGTCGACAAAATTTTTCTGCGTGATATAATCTGCGCGGAGGTGATTTTTATGCGGAAAATATTTTGGGCGGCGTTGGTCGCGCTGATTGTGAGCGTGCAAAGTTTTTGTGGAGCGGCGACGATTGAAACCGCGTACTTCAACGGCAACGAGAAAATTGCTTATCCAGTGGTGCACGTGGCGGACGCGGCAGTTACGGAAAAAATCAACGGCAAAATCGAGGAGGAAATTTTAACTTTTATCAAGGAAGTTCATTACAACGCGCAATACTACGACCGCAAAGTTCTTGACGCACGCACGAGCTACGAAATCGGCTGCAATGAGGCGGGCGGCACCGTGATTCTTAGCATTATCATGACCAAGAGCCAATACTTTGAGGGCGCGGCGCACCCCGCAACTTGGGAACACACACTGAATTTCAACACGTCGACGGGCAATCGCATGGGCATGGATTATTTGACGGAAGTCGGCGAAGGCGTCAGCCCCGATGAATTCAAAAGTAGAATTGAACGCAAGCTTCGTGAAAAAACTGAGCGCGAAAAAATTTTCCTTTTTGAAGACGCACTTCCGCTGAAGAATTTGCCCGAAAATTTTTATTGGGACGAAAATCTCCACGTGCATTTTATTTTCCAGCACTATGAAGTTGCGCCCTACGCGGCGGGAATCATCGACGTTGACATTGACGCTTGAAATCAAAAGGAGCCGTTC
>JAFXNB010000187.1 GCA_017529935.1 Selenomonadaceae bacterium
GACGTTGCCGAATTTTTCGAGCGTGTCGGCGTCTTTGCCACTGTCGAGTTCGGGGTGCTTGACGTAAAACATAAGGCAGGCAATGCGCTCTTGAATTTTGTAGCGTTCGTCGTCGCGCGTCTGAATGATTTTGTTGCGCATGGCAAGGAAGTCTTCAAAGTCCTTGGCGTTGCGCGTTTCGAGTGCCTTGGCAAAGCTGTCAATCGTATCCGCCGCCCAATTCAAAAGTTCGGCGCGTTTCGACTGATAGCTCAAGCGGTTCGTCTTAAGAATGCGGATAACGTCCTCGTTGTCCATGTCGGTCTTGTAGCGGGCGTTCATCTCGGCGGCGCACTGGCGCGGTCCAAAGTTCCTGTCCTCGCAAAAAATTTTGATAATGCGATTTTCCGTCATGTAGTCTTCGTAGGCGGTGACGGAAAGATTTTTGCTCTTGCGTTCTATGGATTTGTGCAGGTTTTCGATAAATTTTTTAATAACCGGATCGCTGAGGTTTATCATAGAAAACTCCTCCTTGTTACAACTCAAAAGGTTCACCTGTTTTCGGGAAAATAAAACTCGTCCTTGAATCGGGGTCGTTGATTAAAACTTGTTCAAGCGTCGTGCCCGTGTGGAAAATTTTATCGGGCGGGCTGTGGACCACGACGCAGATTTTCGGATTGACTCGGCGAACAAATTCAACCGTCGTGGCGAAATCGTCATGCAGTGAAAAATCGCCGTTTAAAATTTCCAAGCCTGAATTCACGGGCGGCGGCAACGTCGACAAAATAATACACGGCGCACGCGGCATGGAGCTTAGCGGGTGATTCTGTTCGCGCATTATCGGGATATGCACGTTCTCGAAACGGTGGACGATTTTCATAACTCGTTCGTCGATAAAAATTTCCGCCCACGGCAAAAATTTATTTATCAGCGTGATGAGTTCGACGCCCTTGCTGATTTGCGTCACTTGACAATAAACCGATTTGCGGCGGCGCAGAGCGTAATAAATCTTGCGCAAAATTTTTTTCAGCGCGGCGTCGCTGTCTCCGAAGCGTCGATAATTCGGGTGGCGGGCGTGCAGTCCGCACAAAATTAAAATATCAATCTTCACGTCGGGCAAAAGTGCCGCGCCCACAAGTTGCGTCGGGAACGTCGAATAATCGCCCGTGTACAAAATATTTTTCCCGCGAAAATTTATCAGCGTCATCATCGCGCCGGGTATGTGCCCCGCTTGATGAAAACTTATTTTCAAGTTCGGCAACGGAATTTTTTGCAGGAAGGCGACCGACGAAATATTTTTTTCTATCGGCGCGAATCGCTCCTCCAACTGCGCGGATAAAATTTCTCGCGTCAAGTCCGTCATGTAAACGGCGGCGCGTTCGTTCAGCTCCAAAAAATCGGGCAGTGCGGCGGAGTGGTCAAGGTGCGCGTGCGACAAAAATACGTGCGAAACTTGATGGAAGTCTTGCAGATAGGGCGTCTGCATCAGCGCGGCAAAATTCGGCGCGAATCTTATCCCCCGCGTCAAGCCGCAACCGCAATCGAGCAATAAATTATTTTCGCCGAGTTTCAGGAAGTAGCAACTGGCTCCGACTTCCTGCGCTCCGCCCAGCGGCATGAAAATTATTTTTCCGCTCGTCACTTCCAACACCTCCGCCATAATCATAACAAAAAACCCTTCGACACGCAAAAAAACTTGTGATATAATCCTAAAAAATTTTTGGAGAGTGATTTTTATGTTTGGAATCGGTGTGCCTGAACTTATTTTAATTTTAATTATCGGCTTGGTTGTCTTTGGTCCCGGAAAATTGCCCGGCGTTGGAAAGGCTTTGGGGCAGAGCATTAAAGAATTCAAGCAGGCGAACTCCGACGACGATAAAACCGTCGACGTGACCGAGCAGAAAAAACTTGACGCCGCCAAGATTGACTCCGAGAAGAAATGACTGAGCCTGAAAAAAATCCCGCGCAGGAAGTCCCACCCGAAGACGACGGCACCATGAGCTTGACGGCGCACCTTGAGGAGCTTCGTTCGCGCATTATAAAATCTCTGCTGGCAATTGCTTTCGGGAGTTGCGTCGCGTATTTTTTCCTTGACGAAATTACAACGTGGCTGACGTTGCCCGTCGGCAAGCTTTATTACATGAAGCCCGGCGAAGCGTTCTTTACGTATTTGAAAATCGACATCGCCGCAGGATTTTTAATCGCCTTGCCGATAATTTTTTATCACGTGTGGAGATTTTTTCTGCCCGCGCTGACAAGAGGCGAACGCGCAGTTTTGGGAATTTTGGTGCCCGCGTCGGTGAGTTTATTTTTCGCGGGGCTGGCGTTCTCGTTCTTCCTAATCTTGCCGACCGCGCTAAAATTTTTTATGGGCTTCGGCGAGGAATCGGAAAATCTTCAAACGCTGTTTTCGTTCGGCAGCTATTTCGAGTTCGTGATACTGTTCGTGTTGCCGTTTGGTTTTGTGTTTGAATTGCCGCTGGTGATAATTGTCTTGGGCAAGCTGGGAATTTTGACGAGCGAAAAATTGGGCAAGTATCGCCGCTACGTATTTTTCTTTTCGTTCGTAATAGGTGCGCTTGTCACTTCGCCCGACGTCATCACTCAAATCGCCGTAGCAATCCCCGTGATTTTGCTTTATGAAGTTGGCTATCTCGTCGTGAAATATATTTTGCGGCGTTAGGGAATTTTTTTACAAGGAGGTAGATTTAAATGGCTATGACAGTCACGTACAACGAGGAATCTCGGCAGGCACTTTTTCACAGAAATAACAATATGATGATGGCGAACAAGTCCATGATGAGACTTTCGTCGGGACAAAAAATCAATAGCGCGGGCGACGCCCCGTCAATGTTCGCAGTCAGCGAGAAGATGCGCGAACGGATTCGCAGCCTCGACCAGGACGAATTGAACGTTCAAAACGGCTCGTCCATGCTCACCACGGCTGAAGGCGGCGTCAATCATATCGTCGACGTTTTGCACAGCATGAAAACTTTGGCGATAAACTCCGCCAACGACACCAACTCCGACGACGAACGCCAGGTACTTCAACGGGAATACGAAAACCACCTTAAAACGATTAACAATGTCGTCTTTAATACAAAGTTCAACGGGAGAATTCTTCTCGACGGCAGATACGACAGACCCGTTTCTCATTCGCCCGCCAACGCCGCCAATATCGTCGATTCTTTCAGAGCGGGTGAAAACGCAACGGAAATTACTAATCCCGGAACTAAGACAATCACTAACTTTGGAACCTTTGATCTGGATAAAAGTTTCAATGGAAGTAATTTTTCCGTCAAGCTGGATTTTTCTGCCATGACTGCGGATGGCAGTTCTTATCCTGACGCTTTGCACGGGAAAGGTTTCGCGATTCTTTGCAGCGGCTGCAACCAATTTATAAACGTTGTCTTCGACGCGAACAAAAATGTTTATCAATCGACCTACAACGCCAGCCCGACGACTTTAAATTCAGAGGCGCGCGAATATGTTATCGGCGTCAAAAACGTAACCGACAAGAGCGAATTACCGACGGCAATTTTTAATGGCGTGGCTGCCTCCATGGACAAAACAGAGAGCAGTTTTATAATCGACAAGCACGACCTCGGAATGAAGCGCGACGGCAATGATATTTATTTCACCAAAAGGGACAATCTGGAGATGCAATTCACGAACGCAATCATTGAGACCGACACAGAACCCTTGACGGTGGAAAATCGCGAAACTTCCGCGCTGTGGATTCAGGACGGTACTTTGGCGGGGCAACGCATTGAAACTTACATAAAAAGTTTTCAGACCAAAGACTTGAAGGGCGAAATTTTCAACGACGCCGATATCGCCACGTTAAATTCAATTACCGATTCGACGGAACGCGCCGAATATCGGAAACTGCTGACCAAAGCCGACAACATGACGCTCGACGATGTTTCCCTTGCCACGCGCGAAGGCTCCCAAGTCGCCATACGGGTGATTGACGGCGCGTTGGATTATGCACTCGACGAGCAGGCGACTCTGGGCACGTATATAAATCGGCTTAATTATGTCGACGAAAATATTATGACTAAGAGCGAAAACCTGCAACACACCGACTCCTCAATCCGCGACACCGATATAGCTAAGGAAATGACGAAATTCGCTAGATATAATCTTCTGACGCAATCGGCGCAGTTTATCCTCGCGCAGGCAAATCAACTGCCGGGCATGGCGTTAAATCTTTTGCGCCCCGAAAGTACTTCCATTGCATAAAATTTTAAAGGAGATGACGCCTTGGCTTATAAAGATTTGCGCGAATTTATCGCCGCGCTGGAGAAAAAAAATTTGCTTAAGCGGATAAAAATTCCCGTCGACGCGGAGCTGGAGATAACCGAGATAACCGACCGCGTGTCGAAGTTCAAGGACAGCCGCAACGTCGCACTGCTCTTTGAAAATGTTCGCGGCTATGACATGCCCGTTTTGATGAATGCGTTCGGCAGTTATGAGCGCATGGCTCTTGCGCTCGGCGTGGAAAAATTGGACGACGCCGCAAACGATATCCGCGAGATTATGAAGTTGCCCTATTTGTCGTTCAAGAATCGCTCCAATATTTTTTCTATCGTGTCGACCGCGCACAAGGCGATTAATTTTCCAAAGTACGTTAAGAACGCGCCCTGCCAAGAAGTCGTCGAAGTCAATCCGTCGCTGGATAAAATTCCTATCCTAAAGTGCTGGCCCAAGGACGGCGGAGCTTTCATAACGTTGCCACTTGTCTTTACGAAAAATCCCGCGACCGGCAAGCGCAACGTCGGCATGTACCGCCTGCAAAAATACGACTCGCGGACAACCGGCATGCATTGGCACATTCACAAAAACGGCGCGGAAAATTTCCGTGACGCAAAAAATCTCGGCTCAAATAAAATCGAAGCGGCAGTTGCAATCGGCACAGACCCCGTTGTCACCTACGCCGCAACTGCGCCACTGCCCCGCGACGTTGACGAAATGGTTTTTGCCGGCTTCCTTAGAAAAAAATCTGTCGAACTTACGAAGTGCAAGACTGTCGATTTAGAAGTTCCCGCGACCGCCGAAATTATTTTGGAGGGCTACGTCTCGACTGACGAATTGCGCTGCGAAGGACCTTTCGGCGACCACACCGGTTATTATTCGCTGGCTGACGATTATCCCGTCTTCCACGTCACCTGCATCACGCACAGAAAAAATCCGATTTACTTTGCGACCGTCGTCGGCAAGCCGCCCATGGAAGATTGCTACATGGCGAAGGCGACCGAGAGAATTTTTTTGCCGCTCCTGCAACAGCTTCTGCCCGAAATTATCGATATAAATATGCCGCTTGAAGGCGTTTTTCATGACTGCGTTATCGTTTCGATAAAAAAACAATTCCCAATGCACGCCCGAAAAGTTATGCACGCGCTTTGGGGTTTGGGGC
>JAFXNB010000188.1 GCA_017529935.1 Selenomonadaceae bacterium
GGCTTAACTTTGGCGGCAAGGCTTGTGTCAACGAGTTTGTCCCAATTATCATTCAGCTCACTGCATAGAAATTTTTCGTAGGTGTCCGCGCCGAGCGAACGAATCTGTTCATGGAGCATTCGGTTAATTTCAATCATCAAAGCAACGCCCCCGCATTGACTGAAAAAATTTTGCCGAGTATCTGCGGCGGGAAATAGGCGCGATCGGTTGCCGTTATCAGCGTTTGAATTTTTTCCCCGCGAAGAAATTCCAGCAACAAGTCGCGGCGTTCGGCGTCCAATTCGCTCATCACGTCGTCCAAAAGTAGCAGCGGATATTCGCCCGTCTCCGATTTTAAAAATTGCAATTCGGAAAGTTTCAGCGCGAGTGTCGCCGTGCGCAGTTGTCCTTGCGAGCCGAAAAGTTTCAACTCCCGCCCGTCGATAAAAAATTTTAAATCGTCGCGGTGCGCGCCTCTGCTAGTCGCGCCGTTTTTTATGTCGTCGTCGCGCCGTTGCCGTAGCAAATTAAAAAATTTCTCCGCAATATTTTTCTGTTCGTAAGGTCCGCCCATGTCGTAAACAATCGACAAATTTTCTTTCTGCGCGGAAATTTTCTTGTGCATGGAATTCGCCAGGCGGTTCAGCTTGTCAATGGAGCGGAGCCGCTTGCTGATGACTTTTTCGGCGGCAAAGGCGAGTTGTTCGTCCCATAGGTCAAGCTCGTTTGGAGCGGCTTTTTCGTCGCGGATTTTTTTCAGCAGAACGTTGCGCTGTTCGACGATGCGATTGTATTTCAGCAAGTCCATAAAATAAACCGGCGACGCTTGAGAAATTTGCGCGTCAAGAAATTTTCTGCGACCTATGGGCGAGCCTTTGAACATAAACAAATCTTCGGGCGAGAAGAGCACGGAATTTAATTTGCCGATAAGTTCGCGCGGGCGAATCGCGTTGGCGTCAAGCAAAATTCTGCGTTGCCGTTCTGCGGAAATTTCTATCGCCAGTTCGTGCGAAACGTCCGCCTTAAAAAATTTTAATCGGGCGAGCGCGGCACGTCGTCCCCAATGAATCAACTCCGTTTCCTTGCCCGCCCGACTTTTCAACAGCGACGCAAAATTAATCGCCTCAAGGATATTCGTCTTGCCCTGCGCATTCTGCCCAAGGAAAATATTTGTCGCGGCGTCGAGGCGAATTTTCATTTCAGCGATATTGCGCCAATCCTTCAGGAAAATTTCCGTGACATGCATTTAAGTCCTCACGGGCGTGGCAATGTAAATGTAATTCTCGTTTTCCGGCTCGGTGAAGGCGGCGGGGCTGTATTTGTCGTTCAGCGCGATATTTATCTGCTTGGCGTCGATAACCTTCAGCACGTCGACGATATAGTCCACGTTGAAGGAAATTTCCAGTTCGTCGCCGTCAATCTCCGCCTCGACATTTTTGACTGCGCCGCCGATTTCGGGCGAATTGGAAGAAATTTCAACGCCGCCATCCGCGAAGTCAAATTTAATCGTGTTGTATGTGGTCTCCTTCGACATCAGCGAAACAAAATCAACAGCGGCTTTGAATTCGGCGGTATCGACTTTAATGTTGGTCGTGCTAGACGCGGGGATAACTCGGTCGTAGGGCGGGAATTGTCCTTCGATAAGGCGCGCATTCACGAAAACATTATCAAATGTGAACGTCAGATAGCGCGTCGAATAATTTATCGTGACGTAATTTTCCACGTCCTTTGGGTCGATACGCAACATCAGCCCGCGCAGAGTATCGGCGGGAACGACAAAATCGGAATCTGGATAATTTTCGTTGAGTTGTTCGGCGGCAAGGGCAAGGCGGTGCGCGTTCGTGGCGACGAGGGAAATTTTATCGCCCTTAATCTCGAAGCAACAGCCCGTAAAAATCGGGCGGTCGTTGTCCTTGCTCACGGCGAAGACGGTTTTGCGAATCAAATCGCGCAGTGCGGTCGTGCGGATTTTAAAGGAGCGGTCGGTTTCGGGCGTCTTGACTTTCGGGAAATCGCTCGCCGTCATCGTCAACAATTCGACACTCGCGCCGCCCGATTCAACCGCCAAAGTATTCGCGCTGTCTTCGTCGGAAATTGTAATTGTGTCGTCGGGCATGTTGCGCACGAATTCTTGGAAACGTTTGCCGCTGACGACGGTCTCGCCGGAAACTTCGGTGTTGACGGGAATGCGCGTGATTATGCCCGTGGAAAAATTATTCGCTTGGATTTCCAACATGGAGCCTTCCGCTTTGAGATAAATGCCGGCTAAAATCGGTGTCATGGGCTTGACTGCCACCGCGCGAATCACGAATTGCAAAGCCTCGGTTAAGTCGCTCTTATAACAAGAAAATTTCATTCAAACTTGCCTCCTTAAGAAAAGTACCGCCGCATTTTATATCATTTGAAAAGATTTGACAAACATTTTTAAAACGGTAAAATAAACGTTGACTCCTCGGCAAATAGAAATGTATGAGCAAAAAAATTTTTGAGGAGGAGTTTAAATGAAGTCTTGGAAGAAATTGTTGGCGGTGGGTGCGGCGTGTTCGAGTTTATTTTTCGCGCACGCAGAAGCCGCCTACATGTTAAGTGACGAGGTCGCCAATCCGCCCGCCGCGTTGCAGATGGCTACTCAAATCGGCGTGCTTAAGTACGAAAATCCCGCGCTTAGTAGCTACATGGACAAGGACGCGATTGTTGTCTTGAGTTTCGGCACGACGTTCAAAGACCAGCGCGCCAAATCAATCGACGCGACCGCGCAGGCAATTCAAGCCGCCCACCCGAATACCAAAGTTGTCACGGCGTTCACCAGCCACATCGTCATTAAGCACATTATCGAGAACGAAGGCAAATGCGACTACATGACACCCGAAGAAACGCTCGCGCAACTTAAAAAAGAAGGCTACACGCGGGTCGCGCTCGTTTCGCTCAGCGTAATTCCCGCCATTGAATACAAATACGACGTCGCGCTTTTCCACGAGTACAAGACGCAATTCAAAAAGATGACGTTGGGCACGCCGCTGATGTATTGGCAAGGTCAGGAAGATCAGCCCGACGACGTTATGGAAGTTATGCAATCGCTCCACTTGCCGGCGTACAAAAAGGGCACAGCGATTTTGCTCATGGCGCACGGCACGCCCGACCCGTCCAACGCTTATTATTCCGTCATGCAAAACAAACTCCGCGAAATGAGACGCAACGACGTGCACGTTTACACCGTCGAGGGCTGGCCGCGCTTGGAAGATTTCGCGGGCAAACTCAAAATGCACAAAGTCGAGAAAATAATTTTGATGCCGCTGATGATGGTTGCGGGCGACCACGCGAATAACGACATGGCGGGCGACGAGGAAGATTCGCACAAAAAGATTTTGGAAGGCATGGGCTTCAAAGTGGAAACTAAATTGCAGGGTCTCGGCGAGAACAAACGAATTCGCAATATTTTCGTCGAACGCGCCAACGAAGCTTGGGACGCGCTCGTTAAATAATTTCGTCGATATAAAATTTGATTGGCGGCTGGAGGAAATTTTTCTGCCGCCAAATTTTTTTTGAAAATCCTAGACTTAATGCCGCTTTTTATGCTATCATAGCGAAGATTAATTATGCTGCCGTTTTTTGTTGACTAAGCGGCACAAATAATTGACATTCCTTTTACGTTAAACTACAATCGTAACGTCTAAATAACGCGGAAAGGAACGCTTGCGGGAGGGGGCACAATATAGAGCATTTAATCCGGCAAGATTTTAACTACCGCACGAACGACGGAAGGTCAAGCCCGAAATCGCGGGAAACGTTCAAAATTTTATATCGGCGGTTTTCACACCGCAAGAAAGGGAGGAAATGTTTTTATGTCTTGGATGAACAACATGCGAGTGGCGTACAAGCTCTTATTGCTGAATGTTATCGCGCTCATCGGTATGCTTGTTATCGGGCTGGTCGGCTATTTCGCCGTCATGCAAGCGCAGGAAGACTTGAACACAATCAGCCAGACTTACTTGAAGGGCATTTTTGAAATCGGTCGTTGCCGCCACGCCGTGCGCTATGCACAGGTTCAGGCGGTCTTGGCTCCTTTGACGGTTGACCCGGCTCTTTATCAATCCCGCCTCGACAAATACAACGGCGGCGTTAAAGAGTTGGAAGAGTCTTTGAAGATTTACGAAGACATCGTTAAAGACGACGCGCAAGCTCGTGCACAAGTCGACGCTGCCGAACGCGAATGGAGCAAATTCAAAGCCGGCGCGGACAAAATGTTCACGATGAAATCGCCTGTGGGTGATACTTCAGCCATTGCCGCGCACCGCAACGCCTCGCTTGAGTTCTATCAAAATGAAGTTATGCCCTATGCAGTTTCCTGCGGCGACGCAATTTTGGTTATCCAGCAGAAGGCCTACGAAGATTCGGACAAGACGATTGCACGCAGCAACGAAGAAATTGCATCGGCTGAACGTAATCTGTTCATTGCCCTTGGCGGTACCGTCATCATTTTGCTTTTCGTGAGCGTGTCGATTATCAAAGCCGTTACCAATCCGCTCAGCAACATGGTTCAAGCTTTGCACCTGCTCAAGGACGGCGACTTCCGCCGCACCGATTTGCTTGACGCCGACCGCGGCGACGAATTCGGAGCAATGGCTCTTGCCGTTCGCGAAATGCGCCAGACTATAAGTCAAGTTGTTCATAAGACGAACGACGCCGCCAACCAATTCGCGGCCTCTTCGCAAGAACTCACTGCCAGTGCTCACCAGAGCGCGCAGGCTTCCGAGCAAGTTGCTCAATCCGTCACCAATTCTGCCGGCGCAGTCGTCGAACAACAAACCTTTGTAAACGACGCTATGGAAGCTATCAACAACGCGCTTACCTCCATTGACACTTTGGCAAAAACTGCAGACAAAGTTGCCGAACACGTCGCCTCCGCTAACCAAGAGGCTGCCGCCGGTACTGAAGCTGTTGAAACTGCAGTCAACCAGATTATCAGCGTTGAAAAAATCGTTAATGACTCCGCTTTGACTGTCGACAAGCTCGGCAAACGTTCGCAAGAAATCGGGCAAATCGTCGAGTCTATCAGCGGCATTGCTGAACAGACTAACTTGCTTGCTCTTAATGCAGCTATTGAGGCGGCGCGTGCCGGTGAACACGGTCGCGGCTTCGCAGTCGTCTCCGAAGAAGTCCGTAAACTCGCTGAAGAATCTCAAGAAGCCTCCCAGAAGATTGCCGCACTTATCGGCGACATTCAATCCGATACCACGGACGCGGTTGACTCCATGCAAAAAGGTAACGCCGCTGTTCGTACAGGTACTCAATCGGTCGAGAGACTGCGCGCCACCTTCGACAGCATTTCCACGGCGTCGAACAACGTCGAAATGGAAGCAAAGAACATGGTCAGAGACCTCAAGGAAGTCGAAAAACTTACCCATATCATTCGCGACCGCTCCGAAAAGATTTTGGAAAAAGGCGTTGGCGTTTCCAAGGAAATGGAAAGTGTTTCTGCGGCTGCCGAGCAACAGTCCGCCTCTTCCGAAGAAATTTCTTCCGCAGCAGACGAACTCGCCCGCCTCGCGCAAGATTTGCAGAATTCTTTGCAGATGTTCAAGTACTAAGAAATATTTTTCCACTGATAAAAACTTCAGCTCCGGCTACGGTTGGAGCTTTTTTTGTTGCAGGGATTATGGCGGGCGCGAAGAATATTCAAGAAAAATATTTTAGGGAGGCGAATCACCTTGTTGATTTACAATTACTACGGTCACGCCTGCTTCCTGCTCGACGACGGCAAGACAAAAATTCTCGTCGACCCGTTCTTGACGGGCAACCCGCAGGCGTCAATCAGCGAGAAAGACGTTGAGGCGGATTACATTTTAATCACGCACGCGCACGGCGACCACCTCGGCGACGCGGCGAGCATTGCTTTCAGAACAGACGCGACTTGCATCGGCATTCCCGAAATTACGGACTTCGGCGGGCAGCGCGTTAAAACTATCGGCATGAATTTGGGCGGCACGGTTAAAACGGAATTCGGCTTCGTGCGCATGGTGCCCGCGCTCCACAGCTCCGGTATCGGCGGCGGCATTGCTTGCGGCTATGTTATCGGCGTCGGCGGCAAGGTCGTTTACTACGCGGGCGACACGGCTCTTTTCTCCGACATGAAATTAATCGGCGAGCGCGACAAGATTGACTACGCGATTTTGCCGATTGGCGGGCATTACACAATGGACCCCGTCGACGCGGCTAAGGCTGTGTCTTTCTTGGACGCGGCGAACGTTATCCCGCTGCACTACGACACGTGGGACGTTATCAAGCAGAACGCCGAAGATTTAATTAAGCTCGTCGAATTCGCGAAAGTTCATATCGTCAAGCCGGGGCAGTCTCTTGAATTGACGTGAAGAGCCGAATTAAAAACTTCGACGCCGTGCCATTTGACTTGACAAATATCCTGAATTCGATAAAATCATTGCGCTTAGTCAATTCTTCGCGGGAAAAGCTCGTCGTCATCTTGGGCGCAACTTCCACGGGAAAAAGTTCATTGGCGTTGGAGCTTGCGGAAGAATTCGATACGGAAATAATTTCGGCGGATTCAATGGCGGTTTATAAAAATTTCAACGTGGGAACTGCCAAACCCTCGCCCGCAGAACTTTTGCGCGTACCGCATCATCTGATAAATATTTTGGACGCGGCAGAAAAATTCAGCGTCGGCGAATTCGTCAGGCGGGCGCGCCCGATAATTTCCGAACTTAATCTGCGCGGGAAAATTCCAATCGTGGCGGGCGGCACGGGGCTTTATATTCAAGCACTGGTCGAAGGCTACGAATTGGGCGCGGACAAAAGTTTAATCAGTCACTACAAACGAACGGGCGAACTTTTCTACGACGCGCTTGTCTTCGGCTTGACGAGCGACCGCCCCGAACTTTACGACAGGATTAATCGGCGGACGGAAAAAATGTTCGCGGACGGTTTGGTTGACGAAGTAAAAAATTTACTCGCCGGCGGCGTCAGCCCGAACGCGCAGGCAATGCTCGGAATCGGCTACAAGGAAACGGTTGAATATCTTCAAGGAGGCGCGACGCTCGACGAAACCATTTCAAAAGTCGCTCAAGCCACAAGAAATTTCGCCAAACGTCAGCTCACGTGGTACCGGCGAATGAAATATATAACGTGGTTGAAAATTTAAAGCTTTGCAAAGGAGAGAATTTTAAATGGCAACAAAACCAATCAATCTGCAGGAAAATTTCTTGAACCAGGCACGCAAGGAAAATGTCCCCGTTACAATCCATCTCGTCAACGGCTTCCAAATTAAAGGCATGATTCGCGGCTTCGATCAATTCACCGTTGTCGTCGACGCAATGGGACGCCAACAAATGATTTTCAAACATGCAATCTCGACAATCACGCCCGCCCGGCTGGGTGATTAC
>JAFXNB010000021.1 GCA_017529935.1 Selenomonadaceae bacterium
AGCACCCGTGACGGGTAGCATTTTAATTTTGGAGCTGACGGGGCAATTTGAGCACCTCGTCGGATTAATCGTCGTGTCGGGCGCGGCGTTTTTAATTTCGGATTTGTGCGGCGGCGAGCCGATTTTTTCCGCGCTATTGGAACGTTCGCAAAATAAAAAAAAGCCCTCCGAATCGAAGGGGCGATAAATATTCTTGACGAACTTGACACCGATTAACGGTAAGACTTTTTATAAATGTTGAGCATGTCGTCATCGCTTAAGGCAACGGGGTCGAACTGCAGGAGGAAGCCCATTGCGTCGCGCGTGTTCTGCACCATTTTAGGGAACTCGTCGGGCGTGATGCCGTAGTCGCTCATCTTTAAGTTGTCGACGCCGCAAGCCGCTTGCATTTCCTTGAGCGCGTCGATAAAGTCTTCGGGCTTTGAGGCGTTGACTTTGCCCATTGCCCGCGCCATGTCGATAAATTTTTCGTCGCAAGCGTGTTTCTCCACGAAATGCGAGAAGTACGCAACGGAAAGCATAATCAAACCTGCGCCGTGCGGCAATTCCTGATGATAAGCACTAAGCGCGTGTTCGAGTGAATGTTCGGAAGTGCAGACGCAAACGTCCATGGAAAATCCGCCCAAAGTATTTGCGAAGGCAACCTGCGTGCGCGCCTCAAGATTTTGTCCGTCGTTGACAGCAACGGGCAAATATTTCGCGAGCTTTTCAATCGCAGTGAGTTCAATCATCGCGGAAGCCTCGTTGCAGGCGTTGGAGATGTAGCCTTCAACGTTATGAAAGAAAGCGTCGAAGCCCTGATAAGCCGTGAATTTTTTCGGGACGGTGAGCATATAAAGCGGGTCGACAATCGCCAAGACGGGATAGCTCCCGAAAAAGGCGGTCTTCTCGTTGGTGGCGGGGTTGGTTATGACTGCGCCCGCGTCGACTTCGGAGCCGGTGCCCGCGCTGGTAGTTATCGCCACATACGGCAAAGCTTTTTCCGTCAATGGTTTCTTGCCGCCCGTGCCGAACAAAATATAATCCCAAACGCGCCCGCCGTCTTTTTGCGGAATAACGGAGGCGATTGCCTTAGCCGCGTCGAGGACGGAGCCGCCGCCCAAGCCTATAACGAAGTCGCAATTATTTTCGCGTCCGAAGTCCACGCCCTCTTGAACGGTCGGTTCAATCGGGTTGGCGGCGATTTTGTTGAAGACGACGAAATCCGCGCCCCAAGCTTTAAGTTCCTCTTGAAGTTTGTCGAGACTGCCGTTGGTTTTCGTCGAGCGTCCGTTAGAAATTACAATCAACGCTTTTTTGCCGAGCGGAGCCTCTTTGTGAAGTTCGCCGAGCTTGCCCGCGCCGAATAAAATTTTCGTCGGGATATCCCATACAAATGCCATGCAAATCACTCTCCAAAAATTTTTTTTATTATAGCGCTTCGAGTCAACTTTAAGTCAAGCAAGTTTGAAATACTGCTCGTCGTCGACGGGTTCGAGCCACTCGTTGGAAGAATTTTCTGCGGGAATTTCAACTGCCAAATGCGAGAACCAACTGTCCGCCGCCGCGCCGTGCCAGTGCTTTACGTCGGGCGCAATGTTGACGACATCGCCGGGCTTGAGACTTTGCGGAGCCTTGCCCCATTCCTGATACCAGCCGCGCCCGCCCGTCACGAGCAAAATTTGTCCGCCGCCGTGATGGACGTGCCAACAATTTCTGCAGCCAGGCGAGAAGGTCACGTTGGCAATCGATCCGCCCGTTTTCGTCAGCGGATTCAAATACGCCTGCCCGATAAAATATTTGCTGAACTGTTCGGGCAGAGGCTCGCCCATTTCAAACACGCTCGGATTCTTCTTTTCCATTGTTAAATCTCTCCTTAAAAAAATTTTAAAATTCTTTCGTGTCGTCGCGTGCCAAAAGATATTCGATTGGCTTGCCGAAAAATTTTTCGAGTTTCACTTTGTCGTCTTCCGTGAATTTTCGTACGCCTTGCATTCTGTGAGTGACATTGGAGCGAGCTATGCTCAAAATATCAGCGAGCGAAGCGTACGTGAGTTGCCGTTTGTCAAGCTCGGTTATCAAATTTTTGAAGGGACTATTGCGCTTTGCTGTTGACATTTTTACGCGCGACTCATCCGCGTAACGCTTTCCCGTCTGTGCCGCCGCAAGTTTTGCACAATGCTCTTCAGAAAATCTTCTGCCTTTCAGTGACGCCGACCTTTTAGCTCTTGTCTCGTTTGAAGGATGTTTGCCGTAATTCGGATTGTTTTTGCCTCTCTTTGACGCCGCAAGCTTTGCACAATGTTCGGGCGTGCGCTCCAAGCCAACAGTTCCCTCGCCACCGTCCGTTAAATTGTAGCCATAAGTTTTTTTTGTTTTAAGCGTGGCAATGTAATATTTTTCCCAATAATCAAGCTCCTCTTTCGACGCGCAAGTTTTTATGACGCCGCAATAGAAATTTTCCTTACCGTATTTGCGAATCGCGCGACCGATTGCATAATTACTTCTCGTGTGTTTATCGAATCGAATTTCCAACGGCTGAACGGTCTGTCCCACGTACTTTCTGCCGTTGATTTTATTAAGAATAAGATAAACGACGCCATACATAAAGTTTGCTCCTTTCAGGTTGTTTTAAAGGATTATAACTTGCGACGGCGAAAAAAACAATCATAATCAGAATCGGGAAGCAGGAACTAAAAACAATGACAGAAAATAAATCGAGCGATAAATTTTTAAAGGGCACGCTCATCTTGACGATAGCGAGTTTCATCGTTAAAGCCATTGGTGCGGTAAATTGGATTTTTGTATCAAGAATATTAGGAGGGGAGGGGGTAGGTTTATTTACCATGGCTTTCCCTGTATATTTTTTCGCGCTGACGATTTCTCAAGCGGGCGTGCCCGTGGCGATATCAATCATCACGGCGGAGCGCGTCGCCTTGAAAGATATTTTCGGCGCGAAACGTGTCTTCCGAATATCGCTGTTCTTGATGCTCTTCACGGGAATATTTTTTTCCGTGCTCACATATTTTGCCGCGCAGTGGCTGATTGATTGGCAATTCATACGTGACCCGCGCGCTTACTTGTCGATAGTTGCTCTGTCGCCGACGGTTTTTTTCGTAACGTTTCTTGCGTCGTCGAGAGGTTATTTGCAAGGGTGGCAAAGAATGGAGCCGACAGCCATCAGCCAGATTGTCGAACAAATTTTTCGCGTGATAGTTATGATTGTGCTGGCGGATTTGTTTTTGCCGTGGGGTCTTGAATACGCGGCGGCGGGCGCAAGTTTGGGAGCGTTGGCGGGCGCAGTCACCGGCTTAATCGTCCTCGTTTACTTCCACATAAAATTGAATCGCGACATAGAAAAAACTTACGGCGCGGACTTGAAACCATCGCCCGAATCGGAGCAGGAGCCGACGACTTCAATCATCAAACGGATTTTCAAATTGGCGTTGCCAGTCAGCGCGGCGTCGATTATGTTGCCGGTCGTGTCGAATTTGGATTTAATGATAGTGCCGCAACGTTTGGAAGTAGCGGGCTATTCAGTTCGGCAAGCGACGGAGCTTTTCGGTTACTTAACGGGTATGGCGGTGCCGCTCGTGAACTTGGCGACGATTTTAACGGCGTCTTTGGCGGTGTCAATCGTGCCGGCAATTTCCGAGGCTCGCGCACTGAAAGACACGGCGCGAATTTTTCGGCAGACGGCGGCGGCTGTGCGAATTTCAAATTTCGTGTGCTTCCCGGCGTTCGTGGTCGTCTTCGTCCTTGCCACGCCGATAGCCAGTTTGATTTACAACGCGCCGGGCGCGGGCGATGCCGTGATGATTTCCGCCGTGTCGATAATTTTGCTCGGACTTCATCAAGTTTCGACGGGCGTCTTGCAAGGATTAGGTCATACGACAATCCCGATGATTAACATGGTCTTGGCGGCGGCGGCTAAAGTCGTTTTGAACTGGACGCTGACGGCAATGCCCGCGTTGGGAATCATGGGTGCGGCTTGGGCTACGGCGGCGGACATGGGCGTTGCGGCGTTCATAAATCTCTACTTTATCTACAAATACATCGGCTACAAAATCGAAATGGGTCAGCTCTTCAAGACGATTTGCGCGGCGGGAGCAATGGCGGTCGTCGTGAAATTTTTCCATGACTTGACGGTCGCGCAGTGGCACATGGAAATTTTGTCGACATTCGGAGCAATCGGCGCGGGCTGTGTGGTCTACGTGGCGACGCTGGCACTTATCGGCGGCTTGCTCGAAGAGGACATGGCGCGTATCCCCATGGTCGGCAAATTCGGGATAAAAATTTTCCGCAAGCTTGGGATATTCAAATGAAAAAAATTCTTCTAGTCTATAATCCCGTGTCTGGTCATGCGGCGTTTAAAAATCGTCTCGACGCCGTGATAGAAAATTTTCAGCGGCGCGGAATTCTGCTGGCGGTCTACAGAACCTGCGCGGGCGACAATTCAAGTTTCGTTGACAGCGTGAAAATTTTTCAGCCCGAAGGAGTGATAGCGGCGGGCGGCGACGGAACTTTGCACGCCGTGATTAATTGGCTCAAAAAAAATTCGCTGGACTTGCCCGTCGGGATTATCAATTCGGGCACTTCCAACGATTTCGCCGCGCACCTCCAACTTGACGACGAGAAAATTTTTGACGCCGTAGCGGCGGGCAGAACGCGCCCCGCTGATTTGGGCTTGGTCAACGGCAGGGAATATTTTATCAACGTGGCGAGCGCGGGCGTCTTCACGTCCATTGCTCACGAAGTCGATTCGCGCCTGAAAAATTTTTTGGGCAAGAGTGCTTACTACCTGCGCGGGCTGGCGAGCTGAAAAAGTTTAAATCGGTGCCGCTTGACATCACGGCTGACGGGCAAAAATTTTCGGTCGACGCATTTTTATTTCTCGTGCTGAATTCGCCGTCGGTTGCGGGCTTCAAAAAAATTTCGGACGCCGCGCAGATTGACGACGGCAAATTGGATTTACTGGTGCTCAAAAAATGTTCGGCGACTGCGCTGATTAATTTGGCTAAAAAAATTTTGGCGGGCGGGAGCATTCAATCCGACGAAAATATTTTCTTCCTGCAAGCCGCCACGTTCGCGATAAAAACTTCCGCCGAATTGACAAGCGACTTGGACGGCGAGGCGGGCGACCATTTGCCGCTTAAAATAGAAACTATCCGACACGCCATAGAAATTTTTTATTGAAAGGAAATTTGGCGGGCGGGAGCCGCCACGTTCGCGATTAAAACTTCCGCCGAATTGACAAGCGACTTTGACGGCGAGGCGGGCGACAACTTGCCGCTCAAAATAGAAACTATCCGACATGCCATAGAAATTTTTTGTTGAAAAGAAATTTGGCGGGCGGGAGCGTTCAATCCGACGAAAATATTTTCTTCCTGCAAGCCGCCACGTTCGAGATAAAAACTTCCGCCGAATTAACGAGCGACTTGGACGGCGAGGCGGGCGACAACTTGCCGCTCAAAATAGAAACTATCCGACACGCCATAGAAATTTTTTGTTGAAAGGAAAATTCACATGCGGGAACGACAAACGCAGATTTTAAACCTCTTGGGCGAAAAGAAAAAAATTACAGTGCTTGAACTGTCTGAACTCTTGAAAGTCTCCGACGTGACGATTAGAAAAGATTTGTCAGTTTTGGAGGAGAAAGGACTTTTAAAGCGCGAACACGGCTTTGCAACGTTGCCGGAAAGCGACGACGTGAGCACGCGGCTCCTGTTCAATTACGAGACGAAACGCCGAATCGCTCAAAAGGCACTCGAATCGATAAAAGACGGCGAAACGCTGATGATTGAATCTGGCTCGTGTTGCGCACTGTTGGCGGAGGAAATCGTGACGAATCGGCGCGACGTGACAATCATAACCAATTCGGTTTTTATCGCGACGTTTCTCCGGAATAAAATCGGGGCGCGAATAATTTTGCTCGGCGGCGAATTCCAATGCGAATCTCAAGTTATGGTCGGACCGCTCGTCAAAAGGTGCGCGGAAAATTTCTCCGTGGAAAAATTTTTCATGGGCACGGACGGCTTCAACGAATTGGGCGCGATGTCAGGCGATTTAATGCGGGCGGAGGCCGTTCGCAACATGGCGCAATCTGCGCGGCGTTCAATCATCTTGACCGAATCTAAAAAATTTTCTCAAGTGGGCGTCGTGTCGTTGCTGTCGTACAGGGAAATTGATTCGATTTACACCGACGAAAAAATTTCGGAGGCAACGCAAAAAAATTTGGAAGGGCGCGGCGTTCAAGTTATCTTGCCTTGATAAAGTTGCGCGTTTGAATTAGAATTGCCGCATTGACAAAGGAGGAACGTTTATGATGATGACAGGCGCGAGGGCAATCGTCGAGTGCTTGCGCGAACGTGGCGTCGATATAATTTTCGGCTACCCTGGCGGAATGATTTTGCCGATGTATGACGCCCTTGTTGACGAAAAGGAAATCAAACAAATTTTGGTGACGCACGAACAGACCGCGGCGCACGCGGCTGACGGTTATGCGCGGGCGACGGGCAAAGTCGGCGTATGCATGGCGACGAGCGGACCCGGCGCGACAAATTTAGTCACGGGCATTGCGACGGCGTTCATGGATTCGATTCCGCTGGTTGCGATAACGGGGCAAGTCGACACCGCGCTCCTCGGACGCGACGCCTTCCAAGAAACCGACATACTCGATATAACCATGCCCGTCACCAAACATAATTTTAAAGTCAAGGAGGCGCGGCTACTCGTCCCGACGATTCGGCAGGCGTTTGAAATTGCGTTAAGCGGGCGGCGCGGTCCCGTGCTTGTCGACGTGCCGCGTGATTTATTTTTCGCGGAGGTGGATTATCGCCCGCAAGAAGTCAAAGAAAAAATTCCCGCGCAACCCGACGCCGATTTTAAAATCTGCGCGGCGGAGGCGGCTGAAGAAATTGCCAAAGCGGAGCGACCTGCGGTAATCGTGGGCGGCGGAGCAATTTCGGCGGGCGCGTCCAAAGAAATTATCGCCTTCATTGAGAAATTCAATCTGCCCGTCGTCAACACGCTCATGGGTATCGGAGCTGTCCCGCGCAGTCATCCGCAAAATTTGGGCTTCGCGGGCATGCACGGCAAGAAGGCGGCCAATCACGCGGTCGCGGCGGCAGATTTGATTATCGCGGTCGGCTCTCGTTTCGGCGACAGACAGACCGGC
>JAFXNB010000189.1 GCA_017529935.1 Selenomonadaceae bacterium
CGCTCCAGCTCCAAAAATTTTTCGTAGGACACGCTGAACGCCAAAAGATTTTTGTCGATAAATTTCCGCGCTGACAGGTCTGTTAAGCCGACGAAACAATTATTTTTGTCGCTTATCGGATAAAGTATCGTCTGCGCACAGCCCGCCCCAAATAAAATTTTTGCGCCGTCGTGTCGAGCTGTTTCGTAATTCGCCAAAGTCACCAGCCCCGATAATTGGTCGGCGTTTACAAGGAAAATTATAACTTCGGGCGTCTCTTCGGTCAGTTTCAGCGGCTTGAACAGCAAATATTTTTTTCGCGGCGGAAGTTTTTCAATCAAGGCATTGGATACACCGCAAATAAATTCCCGCGCAACGTCGGGATTTTTTTTATAACGCTCGCAACGTTCCCCGACATTCGACACAAAATTTTCAATCCAACCGAGCGGATATTTTTCAAAGCCCAGCCCCGCTCTTCCGCCAAGACAAGGCGTCGTTTCTTTCGTGAAGGCGGCGATTTTTCCGTTGGCGGCGGCGGCGAGCATGGCGATTGCGCAGCCCCATTGATTTTCCCTAAATTGTAAAACTTTTTCGGGACAAGAATCGCTTTGAACGACGGCAACGGGATTATTTTCCAATTTAATCAACTTTGCAATCGTGCTTTCCATGTGTTTTCCCTCCGTGATAAAAAATCCCTCCGAGCTGTTCGGAGGGGAAAAATTTTTCAGATATGTTTACTGCGGTTTAATGCGTTTGACTGCTTCGGAAAGCGGCGGAATGATTTGTTTCTTCCTTGACATGACGCCGGGCAGGAAAATATGCGTGCCGCTTGCATCTTTGCGGAAAGCTTCACCAATCAGCGAACGCGGAGAGCCGGCGTAAAGCAGATAAGTTGATTCTTCGAGAATGTCCGTCGCCATCAAGCAATGCATATCGAAACCTTCGCGCTCAATGTTCTCCTTCATGAAGGCGATAAGTTGGTCTTCAATGTCGAGAATTTCTTTCGGGTCCATGACGGAAATTTGGCTGACGATAATACGATAATCGCCGATTTTGAATTCTTTAAGGTCGTTTTTAGCAATTTCGGCGGGAGTTTTATCGCCGATACCCGCGCCGGCTCTGAGCATTGCCAAGCCGTATTCTTTGAGATTGACGCCGGCAATTTCCGCGAGACGTTCAGCAGTTTTTCTGTCTTTTGGCGTGCAAGTCGGCGATTTGAACAGAACGGTATCGGAAATAATCGCGCTCATTAAAAGTCCGGCGATTGACGGCGGAATTTCAACATCTTGATCCCAATACATGTTCGCGACGATTGTGCACGTGCAACCAACCGGCTCTTGGTGAATGTAAATTGGCTCCGAAGTTTGAACGCCGCCGAGTCTGTGGTGGTCGATAATCTCAACAATTTTTGCTTCTTCAATGCCTTCGACGGCTTGCCCGCGCTCGTTGTGGTCGACAAGGATAACTTTTTCGTGTTCGGGGAGCATAATTTCATCCGCGCTGACCAAACCGACAAGTTTGCCATTTTCGACGACGGGATAGCTACGGTAGCGGTTCTCGTCCATAATGCCCTTAATGTCGCTCAATAAATCCATCGGGCGGAAACAAACGGGATTTGATTTCATGATTCTGCGTATCGGCACGCACTGATTAATTAATCTGCCGACGGTGTAAGTATCGTAGGGCGTCAAGAGTACAAACACGCCGCGCTTTTCGGCTTCTTCCAAAACTTCGGGCGCAATGCGGCTGTTTTGCGTGACGACAAGGCAAGCGATTCCGCATTCAAGGAATTTGAGCAGAGTTTCCGCGCTCCTGTCGCCGACGAGGACAATATCTTTTTTGTTGAGGATACTGACAGTCGAGAACGCAGAACCCGACGCGATGATAATGTTGCCTTCGATAAGTGAATTTTCGTCGCCGCTGATTAAAACTTTAGCCTCCGTCGCTTGGATAATGTCGCGGTAACGGACGCGAAGGTCGACGAGACTTTGGAGACCCAGCTCAAGGAAATATCTTTTCGCAAGGTCGCTGACAGTGACGATACCGACGAGTTCGCCGTTGGAGTCTGTGACGGGCACGGATTGCAACTCGCTTTTGCGCATGACTTCGCCGAGGTGGCGGAGCGTGTCGTGCTGGCGGACGACGGTCTTGCATTCGAGCGCAACGTCCTTGACGCGCGGATACAAATCGGTCAAGAGCAAGGGCTGATCTACTTTAAAATATTCGAGTGCGTATTTCGTTTCGTTATTAACTTTGCCGCAACGGGCGGGAACAGCGTTGACGCCGTGCGCTTGTTTCAAGTTGGAGTAACCGATAGCCGAGCAAATCGAGTCCGTGTCGGGATTACGGTGTCCGATGACATAAATTGGTTTATTGCCGCCTTTCATTAAAAAACCTCCCCTAAGCTGTCAAAAAATTACAACTTCCATTTAGCGAATTATAAACAAAAAAATTTTCGCTGTCTAGTCAAAACGGAGCCGGATTAGTCTTCGGCAGTTGCCATTAGAAAAAATTAGTGCTAAAATCGCGGAAAGTTTCAAAGCGGAGGTTGTAGCATGGGTGGCAGTGAAGACAATTTTGCGGGCGCGTTGTTTCTCTCGCTGATAAGTTTGGGAGCTTTCCTCAAGCTTGACGACCTTATCGGCTGGTTTAGCGGCGCAGTCTTTGCCATTCTTGCGGCGGCAAGTTTAAGGAAAGCACTCTCCAAAGCCGCGCAGGCGACCGAGGACGATTATCAGCGCATAGAAATTCAATTCCAACAGCTGCGCAACAAGATAAACGAAACTGCCGCCGTCACCGCCGAGGCTATGGATTCCGTCAACGCCGCCGCGCAACTCGTCCAAGAAAATTTGCAAGTTATTCGCGTGCGCCTCGCCGAACTCGACAACTTAACGCAGATAGCTGAAAGTTCTAAAGCACTCAACGCGACAGTCAGCAATTTTGGCGAAAATTCTTCCGCGCTCAATTCGGAGTTGGAAAAACTCAACGCGATTTCGTCGGCGAACAAAGCGAGCCTCCAGACAATCTTGAAACTTTTGCAGCTGGTTGCGCAACTGCTTAACAATCAGCCCTACGCGAAGGATTTGGAAAAAATTAATTCGTCGGTTGAATTACTTGCCGCAAAGATAAAATAAAACGCGCCTGAAAATTCTTCTGCGCTCAATGCGATTTCGGCGGCGAACAAAGCCAGCCTCCAAACAATCTTGAAACTTTTGCAGCTGGTTACGCAACTGCTCAACAATCAGCCCTACGCAAAAGATTTGGAAAAAATTAATTCGTCGGTTGAATTACTTGCCGCAAAGATAAAATAAAACGCGCCTGAAAATTCTTCCGCGCTCAACGCGATTTCGGCGGCGAACAAAGCGAGCCTTCAAACAATCTTGAAACTTTTGCAACTGGTCGCGCAACTGCTTAACAATCAGCCCTACGCGAAAGACTTAGAAAAAATTAATTCGTCGGTTGAATTGCTTGCCGCAAAGATAAAATAAAACGCGCCGATTCGACGCGCTAAGGAGTTGTAAAAATGATTTTAACCGTTGAAGTTTTTGGCGTCATTGACGAGAACGCCTATTTTTTTATCGACGACGAGACGCGCCACGGATTTTTAATCGACCCAGGTGCGCAGGCTGATAAACTTTTAAAAATCATCGGCGAACGCAATTTTACCGTAGAAAAAATTCTTTTGACGCACGGGCACTTTGACCATATCGGCGCAGTCAACGAGATTCAACGCGCGTTGAAAATTCCCGTCTGCATGAGCAAGGGCGGCAATTATTACGCCAAAGACCCCGCGATAAATTGTTCGGCGTTTGTCGGCGAGCCGATTATCCTTAACGACGTGACTTGCTTGCCCGACGACACCGAAATTGTCTTGGACGCGAATAAAAATTTTGGCGTCAAGCTGATTCCCGCGCCAGGGCACACGACTGACGGCGCGATTTACTACAGCGCGGAGGCGGGCGTCGCGTTCGTGGGCGATACGATTTTTTGCGGCAGCTACGGACGAACCGATTTGCCCGGCGGCAGTCATGTCGACCTTATGCGAACGATTCGCGAAAAAGTTTTAACCTTGCCCGACGAAACGATTTTATACACGGGGCACGGCTCACAAACTACAGTCGCCGCTGAAAAAAATTTTTGGTACTAAATATCAGCCTCGACGCCGTGATTGTCGAAGACCTTAAGAATTTCCCTGAGCTTAGTTTTTTCTGGGTTGTAGTCAATGGTCGTTTCGCCGTCGTGCGCGTGAATGTGGACGTAAAGCACGCCCGCCAAGCCGAGCAAATTTTTTTCGACAGCCGCCGCACTCTCTTGCGTGTAACCTTTGGCGGTGAATTGCAAGCGGGTATTGCCGCCGCCTTCGCCGCAACCGCATTCTTTACACATGATTTGAACACCTCGCTGAAAATTTTTACTGCCGAATTATACAGCTTGACGAATTCAATCACAAGCCCCGCGCGGGGTTCAAGGAGGACGCATGACAAAACTTTTACTGGTATTTATCGGCGGCGGATTGGGAGCGGTGTCGCGCTTTTTAGTCACGACGGCATTGGCGGGCAAGCTGGGCAACTTCCCGCTCGGCACGCTCACGGCAAATTTTTTCGGGAGTCTACTGATGGGTTTGGTCGTAGGAATTTTGGCGGGACGATTCGAGTCGATTAGATTGTTCGTCGCGGTAGGATTTTTGGGCGGCTTCACGACGTTTTCTAGTTTTTCCGCCGAAACACTCGCGCTGATTCAAGGCGGACAAATTTTCGCGGCGGTAGCCAACATAATCGCCAGCGTCGCGGCGGGTTTGGCTGCGTGTGCAGTAGGATTAAAATTAGGAGGGATTTAACACATGGCAAAAGCATTGATAATCATCGACATGCAAAACGATTTCGTGACGGGACCGCTCGGCACGCAGGAGGCACGGGCAATGCTCCCACGTCTGGTCAAAAAATTGGAGGCGATAGTCGAGGAGGGCGCGGTTGATTTAATCTTCACGCAGGACACGCACGCCGACAACTACCTTGACACGCAGGAGGGCAGAAATTTGCCCGTCATGCACTGCATAAAGAAAACCGACGGCTGGCAGATTGTCCCCGAATTGCAGAAATTCACGCCGCGAGCCAAGGCAGTCATCGAGAAAAAAGCTTTCGGGTCGACGCGGCTACCGTCGCTCATCAAGCCCTATGAAGTCGTCGAATTCGCGGGCGTGTGCACTGATATTTGCGTCGTGTCGAACGCGCTTTTAATCAAGGCGTTTTATCCCGAACAGCGCATTCAAATTGACGCCGCCTGTTGCGCCGGCACTAATCCCGAAGCTCACCAAAAAGCTTTGGACGTCATGCGCAACTGCCAATGCAAAATCATCAACGAATAAATTTTAGGAGGATTTTTTATGTCAATTAAATTTGTCGAAGCCAAAACTCTCAAAGCCAAGCCCGACGTCAGCAAAATCGGATTCGGCACGCATTTTAGCGATTATATGTTCGTCATGGATTACGACACCGCGCAGGGTTGGCACGACGCCCGCATTGTTCCGCACGAAAAAATTTTGCTTGACCCCGCCAACGCCACGCTCCATTACGGGCAGGCGATTTTCGAGGGGCTTAAGGCTTATCGTCAAGGCAACAAGGCTGTCCTTTTCCGCGCCAAAGATCATCTCAATCGACTGAATCGCTCCGCAAAAATTTTGGACATTCCCGAACTCCCCTTTGACGTGATTCATGAAGGCTTATTAAAACTCGTCGACATTGAAAAAGATTGGATACCGACCGAGAAGGGGCAGAGCCTTTACATTCGCCCGTTCGTCTTCGCCACAGATGAAGTTTTGGGCGTCAGCGTCAGCAAAAAATATAAATTCATGATAATCTTGTCGCCCGTCGCCGCCTACTACGCGCACGGCTTTGCGCCCGTCAAAATTTTGGTTGAAGATAAATACGTCCGCGCGGTTCGTGGCGGCTTGGGTGCGGCGAAAACTCCCGCCAACTACGCTGCGAGCCTCCACGCGGGACTTGCCGCTCACGATATCGGCTTTGACCAAGTGCTCTGGCTTGACGGCGTCGAGCGCAAATATATCGAGGAAGTTGGCTCAATGAATATCCTGTTCAAGATTAACGGAGAAATTGTTTCGCCGTCTCCGCAAATTCAAACGTCGATTCTGGATGGCATCACGCGCCGCACGGTCAATCAAATTGCTAAGACTTGGGGCGTGCCCGTCGTCGAACGCAGAATTTCAATCGACGAGATCATTGCAGCTCACGAAGACGGTCGCTTGGAAGAAGTTTTCGGCTCCGGCACGGCGGCGGTAATTTCGCCCGTCGGCGTCCTGCGCTACAAGGAAAAAGATTACGTTATCGGCGACGGCAAAATCGGTGCCTTCGCGCAGAAGATGTACGATTACATTGAAGGCTTGCACGTCGGCGAAGTCGAAGACACTTTCGGCTTTATCGAAGTCGCGGGCACGTTCTGAACTTAATTTTAAAATCAAAAAGCCTCCCGCCAATTTAGACGGGAGACTTTTTTTGTGCGCTGAAATGACGAGCTTTTAGCCGCCGAGAATTTTATTCGTAGTGGAATTCGCCGAGCTGCCAAACTCTGCCGGCAATCCTCTGGAGCGGTTTATCGGCTTTGAATTCGAGCACTGGCGCAACGTCTTCTTCCGGATAAACGAGGAGACTGCAAGCTTCTTCGCCGTCCTGCAAGAAGAGTTCGATAACGGAATTGTCGACGAACAGGCGGAAATTGAGCTCCAAGTTGGTGAAGAGTTTAAATTTGCGGATTCCCAATTCGACGTCGGTGTTCTTGCCGTCATTGAATGGGCGAATGCCTTTGCCGCCGAGATTCATGCCGTTGCGGTCGAGCGTCATGATTTGGGTATCGCGGTCGTATTTCATGGCGAATTTTTCTTTGCCCCAATTAACGGAGATTTCAACTTTGCGAGCCGCGCCGAACGTGACGTTGACGATTGATTCAGAACCTTTGGGCAGGTTGACGGGCATGGCTTGCGAGTTGGAAACGTCGATGTCGGTGCGTTCGCCGCGCAGAGCTTCCATTTCTTTGACGGGTGCGGAACGGACTTTGCCCTGATGAATCGTGAGTTCGCGCGGCATGGTCAGCGAATAGAGCCAGCCGTCTTTTGCGGATTCAACCGTATCGACGAGGTCGGGCATACCAATCCAACCAACCATGATGTGGCGCGCTTCATTGGCGAAAACCTGCGGGGAATAGAAATCGAAGCCCTTATCGAGTTCGTGGAATTTGCCGTGAATCATGTCGAGGCTATCAACGGAGAAATGCCCGATGAAGTAGCCGGCGAGGCAGTGATTTTGATATTTCAATTCTTCGTGGTGAACGCCTTGCGGGCAGACGATAAGAACGTCCATATCTTCAAACTGCAAAAGGTTGGGGCATTCCCACATGTAGCCGAAATCGTAATAATCGGTCTTGACTTCGCCGAGCAGTTCCCAGCCGCCTTCGGGTTTTTCCTTGTAGATAAGAACTGCGCCGTTAGTCGGGCGGGAAGATTTTTCGGGGTCGCTCATGCGCTGTGCCGCCATAGCGAAATAACGGACGCCGTTGCGATAGAAGAAATTAGGATCACGGAAATGCGCGGTGTAACCTTCGGGGTTGCCGTAAAGTTGAATTTCTTCCAACTTAATGGAGCCGTCCTCTTGAAGCGTGCCGAAACGTTGCGCAACGGTGCGAACATAATTTTCGTCGCGGGCGTTGCAGGTGTAGAAGACGCGAACTTTTCCGTCCTCAACGAAGCCGCAACCGGAGTGGCAGCCGTCCTTGTCGTGCTCGTCGCGCGGCCAGAGGGAGAGTTCGGGCATCGTGTAGTTGATGAAATCTTTCGTGGCGGTGTGCATCCACGATTTATTTTTGTGCCATTGCTGATTTTCGGGAACGGGATTCCACTGGCAGAAGATGTGATAGGTGCCGTCGCAGCAGCAAAGACCGTTGGGGTCGCTTATCAGAGAGTGCGGCGCGTCGATGTGGAAACGGTTATGCCAGCGGCTCGTGTAGGGAATTTCGCCGCGAACGCGCTCGTCGACAGCCTGCTTGTTGAACTTTGCCTTGATGCTCTCCAAGGTTTCACCGGACTTTTTAGCCATAAAAACTCCTCCTTCTTACTGAAAAAGAATCATGATTTAAAAAGAGCCGCGCCCGCGTGAAATTTATCTAATCCAACGAGCGCGGCAACTTTCTAAAAACGAGGTTGCGTTAAAATTTTATTCGTCGTGTTTAAACAGTACGTAAGTCAAGGCAAAGCCAACTGCAAATGCAATCAAGTTGACGATGATGTACTGGACAATCTGACCGTTCATGTAGAGGAGCATGCCGGGCAGAACCGTGATACCCATGCCGGTACCGGCAAGACCGAGGAAGCTGGAAACTGCACCGCCAGCCGCACCGCCGATGCAACCGAACATGAACGGTTTCATGAGGCGGAGGTTGATACCGAAGATAGCCGGTTCAGTGATACCCAAGAACGCGGGAACTGTCGAGGAAATGTAGAGAGCGCGTTTACGCGGGTCTTGAGTTTTGAGGGAAACTGCCAATGCCGCACCACCCTGAGCAATCGTCGCGCAAGTGATAATCGCGTTGAAGGGGTCGGAGCCTTGCGTCGAGAGGAGGTAAATTTCCAACGCGCTGAAGACGTGGTGAACACCGAAGATAACGATAACCTGTTGCAAGCCGCCGATAATCAAACCGCCGATAATCGGAATCGTCAAGAAGTTTTGAACCGCACCGAAGACCAAGCTCTCCAAGCCGTGCATGATAGGACCAACTACCAAGAAACCAAGAGCCATGGAAACAGTCAACGTCAAGAACGGAGTAACGATAAGGTCAATCATATCGGGGATAAAAGTTTTCAAGAATTGCTGGAATTTAGCTGCGAAGATACCGAGAACGAGTGCAGGAAGAACCGAGCCTTGATAGCCGACGAGCGGACTTGTCACAAAGCCCAAATCGAGCGGAATAGGAGTTTTGCCGGC
>JAFXNB010000190.1 GCA_017529935.1 Selenomonadaceae bacterium
ATTCTGGGAGACGCTCGGCTTGGCGTCCACGGGCGAAGAGACCGTTGCCGAACAGAAAGTTACGACGGGTTTTTATCCCACGCCCAACGGCAGCGAAATTGAGCTCCTCGTTGCCACCGAAGACAGTAGCCCGATTGCCAAATTCATCGAAAAGAACGGCGGACGCGACGGCATTCAACATATCGCCCTGCTCGTTGACGACCTTGAAGCGGCTCTTGCCGACCTCAAAGCCAAAGGCGTCCGTCTCATCGACGAAACACCGCGCAAGGGTGCGGGCGGCAAAATGATCGCGTTCATTCACCCGAAGGCGACTCACGGCGTCCTGCTGGAGCTTTGCCAACCGATTAAGTAACTCATTTGAAAGGGTGTTGATTATTTAATGGCGACAGTTCAAGAGAAAATCGCCTTGATGCACACCAAGAAGGAACACATCCTTCAAGGCGGCGGCAAGGCGCGAATCGATAAGCAACACGAAAAAGGCAAGATGACTGCCCGCGAACGTATCGAAATGTTCTTCGACGAGGGCACCTTCGTTGAGCTGGATATGTTCGTTAAGCACCGTTGCACCAACTTCGGGCAGGACAAAAAAGATCTCCCCGGCGAAGGCGTCGTCACGGGCTACGGCACTGTTGACGGGCGTTTCGTCTATGCGTTCGCTCAAGACTTCACGGTTGAGGGCGGCTCCCTCGGCGAAAAGCACGCGCACAAAATTTGGAAAGTCATGGATTTGGCAATGAAGATGGGCGCACCGCTTATCGGCATTAACGATTCGGGCGGCGCACGCATTCAAGAGGCGGTCGACGCTCTGTCGGGCTACGCGGGAATTTTCTTCCGCAACACGGCGGCTTCAGGCGTCATTCCCCAAATTTCCGTCATCATGGGACCCTGCGCGGGCGGCGCGGTTTATTCCCCCGCAATCACCGATTTTATTTACATGGTTAAAAATACCAGCCAGATGTTTATCACGGGCCCTGCGGTTATCAAATCTGTCACAGCGGAAGAAGTCACTGCGGAAGAACTCGGAGGCGCAATGACGCACAACACCCGCTCTGGCGTGGCTCACTTCGCGGCGGAGGACGAGAAAGACTGCATTGAACAAATCCGCTACCTGCTGTCCTTCCTGCCCAGCAACAATTTGGAGGACGCGCCGATTGTCTTTAACGAAGACGACCCCGATCGTCAAGACGAAGAACTCAACACGATTATCCCCGACAACCCGAACGCGCCCTACGACATGAAAGACGTTATCCGCATGATTGTCGACAACGGCGAATTCTACGAAGTTCATCAACACTTTGCGACGAATATCATCACGTGCTTTGCGCGTTTCGGCGGACGCAGCGTTGGCATTATCGCCAATCAGCCGGCGGTTATGGCGGGTTGCTTGGACGTTGACGCCTCCGATAAATCTGCGCGGTTTATTCGTTTCTGCGACGCGTTTAATATTCCGCTCGTGAATTTAGTTGACGTGCCAGCTTCCTGCCCGGCGTCGACCAAGAATACAACGGAATCATTCGTCACGGCGCGAAGATGCTTTACGCTTACTCCGAGGCGACCGTCCCGAAAGTCACAGTCATCACGCGCAAGGCTTACGGCGGCTCGTATATCGCAATGTGCTGCCGTGAACTCGGAGCCGATCAAGTTATGGCGTGGCCTTCCGCTGAAATCGCCGTCATGGGACCTGCGGGCGCGGCGAACATCATCTTCCGCAAAGACCCCGAAAAGGACAAGAAGACCGCCGAATACGTCGAAGAATTCGCGACGCCCTACAAAGCAGCCGAACGCGGTTATGCCGACATGGTTATCGAGCCGAAGGAAACTCGCCCGCTCGTCATCACTGCGCTGAACGCCCTCGCCAGCAAGCGCGAAGTTGGTCCCGCTAAAAAGCACGGCAACATTCCGCTTTAAGGAGGAATTCCTGTGGCTGAAAAAATTAAACCGGAAATCATCGCGGCAATCACGGCGGCGGTTCAAGCTATGTGCGGCGGCGGCAAGGTCGTTGCAGTTAAGATTAAACGTAACGAGACTTGGGCGTTGGCGTCCAAAATCAATCGCTAATAAATCGGAGGTAAAATTTCAATGGCAACAAAAAAATTCAACGTCACTGTGAACGGCACGACTTATGAAGTTGAGGTCGAGGAAGTAAAAGCAGCGGGCGGCGCACCGAAGGCGGCTCCTGCTCCGGCTCCTAAAGCGGCGGCACCGGCTCCCGCACCGAAAGCGGCTCCGGCACCGGCTGCGGCGCCCAAAGTTGCGGCGGGCGCGGGCGAACATTCTATCGACGCCCCCATGCCCGGCAAAGTTATCAAACTCGTTGCGGCTGAAGGCGCGGCTATCAAAGCGGGCGACGTCCTCTTGATTCTCGAAGCAATGAAGATGCAAAACGAAATCACCGCCGACGCCGACGGCACCGTCAAGAAATTCAACGTGGCGGCAGGTCAGTCCGTCAAAGCGCACGAATCGCTCGTTATCCTCGGCTAAAATATTTTCCGTCAATCAAAGAGCACGTTTCCAATTTTGGAGACGCGCTCTTTTTTTTATGCCTTGTTCAAAATTTTTTCTCCCCAAATGTAAAGCTCATTGAGCGCGGGGATTAATTCCTTTCCGAATTCCGTCAAAGAATATTCCACGACTTTGGGCGGCTCCGAAATTAGCTCGCGGCGAACGACCAGCCCGTCCGCTTCCATTTCCCGCAACGATTTTGTCAGCATGAAGTGCGTTATTCCAGGTATGCGCCGCATCAATTCGTTAAATCGCGTGGCATCTTTTTCGTGCAGATACCAAATCAGCGGCAATTTATATTTCGACCCGATTACTTCCATTGCGCAAAGTATCGGGCATTTTTTGTTGACGACATCGCTTAGCGTCGCGTCAATCGGATAATTTTTCTCGTTCATAGATAAAACTCCTTATCGGGCAGATTTTTATTCGTTCTACACAAAAATTTTACTTAATATTATACTTCAGGCAGTCAATCTTTTGGAGGCGAATAAAAAATGCCGTTCTTAATAGCGAAAGTCAACGTTCCAATTAATTTGGAGCAAGAAATTAAATTAAAATCGCGTCTCGGCAAAGCTATCGAATTAATTCCAGGTCTCAGCGAAAAATATTTGCTCGCGGGCTTTGAATCCGATTGCCGATTTTTTCTGCGCGGCAAAAAAGACGAGGCGATTGCTTACATTGAAGTTAGCGTCTTCGGAAACGAAAATCATCTCGGTTACGAGGATTTTTCCGCCGCAATTACTAAAATTTTCGTCGAGGTGCTGAATATTCCGCCGATGAATATCTACATAAAATTTTCCGATATTGCCGCGTGGAGCGTCGGCGGTGTATTTTTCGACAGGAGGTAAATATGGACGAAAAAATTACTCTCGTGACTTTCACCGACCCGATGATGGGGCTTTCTTACGAGTGCGAACCGATTTTCCGCAAGCTAGAAACGCATTTCGATGGAAAAATCGAATTTCATTACGTTATGAGCCTTTTAGTTCGCGATGTTTATGAATTAAATATCGAAACTTTGCAAGAATTATTAGTAAAACACCCTCTAATTTCGCATATTGAATTAAAAGAGGCGTTCAACTTCAGCGACACGGCTCAAATCAGGAATTTTATCGCGCCGCTCGTCGATTCGGGCGAAATAAAGATTATCGACGCGAAACGCGGCTATTTTATACAAAAAATTTAGGAGGTTTTATAATGAAAACTCTTTTTGACGCGGTGGAGCTGAATAATTTGCATTTGAAGAATCGTTTGGTGCGTTCTGCCACGTGGGAAGGAATTGCCGATTATGACGGCTCAATCGGCGAAAATACCTACGAAATTTACCGCGAACTCGCTAAAGGCGGCGTCGGAGCGATTATTACCGGATTTACGAGCGTTTCGACGAATGATTTTTATTTCGGCGGCATGATGAGGCTTTCCGACAACAAATTGATTCCGCAATATAAAAAATTAGTCGAAATTATTCACGCTGAGGACTGCGCGGCGATTATTCAGCTCGCTTTGGGCGCATTTTACGATAAAAATTTCGTCGAAGTCTCCGAAAATAATTTGTCGACCGAAAATGTCCGCGAAATTATAAAAATGTTCGTCGACGCGGCGATTCGTGCTGAAATTTGCGGTTTTGACGGTGTTCAGATTCACGCGGCGCACTTTTTCTTCTTAAGTCGCTTCATTAGCCCGCTTATCAACCACAGAACCGACGAATTCGGCGGCTCAATCGAAAATCGCGCTAAAATTTTGCTTGAAATTCTGCGAGGCATTAAAAAATCCGCTCCAAAACTCCACGTCACGATAAAAATTAACTCAAGCGACTTTACAAGCGGCGGTTTGGACGAAAATGAGAGCCTTTTTATTTGTAAAATGCTTTTTAACGCGGGAATTGATTCAATCGAGGTCAGCGGCAACGGAACGTCCGTCGGCGGCATAAAAGCGGGCGTTAATGAAGGATATTTCGCCGATTTCGCCGCAAAACTCGCTGATGAAGTCAAAATTCCAATTATTTGCGTCGGAGGTTGGCGCTGTCGGCAAGTTATGGAAGAATTTTTAAATAAAACTCACGTTGAATTGATTTCTTTATCGCGCCCGCTGATTCGTGAGCCTGATTTACCTAAAAAACTTTTTGCCGATAAAAATTGCGTTTCAAAATGCGTTTCGTGCAACGCCTGCTATCGAACGCCCGCGCACCGTTGCATTTTTAAAGGACGTGATTAAATGGAAAGTTTGAACGTCGAGACGCGCCGAGGAACTGTTTTAAACGGCGTTTTATTCCCCGCGAAGGCTTCAGACACGGTTGTTATCGCGATAACCGGCATTCACGGCAATTTTTACAGCAATCCCTTTTACTATAACATCGGCGACACGTTAAGCACGAACGGAATCGATTTTATTTACGCGCAGACGAACGACGCATACGGCGAAATTGAAACTTCCAACGCGAAGACCGGCGCGAAAGAAATTATCGGCTCGTGGAACGAAAGATTTTCTTACACGGAAGAGGACATCGACGCTTACCTTGATTGCGCCGCAAAAAAATATCGTCACGTGATTTTGGCGGGGCATTCTCTCGGCGCGAACAAAGTTATCTATTATCTTTCTAAACACCACGACAAAAAGCGCGTCGAACATTTTATTTTGATGAGCCCCGCGAATTTATCGCACATGATGAGCGGAGTAAGCGACGACGAGCGCGATTTTGTAGAAAAATTGGTTCGATACGGTCACGGGGAAAAAATTTTGCCGTTTTACTTTATGGGCTGGGTAATTTGCACGGCAAACACGGCGCACGATTGGTTGAGCGGAATTTTAGACAACACAAATAATTTTTCGCAGCTTGAGCAAATAAATCACACGGGCGCACTGATAATCGGCACTTACGATAACTTCACCGACGGCAACCCTGTTTGCTTCTTAAAAAATATAAATTCGCACATGAAGACCGCCGCCGCGAACAAATTAATTTTTATCGAGCGCACGGGGCACACTTATCAGCAGAAGCACCAAGAGATTGCGGAAATAATTTTGAAACTCGCTGCCGATTGGACGAAACATTAATCAATCGAAGAGCACGTTTCCAATTTCGGAGACGCGCTCTTTTTTTTGTGCACGTGGTAAACAATTAAAATCGTTGACGTTGACAATCGGCTAATGTATAATCGGCGCGTTGACAAAGGGGGAAATTTTTCATGCAAGTGAGAGACCTGACAAAAATGGCAATGTGCGTCGCGCTGTGCTGTGTGACGGCGTATATCGCGTTCCCGTTGCCGTTTACGCCCGGATATGTGACGGCGTTGACGTTCGCGCTGAGTTTGTCGGCTTACCTCCTGCCGCCGCGTCAAACGTTTACGGTAATTTTGATTTACATTTTAATGGGCGCGGTCGGCTTGCCGGTTTTCGCGAACGGCGAGGGCTTAAGTCGTCTGCTCGGACCAGTCGGAGGATTTTATTTCGCGTGGCTCGTCGCCTATCCGCTGTTGAGTTTGGCGAAGGGCGCGGCACCGAATTTGAAACGCTACGCGCTGACGAACATTTTAATTGCGGTGCCGATAACTTACGCGGGCGGGCTGGCGTCGATGATTTTAATTTTAGACATAGGAATTTGGCAGGCGTTGACAATGGCGGTGTTCCCGTTCGTGTTCGGCGACGTGTTAAAGGCGACGGCGGCGGCATTTTTGGGCGTGAAGTTGCAAAAAATTTTGGAGGAGCGATGAATTTTGATTGCGGAAAAAATTATCGGCGGTGAGCGGCTCCGTCCCGACGACGATTTAAAATTTTTATTGACGACGCCGCTGGAAAAACTTCAGGCGGGCGCGAAGTTGATTCAAGAAAAATTTTTCGGCAAACGTGTCGACCTATGCACGATTATTAACGGCAAAAGCGGACGTTGCAGCGAGGATTGCAAATATTGCGCCCAATCTGCGCAGCATAAGACCGGAATTGACGAATACGGCTTCTTACCGACGGAAAAAATTTTGGAAGTGGCTTTGGCTGACGAAAAAGCCGGCGTCAATCGATTTTCTATCGTGACGAGCGGGCGAGCTTTGGACAGAAAAAATTTCGAGCGGGCGATTGAAACTTATAAACTCCTCCGAGACAAACTTAAAATCGAACTTTGCGCCTCTCACGGAATTTTGACGGCTGAACAGCTAAAAAAATTAAAATCTGCGGGCGTCAAGCGTTATCACCACAATTTGGAAACGTCGCGCAGATTTTTTCCGCACATTTGCACGACGCACACTTTCGACGACCGAATTCGCACGATAAAACTTGCGCAAGCCGCCGATTTGGAAGTTTGTAGCGGCGGAATCATCGGTATGGGCGAAAATTGGCAGGATAGAATCGATTTGGCGTTTGAACTCGCGAATTTGGGCATAAAATCCATTCCGATTAATATTTTGACGTCGATTAAGGGCACGCCGCTTGAAAATTTAAAAATTCTCGCGCCCGAAGACATTTTGCGCACGATTGCAATTTTCTGCTACATAAATCCGACCGCGAACGTTCGCTTAGCCGCCGGAAGGAAATTTTTGCCGGATAATGGCGCGTCGGCGTTTTTACACGGCGCATCAGCCGCGATTACAGGAAATATGCTCACCACGTCGAATACAAATATTAAAAGCGACTTGAAACTCTTAAATTCTCTCGGTTTGACGAATAATTTTTAGGAGGAATGACTTATGAGCAGACTTTTGATTTCGGACGACAAAAAATCGATTATCATGCTGATTACTGGCGGCGGCGCGGATATTTCTTGCGGCGGTAAGCCTATGAACTTCTTGACGGCGAACACAACTGACGCCGCGCAGGAAAAACACGTCCCGCAAGTGACCGTCGACGGCAAAAAAGTTTCCGTTAAGGTCGGCAGCGTCGCTCACCCCATGACTGAGGCGCATTTGATTCAATGGATTTACTTACAGACTAAAAAAGGCGGGCAATACGTCCATTTAACCGCGAATGACGCGCCCGAAGCTGAATTTATCGTTGCTGACGGCGATGAACCCGTTGCCGCTTACGAATTTTGCAATTTGCACGGTCTTTGGATGGCTAAAATCGTCTGACAGGAGGCGATTGTCATGGCGAACGACAATTCTAATCTCGACGAACGTATCACGAGTTTGGAAAAGCAAGTGGCGGTTATCGCGACAAAAGTGGACGCCTTGTCGGATAAAGTCGATTTGGTTGTAAGCGAAATGAGGGCGAGTAGGACTCGCCAAGATGCCGACATGAGAGAAATTCGCGAAGGACTCAACAGCAACGTGCGCAATATGTTTATCACGGTGGTTATCGCTGTCGGAGCCATGGTCGTCGCAGTCCTCATGAAGTAAAAAGTTTTCGCAACAAAAAATCCCCGTCAATCGGCGGGGAAATTTTTTTTTATCTAAAATCGGCGGAAGAAATTATCGGCTCGAAGTCGGCAGAATTAAAATTTTTAGCGCGGAGAAACTTTTTTCCGTCAAAATCGGGTTTTCCGCCCTTGTCGTCGAAAGTTGTGCGGCATTTCGGATAAGAACTGCAACCCCAAAATTCTCCGTTCTTGCCTTTGCGCTTGACAAGGGCGGCTCCACACGTCGGACACTTTGGCGCACCTTCTTTAATCAGCCGCGCCGCCCGAATTTTTCCGTCGAAGTCGGGCTTACCATCTGCATCGTCAAACGCCGTCTTGCATTCGGGATAATTCGCGCAACCCCAAAAATTTCTGCCTTGACTTATGCGCTTGACAAGAGCAGAACCACAATTCGGACACTTAAAAACGCTTTCAGCTTCGGCAAATTTGGCTTTGGTCGCCGCCGCGCAGAGTTTACTCGTAAAATTAACTTGCCCCGCCAAAAAATCTTCCAAAGTGCCGTCGCCCGCGCTCATCGAGTGCAATTTGTCCTCCCAAATCGCCGTCGCGTCGGGATATGTCATCTCGTCGGGCAACGCATCTATCAAAAGGTAGGCTTTTTCCGTCGGTTGCAAGGATTTTTTTACGACTTGCAAAAATCCGCGCTGGATTAAGTCCTCGATAATCGCCGCGCGCGTCGCCTCCGTCCCAATCCCGTAAACGTCCTTGAGTTGCTTTTTCGCGTCGGGATTTTTTACGTATTTGTGAATATCTTTCATGCCCTGCACCAAACTCGACGAGGTAAACGGCTTTGGCGGCGTCGTTGTGCCCTGTTTTAGTTCGGATTTTTTATGCGTGACGTCGTCGCCCGTTTTCATGCGCGGCAATATCATTTCGGTTTCGTCGTCAGCTTTCACCTTCGGCGCAACGTAAAATTCGCGCCAACCGAGCTGTTTAACGACTTTTCCGCGCGACGTGAACATTTCGCCCTTATATTTGACCTCAACAACGGTTTCGTCGTAAATATGCGGCGGATAGAACTGCACGGCGTAATTTTTTGCTATTAAGTTGTAAATATTCAGCTCGACGGCGGGTAATTGCATATTTAGCGGCTTTTGCGTCGGAATTATCGCGTGATGCGCCGAAATTTTTTTATCGTTCCATGCGCGACTTTTAACCGTTGAATTCGCGTGCGTGACTAAATTTTTCAAGCTCTCGTTATTTGTCGCGGATAAATGTTTTAAAATCTTCTGCGCGTCCCGAAATTGTGTTGTCGGCAAAAATTCGCAGTCCGAACGCGGATAACTCGTTAATTTTTTCTCGTAAAGACTTTGCGCGGCTTCTAAAACCTGTTGCGGTGTGTATCCGAACGCTTTTCCCGCCGTAACTTGCAAAGTTGACAGCGAAAACGGCAACGGTTGCCCTTCTTTGCGCTCGATCGTCTTAAATGACGAAATTTTTCCGTCTAGCGGCGCGTTTGAGAACTTTTTTATCAATTCTTCCGCGAATTTTTTATCAATTAGGCGTCCTTCGCTGTCAAATGCCTGCAAATCTAACATTTTTTTCGACGGTTTAAATTGCGCAAGAAAATTCCCGTTTAAATGCGCAAATGTCGCCCTGATATTGTAAAAATTTACCGGTTTGAAGTTTTTAATTTCGCGTTCGCGGCGAACGACCAATCCGAGCGTCGGAGTCTTCACGCGCCCAATCGGCAAAACTAAATCGCGATAACCGCGCCGCCGCGCCGCCAAAGTGTATGCCCGCGATAAATTCATTCCGATTAACCAATCTGCGCGGCTTCTCGCCAGTGCTGACTGTTTTAAATTAAAAAATTCGGCGTTGTCGCGGAGATTTTTGTTTGCTCGTAAAATACTCGTTTCGTCCAGCGCATTTAGCAAAATTCGCTTGACTGGCTTTTTATTTCCGACAAAATCTAGCACTTCGTCGACTAAAAGCTGTCCTTCGCGGTCTGGGTCGCCCGCATGAATTATTTCGTCCGCTTTTGCAATTAAATTCTTTACGATTTGAAATTGTTGATTTGTCGACGGATTTACTTCCAATTTCCAACGTTTGGGCACTATCGGCAGGTCTTCTGCGCGCCAAATTTTATATTTCGGGTCGTAAGCGTCCGGTTCTGCCTGCTCAAGCACGTGTCCGACAAGCCAAGTCACTATTCCGCCCGAAGTTTTTATGAATCCGTTGCATTTTTGCGGATTTTTTAAGCAAGCCGCCAATTCTCGCGCCATCGACGGCTTTTCTGCTATATAAAGTCTCAATTTGATTCACCTCGCCCTAATTTTACCAAAAAAAGCCCGCCAGTCGACGGGAAAATATTTTTTAGCGATTTAAACCTACATTTTGCTGAATTGAATGTTATAAAGGTTGCTGTAGACGCCATTTAACGCTAAAAGTTCCTTGTGCGTGCCAGATTCGCAAATTTTTCCCTTGTCGATGACAAAAATTTTATCCGCCGCAAAAATCGTGCTCAATCTGTGCGCAATTACAAAGCTCGTGCGCCCAATCATCAATTCATCGAGCGCAGATTGTACAATTTTCTCGCTTTCCGTGTCCAACGCGCTTGTTGCTTCGTCGAGAATCAAAATTTGCGGATTTTTAAGCATTGCGCGTGCTATCGCCATTCTTTGACGCTGTCCGCCGCTCAAATTCAGCCCGCGCTCGCCAATTTTCGTTTGATAGCCTTCCGGAAGTTCTAAAATAAATTTATCGGCGTTTGCAGCCTTTGCCGCCGCAATTACTTCCTCATCCGTCGCATTTAATCGCCCATATCGGATATTTTCCATTACTGTTGTCGAAAAAAGCAACGTTTCTTGCGGTACAATGCCGATTTGCTCCCTTAAACTGTCAATTTTTACGTCGCGAATGTCAAATCCGTCGATTTTTATTAAACCGGACGTTACATCATAAAATCTCGGAATTAAATTCGCGATTGTCGACTTTCCTGCGCCACTCGGACCTACAAACGCTATCATTTGCCCCGGTTTTACCTCAAAACTCACATTTTCTAGCGCATTATGCACTCCGTCATAGCTAAATGTCACATTTTCGACGCTTACATTGCCTTTTATCGGCGGTAATTCGATTGAATTCGGCTTATCATTGACTGTTTCGGGCAAATCTAGCACGCCAAATATCCTATCGATAGCCGCCATTGCTTTTTGTAGCCGTCCGTATATCCTCGACAATCTTTTTACCGGATTTGCTAAATTTACGGCGTATGTTAGGAACGCAACCAACGCTCCAGCCGAAATTATGCCGTTTACGACCTCATATCCGCCGAACCAAACTATAAAAGTGACTGCTACTGCCGCTAAAAACTCTACTGTCGGCGTTAATAGGCTCGTTATCTTTACATTATCGATTGTCGCCTTGAAATTCAGCTCATTTTCCACTTTAAAGCGATCTATTTCGTATTTTTCGCGCACAAATGACTTTACAACCCGAATTGACGAGATACTTTCCTGCAAAAGTGACGTTATATCAGCTAATTTCTCTTGAATTATGCGGCTCGTCGATTTTATTTTTTTCCCGAAGATTCTCATTGAAATTCCGACTAATGGAACCGTTATTAGCGTTAAAAGCGTCAATTTCCAGTCCAAATAGAACATCATCGCGATTGATCCGATTAAAATTGCGCCTTCAGTGAACATTTCTATCAAATTATCCACTAAAGCCGACTGAATTGCGCCTACATCGTTTGTTAAATAGCTCATCGTCTCGCCGGTCTGGTGTTTATCGAAATACGCCATTGGCATGCGCTGAAATTTCCTAAACATCACTTCGCGCACGTCTACGACCACTCTTTGACCGATATACGACACCAAATACGATTGTCCGTAGTAAAAAACGCCGCGAATAGCGAAAACTACCACGATACTAACCGAAATAAAATTTAACATTGCCATATCGCGTTCGGCGAGCACTTTGTCAATCATATCTTTAATTATCCACGGTAAATACAAATTTGCACCCGATGCGCAGATTATGCAGATGATTGCAAGCCCAAATCGCCCTAAATACGGCTTAATATACGCTAAAAGTCGCTTATAATTCTTCATTTCGCAAAAAATGGCTTCTCCCAGTCCTCAGAATAACCAAAATCTTTAGGATTAAGGTCGCAAATTTTCAAACGGTTATAAATCGTATCTAAAACTTCCCAATAAGCTAAAGCACGACCGGAATTAAATTTATCAGGGTTTTTTTTCTCTTCTTCGCGCGATTCGTAAGCATATTCAATTACACTTTCAATAATATAGCGCACAGAATCTTTATCAACCGTTTCATTCATGGTTTTTCGCCCCTTTTTTCTAATTCTTCAACGCGATTTTGGATTGATTCATTAAAATTTTTGATTTCGTGTAACCAATGACCGATTCTGCCGGCTTGTTTATCCGGTTCGTCGTAAAAAGTAGGATAACTCGCAGAAGGATTATTAATTTTAGCTAAATGTTCTTCGATTCGTTTCTGAAAAGCACGAATTCCCTTGCGAAGTTGTGCCGGCGTCTGATTTTCCAAATTTTTCTCCGCGAATAATTGTAAATCAAACTTCAAGATTTGTCACCTGCCGTTTCTAAAATTTTTTTTGCTACGCGAGCCGCCGCGCCCTGTTCTCCGAGTTTTGAGCACGCTGATTGCAATTTTCCTACGATTTCTGCGTGATTTTCTAAGATTTTAATCACTTCGGCGGATATTTTTTCCGGCGTAACGTCATTTTGGAGCAATTCTGGCAAAATTTCTTCGTCGGCTAAAATATTCGGCAAGCTGAAGTATTTTATATCGACTAAAAGCTTTCCGATTAAAAAATTTAGCGAATTCATCTTGTAAAGCACGACGCACGGCAAATTTAGCAACGCCGCCTCTAAAATTACAGTTCCGGACGTCGCGATTGCCGCATCAGCGACTTGCATTAGGTCATATCGCCGCGATGAGTTCACTAATTCTATATTTAAGCCTTTTACGTCGATTAATTTTTCCATTCCGTCGGCTACAGACAAAAAAAATCGTTTATCGGGTAAAAGTTTCGCCGTTTCGAGCATTGGCGGCAATAAAAGTTTAATTTCTTGCTTGCGCGAGCCTGGCATTAGCAAAATTACCTGCTCTGAATCCTTTATTCCGAAAAATTTACGCGCTTGATCCTTTGACATGGAAGTTTTAACCGTATCGACGAGCGGATTGCCTAAAAAATAAATTTTCGCGCCCGTTGCTTGATAAACTGGCAATTCAAACGGAAAAATCGCGATAAAAACGTCTGCAATCGCCGCGCAGTCTTTTGCACGACCTTTTCGCCACGCCCAAGCACTCGGCGGGATATATGACAGGATTTTTACGCCGAATTTCTTAACTCGACGCGCCAAACGCCAATTAAAGTCCGGATAATCGATTAAAATTAGTAAATCTGGCTTTTCTGCGCGAATTATTTCCGTTAAATCATCTAAAAGCTGAAAAATCTTGCGTAAATTCTTTAAAACGTCGACGACGCCCATAATATTATAATTTTTGTAGTTGCGAACGAGTTTAACGCCCGATTCTTCCATCAAATTGCCTCCGAAGCCTAAAATTTCGGTTTCGGGATCGATTTTTTTAATTTCGCGAGCCAAAGACGCGCCGTGAACGTCTCCAGAGGCTTCACCGGCTGAAAAAAACAGTTTCAAGGCTAAAAAACCCCCTTTCGAGGCAATTATATTGGCGCGAGCTGAAAATTTCAATACGGAACGGCGATTTGCGGCTCAAAACAGATTCGGAGATGATTTTGCGGTTCAAAATGGATTCGGAGATGATTTTGCGGTTCAAAACGGCTTCGGAGACGATTTTGAAGCTCCAAACGTGCTTTGAAAGGCGATTTTGAGGCTCATTTTACGTTTTCCAATATATTGGAATTTGTATCGCGCCATTATGCGGGTTTTTAGGGGGGTACAAAAATCAGGGGTAATTTGGGCGTTCGATTTACGTTTTCCAAAATATTGGAATTTGTAAAACGGGCAAAAAAAAAGCCCCTCCGAGCCGTCAGAGGGGGGAAATTTGGATTTTGAACGTTGAATCAGACGTTGACGCCGTAATTTTTGCCGAGAGCCGCCAAACCGCCGCTCCAGCCCGCGCCGATTGCGTTAAATTTCCATTCGCCGCGATTGCGATAAATTTCTCCGACGACAACCGCCGTTTCGACGGAAAAATCTTCGCCGAGGTCGTAACGAATCAATTCTTTGCCGGTAACGTCGTCGACGACGCGGATATAGGCGTTGGAAACCTGCCCAAAAGTCTGGCGGCGGGCTTCGGCGTCGTAAATCGTGACGGTAAAGTCGATTTTGTCGACATTTGCGGGCACTTTTTCGAGATCAATCTTAATTTCCTCGTCATCGCCCTCGCCCTCGCCGGTCAAATTGTCGCCCATGTGCTCAACCGCGCCGCTTTTGTGCTTGAGGTTGTTGTAGAACACAAAATCTTCGTCGGAATTGACTTTTCCGCTCGAATTGAGCAAAAAAGCCGCCGCGTCGAGGTCGAAATCGTGTCCGCCGTCATATTTGTTGACGTCCCAGCCGAGTCCGATTAAAAGTTTCTTCAAAGAAGGATTTCCCTTCGTCAAATCAACTTTCTGACCCTTTTGCAAACTAATTGCCATAAAAATTCCTCCTAAATTGTATTAATCCTTCCGACCGACAGTCCAACGCAGACCCCAATCGAAAGCTCTGTCCATTTGTTCGGAGTCGTCGAAGAATTCAACGATTTTTTCCACGCTGAAGGTTCCGCCGACATTTTCGAGCAGTGCAATAGCGCAAGTGTGCTTTTTTGAGCCGTATTCGTCCATTTTTACGATTAATTCGGGGCTTCCGGGGCAATTTACGGTAACAACGCCCTTTGCTTCTTCCCAATTCGCCGCGCCCTCATAAATGAACGTGTAAATCAGAATTCTGCGGATTTTATCGGCGAATTTGCCGTTTACGCGGATAGTTTCGCCCGCCGCGACCGCTCCTGTCCTGTCATCGCCGTCGAGCGCGATATAAGGCGGATAATCCAGCTCTCCGAAATGATTTCCTAGGGCTTGAACGGCTCCGATATTGCCATTTTTGAGTTCAAACAGGCACGCGAGGTCTAAATCAATGCCGCGACTTGTAAAACGGCTAAAAAAGCCCGAATTTTTCTGTTGAGGCTGGCTCCAATTCAAATTTATGACGATTTCGCCGAGTTGGGAGCCTTTTTTTATTAAATTAACCTTCTGACCCTTGCGAAGTTCGACTTTTTTAGGCGTATTTTGAGTTGGCGGCGGCGGAATTGTAATTTTTTCGCGGCGCGTATTAATTTTAGGACGTTCGGTATTAATTTTAGGCTTTTCTGGTTCAGGCGGCGGCGAATCTTTAACTTCAATGCCGAAATTATTGCAAAGAGCGGCTAAACCTCCGCTAAAACCTGCGCCGGTCGCGTTAAATTTCCAATTTCCCTTATAACGATAGACTTCTCCGAGCACAATCGCGGTTTCAACGGTAAAATTTTCGAGTTTAAAGCTTGCAATTTCACCGTCGGTGCCGAAAATCTTTAAAATCGCGTTTTTAATCATGCTAAAGTTTTGTTTTCGGCGTTCGGCGTCGTAAATCGTGGCAGTCAGGGAAATTTTTTCGACATGGCGGGGAATTCGGGACAAATCGAGGTCAATCGCGTCGTCCGCAGTATGATTTACGGCTCCGGAAGCGTGTTTTGGGTTGCCGTAGAAGACAAAATCGTCATCGCCGGCGACTTTTCCGTTAGATTGGGTTAAAAAAGCCGCCGTATCGATTTCAAGGGCGCTATCGGGACGTTGAAACTTAATCGTCAAAAAATTTTCGTTGAGGGGAATTTTTTGCCCCTTATTAAGCTGCATTATCTCACCTCCGAGCATTTTTCACGGTAAAAATTCATGAACACGAACAAATTTGCGATTAAAGCGGCGTTTTTGCCGTCCGCGAAGACTTCATGAACGATTTCGTAGAGTTCACTGGGTTTTAAATTCTTTAAAGCGTCAAGCATTCCTGCAACCTGCATTTTAACAAAAAAATTCGTAACTTCAAAGCGGTAATTTGGATTTTTGCAAAAAAAATCGCCCTCCAAGAAGTCATTCAAGTAATCGAAGCCCTTAACAAGCGGATTGAGCCAAAATTTTACTTCATCGGCGGGTTTACGGGCGATTCGCGACCAAGAATCACTCAGCGAGCGGCAAATATAGAGGCGATTGGGCACGCGCAGGAAATTTTTAGCGAGACAAACGATTTTTAAGCTCCAAAGTACATCTTCGGAGATTTTTACATGCGGGAAATCGATTTTATTGGCGATAAGGAAGTCACGACGGATAAATTTAGTCCACGGTGCCCAACTATAGCCCGTTTTTAAAAATTTATCGACACGTTCGGCGATATTTTCGGTTTCAAGCAGAATTTCGTTGATATTCGGGTTATTTTTATTGAAGACGGCGGCTTTAAGGCTATTATTTTCCAAAACGAAGCCATTTTCCATGCAAACGACGTCCGCGCGATATTTTTCCGCGAAATTGCAGAGAATTTCCAGGGCATTATCGACAAGCAAGTCGTCGTTGTCCATGAAGAAAATAAATTCGCCGCGAGAAAATTTTAAGCCTTCGTTGCGTGGAATGGAAGGATTTCCGGTATTTTTTGGCAGATAAACGATTTTGAGCCGCCCGCCGAATTTTTCGAGATAATTTTCGGCAATGGCGGCGGAATTATCGGTTGAGCAGTCATCGACGACGATAACTTCAAAATCCTGCAACGTTTGAATCAAAATGCTCTCCAAACACGCGCCGATATAATTTTGGGCGTTGTAAAGCGGAATAATCACGGAGACTTTCATTTGGTCAACTCTTTTCGATAAAGGGAATTCATGACGAGCAAATAAGAAATCAGCGCGGGCTGCGAACTTCCCGCCGTAGAAAATTCGCGCAGGAAAATTTCGTAGACTTCGGTCGAATCCAATTCATTTAAAGCCGCCGTCATGTTGTCGAGTTGCATCAGCGCGAAGAAATTTAAGACTTGCAGGCGGAGGACGGGATTTTTTTTGAAGAACGCCAAGCCGCGCATGAATTCATCGAGATATTCTAAGCCGGTTATCAGCGGACTTGTCCGGAATTTTATCATTTGCTCCGGCGAACGCTTGCGCCTGTACCACGAAGCCTGATTCGTCCGCCAAACGTAAAGCGGAGTCGGCACGCGCAGAATTTTTTTTGCGAGACAAATAATTTCCAAGGTTTGAATTACGTCGTCGGCGATTGTCATTTGCGGCAGAAAGATTTTGTTATCAAGGAGAAAATCGCGCCGTAAAAATTTTGCCCACGGTGCCCAATAAAATTTTGGAGCCAAAAACTTTTCTACGCGCTTAGCCAAGTCGTTAGGTTCAAGCGTCGGTTCGTCAATCAAATCAACTTCGCGCCAAACAGAGACGGTGAGATTTTTCGGGATAATTTCCTCGTCGCAGGTAAAAAATTTTTCCATGTAGACCACGTCGGCTTGATATTCTTCCGCGAAATTGTAAAGCGTCTCCAGCGCGTCATCAATCAGCAAGTCGTCATTGTCCACGAAAAAAATATATTTTCCTTGCGCGTGTTCAAGTCCGACGTTGCGCGGGACGGCACCTGAACCCGTATTCTCCGGCAGAGAAATAATTTTCAAGCGTCCGCCAAATTTTTCCAAAAAACTTTCCGCAACGTTGACAGAATTATCGGTGGAGCAATCGTCGACGACGATAACTTCAAAGTCCTGCAACGTTTGAATCAAAATACTTTCCAGACATACGCCCAAAAATTTTTCGGCGTTGTAAACGGGGATAATCACAGAAACTTTCATTTGCTCAGCTCATTTCAATGTAATTTTTCGTTCGCAGAAAGTCACGGGCGTCAAATTCAGTTCGTGGATAAAATCTAAGGCGCGTTTGAAATGATTCCCGACGGCAGAAACTCTGTGGGCGTCCGAGCCAATCGTGACAAATTGCCCGCCGAGTTCGCGATATTTTTTGTAGACGGGAATTAATTCTGCAACGGCGCGGGCACTGTCAAAGCGGCGCGTATTCAGCTCCAGAACTTTTGCGCGGTCGACGACGATTTTTAAAACTTCGTCAATCTCCGCCGCGAACGTCGCGTAATCAATTTCGGGATTATCGTAGGGCGCGGCGCGGCAAATGTAATCGATATGCCCCAACACGTCGTAATCGGCAACCGCCGCCTCCGCCGCCATCTGCTGAAAATATTTTTTGTAAGCGGTCGCCTTGTCCTTGTCCGCGTAGAATTCGGGATAGTAAATGTCCAAGTCGTCGACGAGGTGAATCGAACCGATAATCAAATCGAAATCAGCGCGCGCGATAAAATTTTCGTTCACAGCCCGCGCAGATTTTCGCAAGCCGACTTCCACGCCCAGCCGAACTTTTTCCCCGCGCAGATTTTTATATTCGCGCATGTAAGCCGACGGCTCGAAAGTGAATTCCTTGCCGTTCGCCGTGACGCCGTAATCAAAATGCTCCGTGAAGACGACGCCCAAATTTAAACTTGCCGCTTTATTAATTGCGTCCGCCGCCAACATCTCCGAATCGGCGGAAAATTTCGTGTGCATGTGTGAATCGAAAATCATTTCCAAAACCCCATTTCGCTAATCGTACACTCTGCAATGCGGATTAAAATTTTTCACCACGTCAGCC
>JAFXNB010000191.1 GCA_017529935.1 Selenomonadaceae bacterium
CGCGCGCCTTGCAAACTCGTTTCAAGCAACGGAGAATCAATCGCCGCCTTAACCGCGTCAACGGTGGCATTTTCGCCCGAAGCCTCGCCGATACCCATAAGCGCGGAACCGGCGTTGCTCATGATTGATTTGACGTCCGCGAAATCCAGATTGACAAGCCCCGGCACCGCGATTAAATCCGAAATGCCTTTGACGCCCTGCCGCAAAATATCATCGGCGATTGTAAAAGCTTGCGTCATCGGAGTTTTCTTGTCGACGACTTGGAGCAATCTGTCGTTGGGGATTGTGATAATCGTGTCGACGTTGCGCTTTAAGTTCTCAATGCCAATGTCGGCATTTTTTTTGCGCTTGGGTCCTTCAAAGGTAAAGGGGCGAGTGACGACTCCGACAGTCAACGCGCCGATTTCCCGCGCACATTCCGCCACGACCGGAGCCGCGCCCGTACCCGTGCCGCCGCCCATGCCCGCCGTTATAAAAACCATGTCCGAGCCGCGCAGGGCGTTTAATATGTCTTCGCGACTTTCCATAGCCGCCTTCTGCCCGATTTCGGGACGAGCACCCGCGCCCAGCCCGCGAGTTAGTTTTTCGCCGATTTGCATGCGCCGAGGTGCCAGCGCAGTCATCAAGGCTTGCGCGTCGGTGTTAATGGCGATGAACTCCACGCCCTCCAAGCCCAAAGAAATCATGCGATTGACAGCGTTGTTGCCGCCGCCGCCCACCCCGATTACTTTAATCTTGGCGAACTGGTCTAAAGTGTTGTCATCAAGTTCAAACACACTCTCATTCCTCCAAAAAATTTATTCGGTTCCGTAAGGGAAAATTTTTTTCAAACGTTAGCCGTCATTGTACTATAAAAAAATTTTTTGTAAAAGCCTTTGCGTCATAAATTTTTCAGTAAGCCGCCGCGCTGTTAAAATTTGTCTTGACGGATAAGGACATTAGAAAAAATTTTTCGGCTGAAACGGCGCGCCTTAACTATTGCAATAAAAAAATTTTGTGCTATCATTTTTAAGAATAACGGGTTAGGGGGTTGTGGTAAAGAGCAGTTCACGGAACATACAGACGGGATTATCCCGAAATTATTTTTAGCCCGTTAATCTAAGCTTTTCACTTCAAGTTTCAGGAGGTTTTTCTAAATGACCAACGGCAAACCCCATATAGTAATCGTCGGCGGCGGCTTCGGCGGTATTAAAATCGGGCAGCTCTTCGCCAAAGAGAACGTCGAAGTTACTCTTATTGACCGTCACAATTTCCACTTGTTCCAGCCGCTCTTGTACCAGGTTTCGACTTCCGTTTTGGAGACCGGCGAAATTGCCTACCCGATTCGTTCGTTCTTCCGCGATAACAAAAATGTCAATCTCTACATGGCAAAGGCGCAGGGTATCGACCAGGAACGCGACGTTGTCATAACCAATCACGGCGAAATTCACTACGATTATCTTGTCCTTGCGGCGGGCGCGACGACTAACTTTTTCGGCATGAAAAGCGTTGAAGAACATTCTTTCGGCATGAAGACTTTGCAAGAGGCAGTTCACATTCGCAACCACGTTATCCACGAATTTGAACGCGCCGAGAAACCCTATCGCACGCCCGAAGACAGAAAGAAGCGCATGACTTTTGTCGTCGTCGGCGGCGGACCCACGGGCGTTGAGGAGGCGGGCGCATTAGCCGAGCTGATTGCCATTCAGAAAAAAGAATTCCACCTGCTCGACTTCAACGACGTTAGCATAAAATTGATTGAGGCGACGCCGCGGCTTTTGCCCATGGTTTCCGAAGATTTACAGCAGCACACCGTAAAAGTTTTGGAGAAAAAAGGCGTCGAAGTCATGCTCAATACACAAGTTGTTGATTACGACGGTCATACTCTCAAGCTTAAAAACGGCGTGGAAATCCCGACGACGACGGTTATTTGGGCGGCGGGTGTGCGCGCTGTCGACATGATGAAAAATTGCGGCGGCGAATGTGCTCGCGACGGGCGCATTTGGATTGAGGAAGATTTAATGGTGCGCGGCGCGGTTCACAAAAATGTTTTCGCTATCGGCGACTGCGCGGCGTTCATGCACGGCGATATGAAACGCCCGCTCCCGACGGTTGCGCCGGTTGCCACTCAGCAGGCCAAAGTTGCGCATAAAAATATCATGAAGTTAATCAAAGGCGACACGAAGCTCGAAAAGTTCGTTTACAAAGATTTGGGCGCGATGGCGACAATCGGGAAAGGCGAGGCGGTCGTCAACAAACCGCACATGACGGGCTTTATGGCGTGGTGCGCGTGGATGCTCGTGCACTTGATGAGATTGGCGGGCGTTTATACGAACATGACGGTTACTTTCAAGTGGGCGTTGAACTTCTTGACGAGCGCGCGCTTGGGACGAATCATCACGAACATCAGCCTAGACCCGATGAAATAGTTCGCGCGTGATAAAAAAAAATTAATCCCCTTCCGAACGTGGAGGGGGATTTTTTTTTGCGCTTAAGCCCGCGCAGGTTTTAAATGTTTGACGTGGTAAAGATACGCCGCGATTAAAAATATCGTCGTGATGAACCAGCTGATTGGATAGACCGCCATCAAAGTTTCGTAAGCCGGAATATTTCTGAACGCCGTAAAAATCCAGACGATGCGCGTGCCGCAAACGCAAATCAGAGTTATCACGGCGGGCGTCAACGAAATGCCGTAGCCGCGCAGAGCACCCGATAAACCTTCCATTAAAACGTTAATCAATTCGGGCAGGACGATATACCAAAGCCGAATCACGCCGAGCCTTATGACTTCGGGGTCACTGTTGAAAAGCCCCAAAATATTTTCGTCAAAAAATAATATGAAAAAGCACAACGTCTGCATGAAAATCGCGCTTAAGCCCATGGAGACGAAAGTCACACGCTTGCAACGCTTGAGATTGCCCGCGCCGTAGTTTTGCCCGACAAAAGTTGTCGCCGCCTGCCCGAAGCCGTTCACCACGCAGAAAACATTTATCTCAATCGTGAACGCCGCCGCCGAAGCCGCCATTGCGTCCGCGCCCAAAGAATTTATCGCCGCTTGAATCAGCAAATTCGACAGCGAAAAAACCATGCCTTGAATCCCTGCTGGCAGTCCGATTCGCACAATCTCGAAAAGTTCTTCCTTGTCGACGTGCAACGCGTTCAAATGTAATTTTATGACGCCGTCGGCTTTTAAAAGTTCGTGGAATAAAATTATTGCGCTGACAACGTTGGCAATGACTGTAGCCGCCGCCACGCCCGCAGTCGCCCAGCCGAATTGCAGGACGAACAGCAAATTTAGCGAAACATTCACGACGCTGGCAATCGCCAACGCAATCAGCGGCGTGCGCGTGTCGCCCTTGCTACGGAAAATCGCGGCTTGGAAGTTGTAGAGACTTATCGCGGGCAAACTTAGCAAAAAAATTCGCAGATAAGTTTCCGCCATGTCGACGACGCTTTCCGGCACCTCAAGGAAATAAAAAACCGGCGCGACTAAAAGTTCGCCGACCGCGCAGAAAAAAATTCCCGCGCCTATCGCCAAAACAAAAGCCGTGCTTACTGCCGAGTGAGCACGGTCGATTCTTTTTGCGCCGATATTTTGAGCAATAACGACGTTCGCGCCGAGGCTTAAGCCTGTCATCAAGCTGAGAATTAGCCCGACCATAGAAATATTGTTGCCGACCGCCGCCATTGCAGTTTTGCCGACGAATTTTCCGAGCGTGAAGACGTCCGCCGAATTGAGAAGTTGTTGGAGGACGCCCGTCAACGCCAGCGGCAACGCGAACAGGATTATTTTATCCCATAGCGAGCCGTGGAGCATGTCAATATCGCGTGCGTTAAACTTCATCTTATTGAGACATCTCCCGCGTAGACCGCCCGACGTTCCTTTTCCGTTTCAACGACAAGCGCGCCGTCCGCGTTTAAATCGACAGCCTTGCCGCTAAAAGTTCCGCCGTCGTCGTTCAAGGAGATTACTCGAACATTTTTGCCGAGCGTCACGTTGTATTTTTTCCACAGCTCCAAAGTTTCGTCGAAGCCCGATTCATTAACTTTTTGATAAAGCTTGTCGAACTCCTCCAACACGGCGCGGAAAAATTGCACGCGGGGAATTTCTTCGCCGTTTATTTCGGACAGCGACGCAGCGATTGGTCGAAGTTCTTCCGGAAATTCGTCGCGGCTTATGTTGACGTTAATCCCAATGCCGATTACGAGATAATTTATCTTGGCAAATTCGCCCGTTATCTCCGTTAAAATCCCGACGAGTTTGCGCCCGTCAAACAAGATGTCGTTCGGCCACTTGATGCCGCCCTTAAGATTGAACCGCTCCATAGCCTTGACCACGGCGACCGCCGCCATGAGCGTGCACTTTGGAGCCTCGCGCGGCAAAAATTTCGGGCGCAGGATAATCGAAAACCAAATGCCCTTGCCACGCGGCGAATAAAAATTTCTGTCGAGACGCCCCTTGCCGCTGTCCTGTTCTTCCGCAACGACAATCGTGCCGTCCGCCGCGCCGTTATAAGCTAATTTTTTTGCAACGTGATTTGTCGAATCGACGGAGGGGAAATAATGCATCTCCTTGCCGATAATTTTTGTGTCGAGTCCTATTTGAATTTCGCCGGGCAAAAGCAGGTCGGGCGCGTCCTTGAGCTTGTAGCCGCAACGTTCGCGGCTTAAAATTTCGTAGCCGTTGTCGCGAAGTTTCTGAATATGTTTCCAGACGGCGGTGCGTGAAATCCCAAGCTTGCCCGCAATGGTTTCGCCCGAAGTAAAATCTTCTCCCGCATTCTTCAAAATTTCAACTATCGTCTTTCGCATATTCGGTCACCTCGCATGACAGCTTAGCATACTTTGCTTAACATTTCAATCTAAACGCCGCTTCAATCTGCGAATTTATTTTCCGCCGCGCATAAAAATTTTTTAAAGAAAAATTGGCGTTAAGAAGATAAATGGCGTCGTGGCGGGGATTGTGGGCTAAAAAAATTTTTTGCAAAGGGTATTGACAAAGGCGGGTAGCGGGTGTATATTAAGCAAGCTTGATTCACGGGGCTCCTTGAAAACTGAACAGTGCATTTGCTAAATGTGCGGAATCACAATTAGAGTCAGTCAACTCAAAGTTTATCGGAGAGTTTGATCCTGGCTCAGGACGAACG
>JAFXNB010000192.1 GCA_017529935.1 Selenomonadaceae bacterium
AATCGGGCGCGGCTATATCAATCGCGACGACCTCACGAAGAAAGTTTTTATCAAGCTGTGGGATAAGCCCGCGTACAAGAGCGGCGACTTGGCACGGCTCCTTCCCAACGGCGAAATTGCTTTTCACGGGCGGACAGACAATCAAGTAAAGTTGCGCGGACTGCGTGTCGAGCTCGGCGAAATTGAATCCGTCATGAATAAATTTGACGGCGTCAAGGCAAGTATTGTCGTCGTGAAGAAAAATGCGGCGGGCGATTATCTTGCCGGCTACTTCACTGCCGAAAATAAAATTGACCTCGACGAGCTAAGAAAACATCTTGCGGCATCATTGACGGCTTACATGGTGCCCGGCGTTCTCATGCAACTTGAATCCTTCCCGCTCACCGCCAACAGAAAAATCGATAAGAAAGCTCTGCCCGAACCGGAAGAAGTTGTCTCGACGATTGAAATTGTCCCGCCGCAAAATGATACTCAACAAAAAATTTTCGATTGCGTCGCAGAAGTTTTAGGAACGCGGGAATTCGGAATAACAACGGAACTGACGAGCGCGGGACTGACTTCAATCGGCGCAATTCGGCTTAACGTAATTTTGTCGACGGCGTTTCATAAGGTTATACAAACTCGCGACATCATGGAATTCGACACGGTAGTAAAGTTAGAAAAATTTTTGTCGGACGCGGAAGAGATACGAACTTACGAACTGCAAAACGATTATCCGCTATCACGCACGCAACAAGATATTTTCGTTGAATACGACGCCGCGCCAGATGATACGACTTACAATTTGCCAATACTTTTGCCGCTCGATTCGTCGATAGATTTGGCGCGTTTGCAACGGGCAATAGTGGCGGCAATCAACGCGCACCCTTATTTAAAAGCAACGTTATTTTTCAACGACGCCGGGGAAGTTCGCGCACGCCGTCAAGACGATTTGCCCGCCGAAGTGCCGATTAAAAACGTCGACAAATTGCCCGCGCCCGCTGAACTTGTCCGCCCCTTCAAATTGACGGAAGAGCCGCTTTATCGCGCTACAATTTACTCAACGCCTGAACAAAATTATCTGTTTTTGGACTTTCATCATATAGTTTACGACGGCTCATCGGAAGATATTTTCTTTGATGACCTCAATGCCGCTTATGACGGAAAAATTTTGAGCAAGGAAACTTACACGGGCTTTGAAGTCGCGCTTGACGAATTAAAATCGCGTGCCTCCGACAAATTGACCGCCGCTAAAAGTTATTATGATTCAATTTTCGCGGGCAGTGACGTTGAAATTTTGCCGCACGTCGATTTTGCGGAAAATGTCGGCAGGAAAGATTCCGGCGTTGCCTTTGAAAGTCATCAAACCGCGCTTGACGTTGACGCCGTGAAAAATTTCTGTACAGCGAATTCTTGTACGCTTAATACGTTTTTCTTGGCTGTGTTCGGCTACTTTATCGCTAAGGAAAATCAACGAGCGGACGCCTCCTTTACCACGATTTATCACGGTCGCAACGATTCGCGGCTTGCCAAAAGCGTTGGAATGTTCGTTAAGACTTTGCCGGTGCTCGTCAACGTTGAGGAAAATTCTTCCGTGAAAAATTACGTTGATTCAATCGGGCGTCAGCTCGTCAACAGCATGGCGCATGACATTTATTCCTTTGCGGAAATTTCTACGGCTTATAACTTCAAGGGTGAGTTGATGTGCGTTTATCAGGGCGAAAACTTCAATGATTATCACATTGCCGGAACTACTTCACGAACTTTGCCGGTAATGCCTTCGGCGGCTATGTCCGACCTTTGCCTTGAGATTTTTTTGGAGAACGGCGCGTTTATTTTCCGCTTTGAATATCGCCCGACCGTTTATAGAGCTGAAACTGTGAAAAATTTTGCCGTCGCGTGTGAAGAGATTGCCGAAAAATTTTTATCCGTTTCGATGCTTGAAAAGTTCGCTGTAACTAATCAAAGTCGCGCTAAAAAACGGAACGCAATCGCTATCGACAAGACGGCTCCGCAAAATGATATTCAACAGAAAATTTTCGACTGCGTGGCTCAAGTTATCAGCACGAAAAATTTCGGCATAAGGACAGACTTTTACAGCATCGGGCTGACTTCGATCGGAGCAATCCGCTTGAACGTTTTACTGTCTCGCACTTTCGGTAAAGCTATTCGCACCCGCGACATCAAGGAAAATGAGACCGTCGAAAAGCTTGAGAAATTTTTAGATGAAGCGCAAATCAGCACCTCTTACGAATTCAAACTTGATTACCCATTAACGCAAACGCAAAACGGAATTTTTGTTGAGAGCGTCGCCAATCCAAACAGCACGATTTATAACATTCCGAATTTATATCGGCTGGGAAAAAATGTTGACGTTGAGAAATTGCAACGGGCAATAGTGGCGGCAATCGACGCGCACCCCTACTTGAAGACAACGCTCCTGATAAACGACAATGAAGATATTCGCGCCCACCGCCATGACGATTTTGAGCCGGTCGTTACCTTGTATCGCGTCAATAATTTACCGCCTGTTGAAAAGCTCGTTAAGCCGTTTGAGTTGTTGAACAAGCCGCTTTATCGCGCTGAAATTTATGCGACGCCGACCGAAAATTTTTTCTTCCTTGATTGTCATCACATAATCAGCGACGGCGAATCTTTTGATATTTTGCTCGACAATATAAACGCCGCCTACGAAGGAAAAATTTTGAGCAAAGAGACTTACACGGGCTTTGAACACGCGCTGGACGAGGAAAAAGCCCGCGCCGGTGACGCGCTCACGAAAGCGAAAGCTTATTACGATTCCATTTTCCGCGGTTGCGATGCCGATTGCAAACTTGCTAAAGATTTTGACGCGAAGGCTAAACCTTTTGCGGTCGGCAAGTTGGGTGTCGACGTTGACGCCGTAAAAAATTTTTGCGCAAGGAATAAAGTTACGCCAAATGCATTTTTCAATGCGGCTTTTGGCTTTACGCTGGCGAAGTTCCTATATCGCGACGACGCAATTTTTACGACGATTTACAATGGGCGCAATGATTCGCGGCTTTCTAAAAGCGTTGGAATGTTCGTTAAGACTTTGCCGGTCAGCTGTCAGATAGTCGGAGAAAAAACGGTCACTCAATACGTCGCCGAGGTCGGCAGGCAACTTTTAGCAAGCATGACCAATGACATTTATTCTTTTGCCGAAATAAGCCGCGAATACGGGATTAATGCGGACGTGATGTTTGCTTATCAGGGTGAAGACACCGACGCTATAGAAATCGCGGGCGAGCTTGCCGGAGAAATGCCGCTTGAACTCGACAAAACTAAATCTCTGTTCGGCTTGGACATTTTCATCAAAGGCGGCGCATTTTGTTTCGATACGGAATATCAGAGCGATTATTATTCAGCGGCGACCGTTAAAAATTTCGTCGAGTGCTTGGCGCAAGTGGCGCGAGAATTCTTGACGCGGGAAAATTTATCGGACGTGGATATTTTATCGGTGGCGGAGCTTGAAAAGTTGCAAGTGATTCACGACACGGCTTGGGAAGTTGCCGAGCGACCAGCGTATAGACTTTTGCAGGACAGCGCGGAAAAATTTCCCGATAGAGTTGCTGCAATCGCCAACGGAAAATCTTTGACGTATGCAGAACTGAACGCGGCGGCTAATCGGCTCGGGCACGTCTTACAAAGTCGCGGCGTCGGTGTAGAAAAA
>JAFXNB010000193.1 GCA_017529935.1 Selenomonadaceae bacterium
CCGGTTATTATACCCCCCCCCCTATGCCCCGTTGTCAAGAAAATTTTGTAGAATTAAATCATCTGGTGTTGAAGTTAAACGTTATAAAAATTTTTCTGGAGGAAATTTTATGGACAACAGATTTCAACGGCTGAAACTTTTAATCGGCGAGGAAAATTTTTACAAGCTCACTTCGGCGACGGTCGCGGTGTTCGGCGTGGGCGGCGTCGGTTCGTTCGCGGTTGAGGCTCTGGCTCGTTCGGGCGTCGGTCATTTGGTTTTGATTGACAAAGACGACATAGACGAAACGAATATCAACAGACAAATTCACGCGCTCACGTCGACGGTCGGAAAATCAAAAGTTTCCGTCATGCGCGAAAGAATTTTGGATATTAATCCCGCCGCGCAGGTCGATACGATTCAGAAATTTTTTTTGCCCGGCGAAAACGTCGAGGATTTTTTTATTTGCCGCTATGATTACGTCGTCGACGCGATTGATACAATCACCGCGAAAATTTTTCTGGTTGAGGAGTGCACGCGCCGTGGGATAAAAATTATTTCAAGCATGGGCGCAGGAAATAAACTTGACGCGACGCGTTTTAAAGTTTCGGATATTTTTCAAACGTCGGTTGACCCCGTCGCAAAAATTCTGCGCAAAAAACTTAAAGAGCGCGGCATAAAAAATTTAAAAGTCGTTTGGTCGGACGAGCCGCCGCTCCCCGTGAAAAATTTTATCGGTTCGGCGGCGTTCGTGCCGAGTGTAGCGGGCTTGATTCTGGCGGGCGAAGTCGTCAAAGATTTTCTTTCCGGATATTGAGCAACGGGAGTATTTTCTAACGATTTTATGGTATAATTTTTTGCGGAGGTGTTGATAATGTCTTTTCCGAAAAATTTTTTGTGGGGCGGAGCTGTCGCCGCTCATCAACTTGAGGGCGCGTACAAAGAGGGCGGCAAAGGTTTAAGCGTCGCGGACGTCATGACGGCGGGTGCTCACGGTGTGCCGCGCGAAATTACCGACGGCGTCATTGACGGCAAAAATTATCCGAATCACACGGGCATTGACTTTTTCCACCGCTACCCCGGCGACGTGAAACTTTTCGCCGAAATGGGCTTTAAATGTTTCCGCACGTCGATTGCGTGGACGCGCATTTTCCCCAATGGCGACGAGACCGAGCCAAACGAGGCGGGCTTGAAATTCTACGACGATTTATTCGACGAGCTGTTGAAGTACAAAATTGAGCCTGTAATTACTCTTAGCCATTTTGAAATGCCGCTTCACCTCGCCAAAACTTACGGCGGCTGGACTAATCGCAAGCTCGTTGACTTTTTCGTTCGATACGCTGAAGTCGTCATGACGCGCTACAAAGACAAGGTTAAATATTGGATGACGTTCAACGAGATTAACAATCAAGCGAGCGTCGACAATGACTTTTTCGGCTGGACGAACTCCGGCGTACTCTTCTCCAAATTCGACAACAAAAAAGCCGCGATGTATCAGGCGGCGCATCATCAATTCGTGGCGAGTGCTTTGGTCGTCAAGCGCGGGCACGAGATTAATCCCAACTTCAAAATCGGCTGTATGGTCGCTTGGGTTCCGATTTATCCTTACTCGTGCAATCCCGATGATATGATAATTTCCGTCGAAGAAATGCACGATAGAACTTACTTTGCCGACGTGCAAGCTCGCGGACACTATCCCGCCTACGCAAAAAAAATCTGGGAGCGCACCAACTCCGCGCCGAAAATTTTGGCGGGCGACGATAAAATTTTGGCGGAGGGCACCGTCGATTATATCGGCTTCAGCTACTACATGAGCAAGACCGTCAAGGCGGACGCAATCAACGAAACTGCAAACTACGGCGAATCGGAGCACACCGTCGCCAATCCTTACATTAAAGTCAGCGATTGGGGCTGGTCGATTGACCCGGTCGGCTTGCGCTACGTCCTGACGACGCTTTACGAACGCTACGAATTGCCGCTGTTTATCGTCGAGAACGGCTTCGGCGCGATTGACGTTAAGGAGGCGGACGGCTCCGTCAACGATACTTATCGCATTGATTATTTGCGCCAGCACATCGCCGAGGTTAAAAAAGCTGTCGAGATTGATGGCGTCGAACTTATGGGCTACACGCCGTGGGGCTGTATCGATTTGGTCTCCGCCACGACCGGCGAAATGAAGAAACGCTACGGATTTATCTACGTCGACAAAAACAACGACGGCTCCGGCACCCTTGAACGTAGCAAAAAACTTTCGTTCGATTGGTATAAAAAAGTTATCGCGACCAACGGCGAGGAACTTTGACAAATTTAATCGCCAGAAATTTAAAAGCCCCGAAGCTTGCGAAAAGTTCCGAGGCTTTTTTTATGGCGTGACGACGAAATTAATTTCCATGAGCGCGGGGCGTGACGCGGCGAAGACTGAATCTTTCAAGGAGCTGAGCACGCGTGTCAAGTTCAAAGTCTTTGAGCCGTCGAAATTTCTTGCCGCGCCGTCGACGTTCACGCTCCAAAGCTCCACCCACGCCGGCAATCGGTAGCCTTGCTCCGTCGGCATGATTTTTATCCGCACGAAATTTAATTTTTCTTCCGCCAGCGATTTTTCCGGCGTCAGCGAAACTTTTACTAGGAAAATTCCCGCTTGCCGTTCGTCCTTTAACAAATTGACGCGCACATCATTTTTTTCAAGCGGCGTCCACTCTTCTCCGTCGGCTGAAAAAATTTCAATCGCGGAATCAATTTCGGATAAATCAAGCGGACAAGCTCCGAGCGGCGGCTGATATTGCCAGCTGAACATGAACGACGCCGCCTCCGAAAAATTATCCGCGCCGAATTCTTTAACTCGTTCGTCCAAGCCCAGCGTGTCGTCCGAATAAAAATTTTCCACGTCGCCGAGCTTAAAGTTGGAAAAATCGCCGGGCGTCTCCGTCAAATTTTCCGATAGCAAAAGATAGCCCGTATCGTTGGGCAAAGTCTGACGCTCATTGAACTTGCGCAGGAAATTTTTAACCACGGCGTCGCGCCCAAGGATTAGCAGATAGAACGGGCGGTAGCGGTCGGGATTGTCGTAAGAATTGTAATTAAATTTCGCGGCGTTCAAGCCCACGTCGAAAATTTCTCCGCGAAAAGAATTTCTAATCCCAACGACGGCAACGGCAAGATGATTGGCAAAAAATTTCTCGCGGAGCTTTTGCGCGACATTTGACCAATCGGATTCGCTTTCAAATAAATCCGTGACAATAATCGACAAATGATTTGTGTCCGCGCGGTCGACGACATTGGCGACGGCGGTTATCGGTTCGGTGTAAACTTCGGGCGCGGTTAATCGTCGATAATTCGTGCGGTCTAGCGGGTGAATTTGTGCGCCGAAGGAAAAAAATTTCGTCTCGCCCATGGAGCCGCATAAATCGCCCAAAAGGTCGGGCAACGTCAAATAAACATTTCCCGCCGCCAAAGTCGTGAAGCCCTTCATTGAAACTGTCGCGTCGAAATAAATATCCGTGTCGATTTGCTCCGAAGTCAAAATTTGCGGCAACGTCCCAGGCAACGGCGGCACGCTCTGAATTTTATTTCCGCAACCGCAAATTAAAATCGCCGCGCAGATTATCAGCAAAAATTTTTTCATGCTACATAGCTTTGACGGGAATGGGACCGCGCGAAAGTGCAATCGTGCCCGTGCGCGCAATCTCGACGATTTCATAATCGCTCAAAACTTCGCAGATGGCGTCGATTTTATTTTGGCTGCCCGTGAGTTCGATGACGACGTTTTCGCTGGTGATGTCGACGATTTGGGCGCGGAAAATATCCACGACGCTGACTAAATCGGCGCGGGTCTCTTTGCTGGCTTTAACTTTAATCATGACGAGTTCGCGCTCAATCGACGGCGACTTGCTAAGGTTGACGATTTTAATCACGTCGATTAATTTGCTGAGCTGATTGACGACTTGGTCAAGCTCGTTTTCGCTTTCAACGCTGACGACGATATTAATCCTCGTGACGGACGGCTCCTCGGTGTAGCCGGCGGAAATTGATTCGATATTAAAGGCGCGGCGGCTGATAAGTCCAGATACGTGCGTCAAGACGCCGGGCTTATTCTCAACCAAAACGGCTAAAAAATATTTCTTCAAGATAAATCCCCCTAAAATTTTTATTGAAAATTTGATAATCGCCTTGATAATGCAATCAGTCAATCGTTGACTGTTAGGAATGATCTTTCAAAGGAGGTTCAATATGAAAAGGTTACTCGGATTATTATTGGCTCTAGTTGTTATGCTGGCGTGCGCAGGTTGCGGCGGCGGCGACAAGAAAGCTGAAGAGCCGGCTCCCGCTCCTGCGGCAAGCGAGCAGCAGTCGGACAGCAAAATCGGTGCACTTATGCCTATCGGTTTGGACGAAGAAAGCTACAAACGCTGGACGAAGGATATTTCCGAAGTCGAAGGGCAGACCGCCTACACAGCTCCCAGCAAAGTTATTTTCTTCGACAATATGAACGCTATGGTTATGGCTCTCAAGGGCAAGCAGATTGATCGCTTCGCCGCGCCCGGCAGAGTCGGTGCTTACATTGTGGCACGCAATGACGATTTTAAACTTATCGACAACAACTTCAAACCGATTCTTGGCTACTCGATGGCGATGTTGGAAAAATCTAAGCCGCAAATCGAAGAAATTAACGCCGCCATTCAGGCCATGAGGGACGACGGCACGCTCGACAAACTCATCAAAGAGAATATCGCGGACTTGGGCGGTGCTGACCCCGTCGCCACTGAAATTCCCATGATTGACGGCGCGGAGACTCTTAAAGTCGCTGTGACGGGTGACATGCCGGCTCTTGACGTTATTCTCCCCGACGGCAAACCTGCGGGCTTTAACGTCGCGTTCCTCGGCGAATTGAGCAAGCGCATCAACAAAAACTTTGAACTCGTTGACATTGACGCCGGTGCTCGCGGTGCCGCGTTGTCTTCCGGTCAAGTCGACATTCTCTTTTGGGTGCTGGGCACCTACGACCAAGACGGCAAGGCTCTGCCCTATCCGCTTGATAACATGAAAGACGTTGCAATTTCTGTTCCCTACATGATGGACAATCGCGTCGGCGTGACGTTGAAGTAAAATTTTATCAAAGAACATCCGCAAGCACTCTCAACGGGTGCTTGTTTTTTTTTCAGCGAAAATAACAACGGAATAAAATTTTTATCATTATAGAAGAACGATTAACTTATTGCAAGTTTAGCAACGGCGTGCAAAAAATTCCTTCGGGTGTGATATAATTGCTTAAAACGTTTGAAAGGTTGATTGCCATGAAAAAATTTTTAGCGGCGGTGATTATTTTGATGAGTTTATCGAATTTGGGCTGCGCGGAGCCTGCAAGGAATATTTCCACGAGCGTCGACGAATTTTGTTGGAAATATTTCGCGACACTCGACCGCAACGAAAATATTTTCTATTCGCCGTATGGAATTAATGCCGCGCTGAGTATTTTGGCGAACGGCGCAAGCGGCGACACTCGTCAGGAAATTTTGCAGGCGTTGGCGGCGGATAACGTCGAAAATCTCAACGATTCCCATAAAAATTTCTCCGAATTCGTCACACAAAGCTATAAAAACTTTGCCGAGGCGAATCTTCTGCTTATCGACAAAAAATTTATCGGGCGCGGACTCGACAAAAATTTTCGGCGCGTCGTCAGCGATTTTTATAAATCCGACGTGCGCGAAGCCAATTTCAGCGGCGACATTGACGGAGAAAAACAAAAAATTTCCCGCTGGGTCAGCGAGAAGACTAAAAATTTTATTCCGAACTATAAATCAATCGCCACAGCTAAAACGGTGACAGATTTGCTTAACGTCGTCTACTTCAAGGGCGCGTGGGCGATTCCGTTCAATAAAACTTACACCGACAAAGCCCCGTTTAAAAATCGTGACGGCTCGACGGCTGAAATCGACATGATGCGCGATGTTTTCGAATGCGAAATTTCCTACCACGAAGACGATAAATTTAAAGGGATTGAACTGCCATACGGCGCGAATGCCGCGATGTATCTGATTTTGCCCGTGAACGACGACGCTTTGGACGTTGCAGACGCTTGGAATAGTCAAAAATTCTCCTACCGCGCAGATTTTCTTGACGGATTGAAAAATTCTCCGAAATTTAAGGGAGAAGTCGTCGTGCGACTCCCGAAATTTGAACTCGACATTGAAAATAATCTCGTCGAAAGTTTCAAGGCTATTGGACTGGAAAAATCTTTTTCTAACGCCGCAGAATTCTTTAATATCGTAAAAAATACGTCGCTGAAGATTGGAAACGTTCAGCACCGCGCAAAAATAAAAGTCGATGAGCAGGGAACCGAAGCCTCCGCCGTCACAGAAATCGTTATGGTTGAAGCGACTGCAACTCCAAATTTTAAACCGCCGCGCAGAGTTTATTTTATTGCGGAGCGTCCGTTTTTGTTCGTGATTCGCGATATTCAATCCGGCGTGATTCTTTTTGCGGGCGTCGTAAATAAATTTTAGACTAATTAAACCAAAAATCCCTGCCGCTAGCTAAGTGACAGGGATTTTTTATTAGCGAGTAAAAGTTTTGTCGACTACATCGCCGATTGCGCCTTGAACGCCCAAACTTTTGCCGTCTTGGAAGAATTCAACCGCGCCCGCGTTGCCGAGACGGAAAGAAATATTTTCTTTGCCCTCCCAAGTAAGAGTTTGTCCGCCTTCGATGACGCCTTCGCGAACAACTTCGCCGTCGACCGTGACAAGTGCCCAGCAACGGTCATTGAAACGCGCTTGAACTGCTACGCCGTCCGTTTTTTGTTCGGGAACAGGATTTGCGTTGGCAATGGGCGTAGGTTCTGGAGTCGGTTGGGGTTCGACGGGCTGAACTTGCTTAACAGGCGGGTCAACTTGTGCAACGTCGCCCTCAGAGCTACTTGTAAACCACGACCACAAGCCGCCAGCTATCGCCGCAATCAATACAACCGCCGCAACGATTAATTTGCTCGAAGAACTGCGCTCTCCGTCGTAAATCGAATAGCCAACGGATTTATTTTCGCGTTTCGGCTCAACTTTTTTATCGGGAACGGGTGCGCTCTCCTTTTTCTCTTCTGTAGCCTCGACAGCAGCCGATTCTGCGGAAAGTTCAGCCATATCGGCGGCAAATTCTTTCGCGGCGGCTTCAACGTCCATTTCCAAGAATTTTGCGTAGTTTTTTATGAAACCTTTGGTGTAAATTGCGCCCGGCAGTTTGTCGTATTCGCCGTTCTCGATTGCCTCTATGTAAACAGCGCGGATACTCGTGCCCTGTTCAATGTCGCTGATGGATAAATTCTGTCGCTCGCGCTCCTGGCGTAGCGTATAACCTACCATGTCAAACATCTCCTTTCGGGCGCATTATAAACGACTGATTTTTAAATTACAAGCTTAATTTTTCGTTAAACGTTCGGCGCAGGTTGTGAACTCCGCTATAATTTTTTCCTCGTCCAAAGTTTTCAGCTCGCGACCTTGCATTAAAATTTTACCGTCAACAATTACCGTATCAGCCGCCGAAGCGTTCGCCGAATAGACCAAAAGCGACGCAGGATTGTAATTCGGTTGCCAATCGACGCCGCTCATATCCCAAAGCACGATGTCAGCCTTAAATCCTGCCTCAAGCCGCCCGACCTTAGACAAATTCAGAGCTTTTGCGCCGAATTCCGTTGCCATTTGCAAAGCCTGCGCCGCCGGAACCGCTAACGGGTCTAAAGTGTCGACTTTCGCGAGCAATGCCGCCAATCTGACTTCCTCCAGCATGTCAAGGTTGTTATTCGACGACGCGCCGTCCGTGCCGAGCGCAACCGTAACATTTTTTGATAAAAGTTTCGTCGCGGGACAAATTCCACTCGCTAATTTCATGTTCGAGCCTGGATTATGCGCCACGCGAACTTTTTTTGCTTTGATAATCTCAATTTCAGCGTCACTCAACCAAACGCAATGCGCCGCCAACATTCCGCAATCCAAAAGCCCAGTTTCCGCGACAACTTCAAACGGTCGCTTGCCATAAGCCTTCAAACAGTCTTCAATTTCGGTTTTAGTCTCGTTCATGTGCATATGAATTTCCGCGCCGAGTTTTTCAGCCTCAATGACGACTTTTTTAAGGTAATCGGGCGGGCAAGTGTAAATCGCGTGTGGTCCTAGCATAATTGTTATCCTGCCGTCCGCCGCGCCGTGAAAATTCTTGTAAAGTTCGACGTTCGAGGCTAATTTTTTATCGCCGTTGGCAAAACTGATAAGACCTTGGCTCAAACTGCCGCGCAAGCCCGATTCGTCGACGACTTTAGCGACTTCTTCCATGCAAGGACCGTACATATCGGCAAAAGCAGTCGTGCCGCCGCGAATCATCTCGACCGCCGCCAATTTCGCGCCCCAATAAATATCTTGACGGGTCATTTTGTCTTCGATAGGCCAAATATCCTTTTGTAACCAGTCCATAAGGGCTTTATCGTCGGAATAACTGCGGAGAAGGGTCATTGAAGCGTGCGTATGGGCGTTTACGAGTCCAGGAGTGGCGAATTTGCCTTTGCCGTCGATAATTTTAGTATTTGCGGGTTCATCGGCGGAGATTTTAGAAATTTTATCGCCCGTGACGTGAATATTTGCGCTTTCGACTTCTCCGGCAGGATTTAAGAGTTTCACGCCTTGAATCACGAAATTTTTATCCATATTCATACCTCATTTCTGTTTTTGAACATCATACGCGCCGAAAAACTATTTTGCAACGAAAAATTTGCTTTGAAACTGGTTTTGCGGGCGATTTTTTGGCTCAAAACGGGAAATCCGCTATACCGGATTTTTCAAGTGGCTAAATGGCGTCGCGGCGCGAAGCAACAAAAAAAGCCCCTTTTCAGGGCTTAAGAGGGGCTAAAAAATCCAGCATACCGGATTTTTACATTTCAGCCGTTCCAGCCGAGTTCCTTAGCTTTCGCGAAGTCCGCTTGCGCTTTTGCCTCATCGCCGAGTTCTTGATAACAAGTTCCTCTAATCATGTATGCTGTAACGAAATTTGGATTAATTTGAATAGCTTTTGTAGCATCTGAAATTGCTTTTTCATATTGTCCTAAATGACGATAAGCATTACCGCGATTGTTGTACGCCTCTACATTATTCGGATTGATCTCGATAGCTTTGTCATAATCTTGAATTGCCCGCTCGTATTTTTTTAATCTTCCATAAGCAATGCCGCGACAGTAATAAGCAGCGTCATTCGGATTGAGTTCGATTGCTTTATTGTAATCTTGAATGGCTCGCTCGGATTTTCCTAAGTCGTCATAAGCGTTGCCACGATTATAGTAATAAGCAACGTCATTCGGATTGAGTTCGATTGCTTTATTGTAATCTTGAATGGCTCGCTCGTTTTGGTTTAGATTTTTATAAGCAACGCCGCGATTGTTGTACGCATAATCATCATTCGGATTGAGTTGAATCGCTTTATTAAAATCTTGAATGGCTCGCTCTTTTTGTCCTAAAGAATCATAAGCACAGCCGCGATTGTTGTAC
>JAFXNB010000194.1 GCA_017529935.1 Selenomonadaceae bacterium
CTTCGGGGAAGGACGCCAACGCCGCCGAGATGAACGTCACGACGAACGCGCCCGCGATTGAGCCGGTGATTGAGCCCATGCCGCCCATAACGACCATTATTAAATAGTTGAACGACGACAGGAACGTAAACGACGTCGGGCTGATTAAATAGAATTGGTGCGCGAACATGCCGCCCGCCACGCCCGCGAACGCCGCGCCCAATGTGAACGCCATGACTTTATATTTTGTCGTGTTGACGCCCATTGCCTCTGCGGCGATTTCGTTTTCGCGTATCGCAATGCAAGCCCGCCCGTGCGACGAGTTCACGAAATTTTTTATAAAGAAGAGTGTCACGAGCATGACAAAGAAAACCCACGTGAAATTCGTTAAGTGCGGAATGCCTTTGAAGCCCGCCGCGCCGCCGACGTAGTCAATATTCATGATGACGATACGGATAATTTCGCCCAAGCCGAGCGTCGCGATAGCCAAATAGTCGCCGCGTAGTCGCAACGTTGGCAAGCCGATTAAAAAGCCTAGACAGCCCGCCGCGATTGCTCCGAGAATCAGCGCGACGATTAGCGGCAAACCAAATTTGACCGTCGCCACAACTCCGACGTATGCGCCGACCGCCATAAAGCCCGCGTGCCCCAATGAAAATTGTCCTGTGTAGCCGTTGATTAAATTTAGGCTCGCCGACATGATTACGTTGACGCAAATTAAAATTATGTTCAGCTCCCAAAACGAGCCGATAATTTTTGTGCTAATCATCGTCTGCAGGACGCCGTAGAGCACCAGTCCGAAGACCAGCATCACCAAATCTTTTTTCCTTGCTGCGTTCATATCGTCACACCTTTTCGTTCGTGTTCTTGCCAAAAAGTCCGCTCGGTTTAATCAGCAAAACCAAAATCAAAATCGCAAACGCCGCCGCGTCTCTGAACGTCGACGACAAAAAGCCTGCGACCAATGCCTCGACGACGCCCAAGACAATTCCTCCGACGACCGCGCCCGGCAAAATTCCAATGCCACCCAAGACCGCCGCCACGAACGCTTTCAAGCCCGGCATGATTCCCATCAGCGGGTCAATCGTGTTGTAGTAGACGCCGACTAAGACGCCCGCCGCCGCCGCAAGTGCCGAACCTATGCAAAACGTCATGGAGATAACTTTGTCCGAGTCGACGCCCATGAGCTGTGCCGTTTCCGTGTCGAAGCTCGCCGCGCGCATTGCCTTGCCCAATTTCGTCTTCTGCACGATGTAAGTCAGCACCGCCATTAAAATTATCGTTATGCTAAGGATTAAAAGCTGTTGCCCGTTGATGATGAAGCCGGCGACGTTGAATGAAATATTCGGCATAACTTCGGGGAAAGTGCGCGGCGTCGGCGTGACGAAATACATGCTCGTGTACTCAAGGAAGAATGAGACGCCAATCGCCGTTATCAGCAGAGAAATTCGCGGCGCGTGTCGCAGCGGCTTATAGGCAATTCGTTCGACGAGCATTCCGAGCACCGCCGTCAACGCCATGGAAATTAACAGCGCGGGCAGAATTGGCAAGTTGCCAATCGTGACCGCCGCGAAGCCGATATATGCGCCGACCATGTAAACGTCGCCGTGCGCGAAATTTATCAACTTTATTATGCCGTAAATCATCGTGTAGCCCAGGGCAATCAGTGCGTAGATGCTGCCCAGACTCACGCCGTTTATCAACTGCTGAACGAGTTGATGGATAAAGTCCATAAAAAAACCTCCTCGAAAATTTTCAAGAAGGATTTTAACTTTTTATCGCGATATTGTCACGCGTTATTTTTCAGCCCAAGATGATTTATGTAATTGCAGGTAATTTCGCAGACGAGTTGCGGCGTGATATTCGACATGCAGGGCGGCTCGCTTGCTCCGCGCAAACAAGTTGAACCGTCGTCCCACGCCCAAACACACGGTCGACAAAAATCCGAGACGAGATTCAAATTTTCTTTGAAGCCGTAATATTTTTCGTCCGTTGGTCCAAAGAGAACCAAACATTTCGTTCCGAGTTGCGTAGCCAGATGAACGAGTCCGCTCTCGCAATCGACGTGCAGGAGGCTGTTTTTCAAAACGTGCTTGACGAGTTCCAAATCTGCGTCGATTATGTGCCGGTCTGCGTTTTTGAAAATTTCCACGCCGCCGCCGCCAACTTGAACAACTTTTACTTGCGGCAGATAAATGTTAAGCAGAGAAATATATTCGGTCACGCAAGTCGTAGGCCACTCTTTCAGCGAATGGCGCACCAAATTATTTTTCCTGCCCACGTTCGAGCCGACGGTTATATAATTTTTCAAGCCCAACTTTTGAAATTGTCGTTCGCCTTCGGGCGATAAAGAAATTTCTACGCGGTTGTCGTGAATGGGCAACGCGCCGCCGCAAGAAAGACAAGTATAACGATTGATTCCCAAAATGTGTGCTTTGGTTATGTTGCGGAGAATTAATCCGCTTGCGTCTGTGCTGAAGACGTATTTCTTATTGTAGATTTCAATTTTCTGCAAGCTTTGCAGGAGAGCCGGCGCGATTTCTTGCAAACGTTCCGCATTAGCACTATCAATCAAAACCATGTGCCACACGCGAAAAGCCGCATCGTATTTTTTAACGTTTTGCCCGTAAAAGTTTTGAAAGCTCAACATGCGATTTACATTTCTGCTCTGCCCGTAAAAAGCTTCAGCGTAAGCTTTGCTACGTTCGCTGTCATAAAATAAATCTATCCTGCAATTCGGAGCGAGCTTGACTATCGCGTCAAAAACAGCTTTAGCTATGATAGCGTCGCCCAGAGCACCCGAAACAGGAAAAGCGACTGACACTTCGCCCGACTCGAAGGCAAAAATTTTTTCCGTCACAAAAAAACCTCCTCGAAAATTTTCAAGGCGATTTTAAAACTTTACCGCGAAATTGTCACGCGTTATTTTTTAATTAAGTGCAAGTGACTTCACAAATCTTTTGCGGCGTTGAAATTTTTTCGTTGAAGTGATAACATTGCCGCACAAACAAAGGAGGAGTTTTTTACATGCTTTATCGCAAGGTTGAAACTAATTTGAACTTCGCGAGCCGCGAAAAGGAAGTTGAAACTTTTTGGGCGGAGAATGACATCGCGCAGAAGGCAATCGACAATCGCGACGGTTGCGAAGGTTATACGTTTTATGACGGACCGCCCACAGCGAACGGACAGCCGCATATCGGGCACGTTTTGACGCGCGTCATCAAGGATTTGTTCCCGCGCTATCACTCCATGAAGGGGCAAAAAGTCATGCGCAAGGCGGGCTGGGACACGCACGGACTGCCCGTCGAGTTGGAGGTCGAAAAACTAATCGGCATCAACGGCAAGGAGCAAATCGAAGCTTACGGCATGGAGCCTTTCATCAAAAAATGCCGCGAATCGGTTTGGAAGTATAAAACCATGTGGGAAGAATTTTCCGGCGTCGTCGGTTTTTGGGCGGACATGGACAATCCCTACATCACTTACGAAAATGATTACATTGAATCGGAGTGGTGGGCACTCAAAAAAATTTGGGACAGAGGTCTGCTTTACAAGGGGCACAAAGTTGTTCCGTATTGCCCGCGCTGTGGCACGCCGCTTTCCAGTCACGAAGTCGCGCTGGGCTATAAAGATGTCAAAGAGCGTTCTGCCATTGCTAAGTTCAAAGTCGCGGACGAGGACGCTTACTTTTTGGCGTGGACGACGACGCCTTGGACGTTGCCTTCCAACTTGTGCTTGTGCGTCAATCCCAAAGTCGATTACGTCAAGATTCAAGTCGGCGAGACCGTTTACATTTTGGCGGAGGCTTTAGTCGAGAAAGTTTTCGAGGGCGTCGAGGGCGACAGAAAAATTTTGGCACGCTACAAGGGCGCGGAGCTTGAATATAAAAAATACGAGCCGCTTTATCCGTTCGCAGATGAAATTGTTAAACGTTCGGGCAAGGCGGCGCACTACGTTACCTGCGACGATTATGTCACGACGGAGGACGGTACCGGCATTGTCCACTGCGCGCCGGCTTTCGGCGAGGACGATAACCGCGTCTGCCGCAAATATGATATTCCGTTCGTGCAGTTCGTCGACGGCAAGGGCAACATGACGGCTGAAACTTATTGGGCGGGCACTTTCGTTAAGGACGCCGACCCGCTGATTTTAAAAGACTTGAAAACTTCGGGAAAACTTTTTAAAGCTCCGCCGTTCGAGCACAGTTATCCGCACTGCTGGCGTTGCGACACTCCGCTGATTTACTACGCCCGCGAATCGTGGTTTATCAAGATGACGGCGGTTAAAGATGATTTGCTCAAGAACAATGCAAAAGTAAATTGGATTCCGCCGACAATCGGCAAAGGGCGTTTCGGCGACTGGTTAGAACACGTTCAGGACTGGGGAATTAGTCGAAATCGCTATTGGGGCACGCCGTTAAATATTTGGGAATGCGAATGCGGGCATCAGCATTCTATCGGCTCAATCGCGGAACTTAAAGCTTTGTCGACGAATTGCCCGGACGATATTGAGTTGCACCGCCCGTATATCGA
>JAFXNB010000195.1 GCA_017529935.1 Selenomonadaceae bacterium
AACGCGCGGGCTTCCCGTCGACGATATTTTTATTAGTCGCGTCGCTCGCCGCGTTGAAAGAAATTTTGCCGCTCGTCGAAAAATTTTTCCGCCGTCAAGTAGCATTGGCAACGATTTTAGCCGCCGTCTGGCTAGCAAGTTTGACGGGCTGCCTTTACGTCGAATACAGCATCCACGCGCAAATTGAGGAGCGCATAAAAATAGCCGCCGCTCACAAGAACGACGACTTGATTGTTGTCCCGCCGATTAAATTGCCCGATTGGTCGGAAAAACTTTTGGGCGCGCGCACTTGGGACAAGCTGACACTTTTATTGGGCGGCGACTTGAAATCTTACGATTCAAACAACCGCAATATACTTTTCTGCCGCTACTACGGCTTGAAAAAAATCGTGACGCCTAAAGAGTAAAATTTATCTGCCGCCACGATAGCCGTTGCCTTGCCCGCAACCGTAGCGTCCGCAATATTCGCCGCTCTGCTCGTCGCAATCTTGGTAGCAGTAGCCTCTGCAACAAATATTTTCCTGCTCAACGTCCGTTGCCTCCGTGAACGCGCCCAAACTCATCAGCATGACCGCCGCCAATGCGCCGATTAAAAATTTTTTGAACATGTTATCTGCCTCCTCAATGATGATGTTTTTTCTGATAATGCCACGCCCACGCGATTAATGCAATAGCAAAAATCACGACGACGATTATCCGCGTCATGTCTTCTTCTTGAAGTATCGCGTCGTGTCCGATGATTGCCTCGATGCCCGTCGACGGGAACTTGCCGACAAGCGACGCCAAGAAATAATCCCACAAGCTCATTGAACTCAACGCGCCCGCCGCATTTAAAATCCCGCTCGGCACATACGGCACCATTCGCGCTATCAACATGACCGTGAAGCCGTTCTTTGAGCTGTACTTGTCGATTGAAGTCAGCCGCTTATTTTTTTTGATAATTTTCTTCGCCGAATCGCGGAAAAAAAATCTCAACAGCTGGAAACTTATCGTCACGCCGACCGTCTCCGCCACGACCGATAAAATTATCCCCGGCACAATTCCAAAAATCAGCGTGTTCGCCGTGGAAAAAATTATCGCGGGCGGGAAGCCGATTGCGTTGACAAATAGCGTCAGAAAAAAGCTGAACACCACCGCCAACGAGCCGTAGCTTTGAATATAATTCGCCGTCTCGACTATATCGCCGCGTGATAAAAGTTCGATAACTTCCGGCAAAAATTCGGGCGCGGCTAAGTGAATCGCTCCGAACAGCCCGACTATAAGCAGCGCGGCGACGATTTTGACTATTAACATGCAAAGTTCCTCTCTTGTCAAAAAAATCTTTTGCGTCGCCATTATAACACGTCTTGCCCGCTTTGCGCGGGATTTTTTTTCTGCTATACTTTGCAAAACTGTCGAAAGGAGTTTTTAAATGGCGAATTCATATTTTCCCATGCTCCCGAAGGTCAACGAAGACGTTTCAAAAATTTTAAAAGACCAGGCGGGCATTTGGAAGGAAACGGATATAAATTTCCTGCTCGGACTGTCAAACAGCCTCGATTGCGGCGAATCAATCAAAGACATGGGCTCGGTCGATTCAATCCCCGACATGTGGGCGCGTCCGTTGCTGTTCAAAATGGCTCTGTTCGATTTGGAGCCGACGAAACAATTTGTCACGGGCTTGCACGAAAAAGTTCGCGGGGAGTGGCGGGCACTTTTGGCGATGTTCGCGCTGAAAGATTTCAAACGGCTCGATTTAAAAGCGGAGCAAGTAAATTTGTTCGACGACGGCGCAGACCTTGCCGAAATTTTAAAATCGCTCGCGCCGCAAGAATCATTGACGGGCAACCGCGACGCTTGGCTCACCGACGTTTACATAATTTTTTTCAACGGGCGACCGCTGGCTTTGACTTCGCCGACGACGCTTGTAACCTGCGCGGCGGATTACGAAAATATTTTTGACGGGAAAATTTTCGCGCCGTGGAGCACCAATCAGCGAACTTTAACCGACCCGATAAAATTTCTGTCGCCCGCCGAACTCGCCGCGTTAAAAATGTGGCTGGACAATCTCTACAGCAAAATTCAGCGGCTGAATAAATTCGGGAACAAAGCCAAAGAAATTTCCAACGCTTTATTGAAATGCATCGCCGATTATCAAGCCGACATTGCCGCCGCAGAAAAAATTTCGCCCGCGAATTTTGAATTTGTCCCGTCTAATTTGAATTTGCACGCCGGAATTGCCCGCTTACTCGACGAAACTATTAAAGGTCGCGAACCGCGCTTTGAAGATTCCGCCGTCCGTTTGCTAAATAAAAAAAGAAATATTTTGCTGATTTCGCCCGATTTCGTCCGCGATTTTGCCCGATTTGAAGGCGTCAACGCCTCGCAACTCGTTATTTGGCAGGGAATTAGCGCGAACGAAATTTCCGACGATAAATTAGCCGATAATAAAAAAATTGGGCGCGTAAATTTAAACGGCGCGGAATTTCGTCGCCCCGAAGATTTTTTTTATGACAGAATGGCGGTCGTTGAACCCGCAAACGCGTTTCCGAATTCGCCGCCGCTTACAGGTTATGATTCACTTTTAGAAAAAGATTTAACGCCGATTCTGCCGATTAAGCGCGAATTATTAAATCTTTTTACTCCAGAAGATATTTCCGCGCGAATTTCCATTTCTGACGACGCCGAAAACTTTTATTTACACTTTAATTTCCCGCTAAGTGGCGTAAATGGCGACGGAAAAGACTTTCGTTGGACTAAAAAATACCCGAAACGCGATTTAATTTATATCGATCAAGAAGTTCCCGTTATCGAGCTTTATCCCAATTTCCGCCGCGCAGATTGGAAAAATTACTATCTTTACTACGAAAATTACAAATCTGATGACATTTCGCCCGCCGCAGATATTTATTTTGTCGCGCCGTTCACTCAAAATGCGGAAAAAATTTTTTTGCAAAATAGATTCACCGTTAAACTTGATAATTTCCCCGAAATTTTAATCGTAACGTACAATCCTCCCGTTCATCTCGGCAAAAATCCCGTTGAAGTCGGCGCAATTCTGCTTAATAAGCCCGAAATTGTCGAACGCAACGCTAATTTAACGTGGAAAATCGGCGTGGATTTCGGCACAAGTTCCACAATGATTTTTTACGCCGAAAATCAAAATTCGCCGCTACCGTTAAATTTTTCGCCGCATTTATTCCAAATTACGGCTTCGGGCGGCGCACGCGCTCAAACTTATCGCAATTTTATTCCCTCGCAAATCCCAAATCACGCTGACGGATCCTTTTTAAGCATTTTCCACTTGCTTAACGTCGAAAATTCCAAAAATATTCGCCCGTTAATTGACGGTCACGTTTTTTTATTGAGTTCCGAGAACGTGAGAATATTTGAAAAGCTCGCCGCGCGCATTGATGCAAATTTAAAATGGCAAGATAACGACCGTCAAAGGCGCAAAACGGCGGCTTATATCAAGCAAATTTGTTTTCAAGCGGCTGTGGAGGCTTTTTCAAGCGGCGTTGACGTAATTAAATGGAATTTTTCCTATCCAACGGCTTTTTCTTCCGCGCAAAAGGTCTCTTTTCAAGAAATTTGTCGCGAATCAGTCGAAAATACACCGGATTTTTGGGCAGAGAGCAAGGCGGCGGCATATCATTTCAACAAACTGAACGGTAAAAGCGGGAATTTTGCTCAAGGTGCAATTTGCGTCGATATTGGCGCGGGAACCACAGATATTAGCGTTATCAGCGGCGAATCGCCACGAATTATTTATCACACGTCGATTAAATATGCCGCGCGACAACTTTTTAAGCCGATTTACGATAATTACGAGCTTTTTGCGGGCGAAAAAATTTCCGGTAAATTTAACGACGAAACTCAACGTCAAGCAGTTATTGACGCGGATTTACGCGAGAATTCCGAGAAATATTTAGCTGATTTAAAATTTAAAACGGGTACGGAGCAAATTAAAAACGTTTTACAAGCCGCGCAGTTCGCTACGGCGGGTTTATTCCACTATTTGGGCGAATTAATTAAAATTTTGCACGACTACGGACATTATCGCGAGAAAAAAATACCGCATTTATTTATCGGCGGCAACGGTGCGCGAATTTTTAAATGGCTCACGGGCGGCACGGAAATTGACGGAAATATTTATTTAAACGTCTTGGAAAAAGTTTTTGTGGCGGCGAGCGGGCTTGAAAACTATAAAAAATTTAATTTACACTTCAGCGAACAGCCGAAAACTGAGGTCGCGGCGGGCATGATTGTCGAAAAACCTGCAAATGACGCTGAATTTTTTGATGAGGACAAAATTAATCGGGAAATGTTCGGCGAATCGGACGAAATTATTTATTCTGCGGTTTTAGCGGGCGAAAATTTCGTTCAAAGCGGCGAAAATCAATCGGCGGGCGCGTTCATCAGTGCGCATGACATTTCGGAGGGCGTCACTATTAGCAATCTTCGCGAGTTTAAAATTTTCGTCGACAGATTTAATTCCGCGCAAAAACTTTGGTCGGAGGGAATTTCTTTCGACGCGGAGGAGCTTATTGGCGACGTTAATAACTTTTTTGTCGATAAAAAGGGGCGCGACGTGAAAAATTTGTCCGTTGAGCCGATTTTTATTGCCGAATTAAAAATGTTTTTACAGGATAAAATTAAAGGCGTGCAGGGCGGGAAAATTATTTCTGCAGAAAAAAAATCGCCGAACGTGGAAATTTCCGTCGGAGAAAATTTTGTAAACGACTTCAACGCGCTGGAAAAATTGAGCGGCTTCAGTGCGCGTCAAGCTCGTGAAAAATTTTTGCGCCGCTATAAAATTCGCGAGTTCAGCTGTGCAAACGTCGAAGAGCGCATGAATCGCCCGAAACTTGCGCCGAAATTCGCGGAAACGGCGAGCGTGGTCAGCGGCGATTTTTGGGCGTGCGCCGTCGACGGAAATATTTTCGCGGTCGTCCCGAATCTCAAAACTTACACGGAAAATCATCACGCGGAGCGGGCGTTCGGGCTGATTTTTGAATCGAATTTCGACGGCGGCACCTATTCAAAACTCCGCGTGGAGCGGGCGGCAACCTTCGAGCTACTCGGCGATAAATGGAAACTTAAAAGCGCAGGCAAAATTATTTTGAGCAGATAATAAATTTGCCGACGACGAATTAATTTTTGCTTGACATTAAAATAATTTGCATATATATTCCAATAAAAAGTTTTACGGAGGCTTTATGCAGGATAAATTTTTGTTCGTGGGAATTTATTTGGTCGCCGTCAATGCCGTGACGTTCGCGCTTTTTGCCTACGATAAATGGTGCGCCAAGCATGACAAATGGCGCGTCCGTGAAAGTACGCTGTTGTTTTGGTCGGCGATAGGCGGGGCGGCTGGCGCGGGCGCGGCGATGGAAATTTGTCACCATAAAACATTGCATTTGAAATTCAAATTCGGCGTGCCGCTGTTGTTGTTCGCGCAGATAATTTTAATCGGGCTGTTGCTCGTCAACCCGAACAATATCGTCGGGAAAATATTTTCAATTATATTGGAGAGGATTTCACTTTGACTAAAAAAATAAAAAAGACGAACGCCGCCCGAATTCTCGACGGGCTGGCGATTGCTTACGAGATAAAAACTTATGCGGTCGACGAGAGCGATTTATCGGCGGTGCACGTGGCGCAAGTCAGCGGGCTTGATATTAAAATGATTTTTAAAACTTTGGTGGCGCGCGGCGATAAGTCGGGCGTGATAATGGCGGTTATCGGCGGTGATGATGAACTTGACTTGAAGGCTTTGGCGAAGGCAAGCGGTAATAAATCGGTTGAAATGATTGCGCTGAAGGAACTTTTGCCGCTGACGGGCTATGTTCGCGGAGGATGTTCGCCACTCGGCGCGAAGAAAAATTATCCCGTCTACCTCGACGCCCGCGCCTTAACGCTGGAAAAAATTTCGATAAGCGCAGGACAACGCGGAATGCAGATAATCCTTGCGCCGCAAGATTTGATTAGGGCAGTGAATGCGACGGTCGCACAACTCGTACAATGATTGAGAGATTGAAGAAATTTTTCCGCGCGGACACGGGCGAAATTATCAGCGCGTACTTTGAGGGAGAAAAAATTTCGCGCGAGTGTCGTCAACGCGGCTGGAAAACTTCGTTGGTCGTTTTTTGTCTTCGCGAGGGCGGCTTACAATGATTGAGAGATTGAAGAAATTTTTCCGCGCGGACACGAGCGAAATTATCAGCGCGTACTTTGACGGAGAAAAAATTTTTATCGCGCGGCTGACGGAAAAATTTGAGACGGCTGAAATCGACGCGGACGGCGCGGAAATCGAACAGCTTGCCGAAAAAATTTCGCGCGTATGTCGACAACGCGGCTGGAAAACTTCGTTAGTCGGATTCTGTCTTCGAGAGGCGGAGGCTGTCACTTTCCAAACGGAGGTCGCCAACGTCCCCGAAAAGGAAATTCCCGCGCTCGTCAAAAGTTGGGCACTTGCTCAAACGGGCGCGGGCGCGGCTTTTTCTTTTGCCAAAGTCGGCGAGGAGCTTTGGATGGAAACTGTGCCGCGTGCTAAAGTTGAAGAATTCAGCTCGGCGTTTGAGAAATTCAACATGAATCTGCGCGGGCTGTCGGTCATGCCCGTTGACATGCTCAGCAAAATTTCGCCGTTCGACAGGACAGAATTTATAACGGAAGTCGTTCGCGACAGAAAATCGCCGAATCTCTTATCGGGGCGTGGCGGCGTATGGAATTGGAAAAAAATTTCGCTGGTAGTAGCGGCAATTTTTTTTATCGCGATATTTATCGGCTCGGCGAAACTTTTCTTGGATTACAGCGCGGCTTCAAATAAACTTGACGCGGCTAAAAGTTCAATCGACGATTTGCGCGAAGACCTTGCCTTGAAAGAAAATCTCGATGCCACTGTCGCCGAACTGCGCAAGATTAATCAGCTCGCCGCGCAGATTGAAATTAAGCCCAATTTTAATCTCCTTGTCAATCTCGGAAAAATCGTGAGCGGCGATGTTCATTTAACGGAAATCCGCGTGGAAGAAAATACTTTGGAGCTTAAAGGCGTGGCAAATAATTCTGACGCCGTGAAATCTTACCTTAGCCGCGTGAAAAATTCTGTTGTGAAATCCGCGCGCCTTGAAAGTTCCGCTGAAAGTGACGACGGCGAAATTATTTTTGTAATTCGCGCCAACCTTAAATGACACGGAAATCCACTTTCAATTTCCGTTGACAAAGAATAGTAGTTGTGATAAATTAACGACGTTGATAAAAGTCAACAACTGCATGAAGATAAAAGTACGTTCCGAAATGATTTCACCAAAACGAAAACCCTGCACAGCCTGAGGAACTGCGCGGGGTTTCGTTTTGCCATAACCGGTTGAGGAATCCGATTAGCGGGCGGTAGGAGTTGACAATCTGCCGGTCAGAACCTATTGCGGATGTAATCCAAGATAAGTCCGCCAATGACAGTTCCGACAATTTGAACGAGCATCTGCATGAAGATATCCTCCATGATTTTCACCGCCCTCCTCAAGCGTAAATTTACCGCCTGTAGAGGTTCGGCATTGATTTAAATATATCACACGTTCAAAAAGTCTTTAAGCAACAAAAAACCCCGCTGACTTGGCGGGGAATTTTTTATTCGTCGAAAGGCTCTGGTAATTCGGCAGAAATTTCGTCGTAAATATTTTCGACGGTCGCCGCCTCCAGCGATTTGGGCGAAGATTTGCCTTCCTGTTCAGCTTCAGTATAAAGTAGCGCGTCAATCGTGACGGGCACGCCCATCGCCTTTTCAAGTTGGGCGCGGCTCGTGCTGTAAGAGTAAAGCGCGGTGTAGTAATTGCTGCGCGTCTCGACAACTTTTTCCTGCGCGTTCATGACATTTAAGTTTGTGTCAACGCCCTCGATGTAGCGAATCTGCGCGATAGCAAATTCTTCCTCGGCCTTGTCGACGGCGGAGGCAGTCACTGCGATATTTTTTTCCGCAGTCTTCAGGGCAATGTACGCGCTGTGCACTTCAAGCTGAATCGTTTCAATCTGCTGACGAGCTAAAGAATCTGCGCGGCGTTCGAGGGCTTTGGCTTGATTAACGTTGGCGGAAGTAACTCCATTGTCGAAAATATTCCAGTTCATCTGCAAGCCAACCGACCATTGCTCGGCGTTGTGATTGGAACCGAAAACATTTTCGCCGGACATATTCCCCTGCACGACGGCGTTGACTTCCGGACGATAGCCGCTCTTTGCGGCGGCAGTTTGAGCTTTGGCTTGTTTAAGGGTGTAAACCGCAGCGATACCGTCGGGGCGATGAGCCAGCGCGTATTCCAAACATTGATCCTCCGTCAAGTCGTAGTGAACAAAATCTATTTTATCGCTCGTGGCAATTTCCGTGCTGATGGGCAAGCCGATAATGTTGTTGAGTTGCGCGACGGCGGTTTGATAATTTCCCTCCGCAGTGTTCAAACTCTGTTGGCTGTTGGCGAGCTGAACGTTTGTAGATAGCACGTCTGATTTGGCGACGGTGCCAACCTCGTATTGAATGGAGACTGTGTTTAAATGCTCCTGCAGAAGTTGAACCGCCTGCTTCTGAACGTCAACCAACGCCGCACGCTGAAGGACTTGATAATAAGCCGCCGCCGCCTGATACTTGACTTGCTGGCGAGAATTCTCCAAGGTCAAATCCGCCGCGTTCAAAGCGTAGCGAGCATTCTTGCGCTGATTTTCCAATCGCCCGCCCGTGTACAGCGGCATAGACAAATTCGCGCTGTTGTAGTTTTCGTTTTCGTAGGACGGGTCGAGGCTCATGTTCACATCATACCCCATGCTCTTGTAAAACTTGGCTTGGTCGTGATTACTACGTCGACCGCTCCTGCGATAATATCTGCCGCCGATACGATTCAGCGTCGACGACCAGCTGAACTTCGGACCAGAAGCTCTACGCGTGGCTGATAAATTCCAACGCGCCGCCTCTCTACTTTCCGCTGACTGTTCAATTAGGCGATTATTTTTCAGCGCAAGGGCAATGGCTTCGTCGAGCGTCAACGGTACACCTTCGGCGGCGAACGTCGAATTTGGGAGAAGGACAATCGCCGCCAATGTCGCTAAAAATTTTTTCATAAGCAATTCTCCTCCGTCAAGCCGTCTGGCGTTTAACCAAGTTGGCAAAAATTCCGCCGCGTGCAACCAGTTCATCAAAGCCGCCGCTCTCGACAATTCTGCCCGCGTCCATGACCAAAATCCTGTCGCAGTTGCGAATCGTGGAAAGTCTGTGCGCTACGATAATCCGCGTGGCGTTGAGTTTATCCAAGCTGTTCGTGACGATTGCTTGCGTGCGGTTGTCAAGCGCGGAAGTCGCCTCGTCGAAAATTAAAATCGTAGGTTTGGTGACAAGTGCGCGGGCGATTAAAATTCTCTGGCGTTGCCCGCCGCTGATATTTGTGCTGCCTTCGCTGATGACGGTTTGCATACCCATCGGCATCATCGCAATATCCATGGCAATGCCCGCCGCCTCCGCCGCTTGCCAAGCGTCTTCCTGCGTCAAGGCGTTCGTGCCGATTATGTTCGTGAAAATGTCGCCCTGCATTAGCTGACCGTTCTGGAGGACGATGCCCATTTGAGTGCGCACGCTCGGCAAGTTCAAATCAGCTAAATCTTGCCCGTCGAAATAAATCGAACCTTTGCGCGGAGTTTCAAAGCCTAGCAAAAGTCTGACCAAAGTTGACTTGCCGCAACCACTGCGCCCGACGATAGCCACGTTCTCGCCGGCGGAAATTTTAAAGCTCACGTCGTGCAAAACGTCGCGCCCCTCCGTGTAGCCGAAAGTCACGTTGCTAAGTTCAATCGCGCCGCTCAAAATTCCCGCGTCCGCCTTCTCGCCGACACTTTCCGGAACTTCTTTAAGAATCGGGCGGAGGTTTTCAATGTGCGGCTGAATCGCGAAGTATTGACCGACGAGCGGAATAATTCCGTTAAGCGTGGCGTTAAAACTGCTGAACGCGCCCTGAAACGCAATGAACTGCGCGTAAGTGATGCCTTGAATAGTTTGCCCGTTGGGACCGACCTCGTTCATGCCGTAGACCGCGATATAGTACAAGCACATCGTCAAGATAAACGGTTGCACGCTGCCGATAATCATATTGTAGTTGCTCTGCCAGCGCAATTTCAAATTCCATTTCCACGTTTCGCCGAAGACGCCGCTCCACAGCCAGAACGCCTGATTTTCCGCGCCGTGCTCACGGAACTTGGCAAGCCCTTTAAAAATTTGTTGGACGATGCCCGCCTCTTTGTTGCCGGCGTTGATTAGGTTGCGTTGGAAGTTGATGACGCGCCGATAAATAAACGCGGTGATGATTGCGTAAACAAACCACACAGCCACAGCCGCCGCCGTGAGCTTGAGGCTGTAGTAGCACATTAAAAAAATACTCCAGAAGCTGAAGACGAATCCGAACAACCCGCCGATAAACTCCGCGCTGACCAAACTTTTGATGACGCTGATTCCGCCCATGCGACTTGCCAGCTCGCCCGACGTGAATCGCCTAAAAAATTTCGTCGGCAAAGTTAGCAGTCGTGCCCAAAGTGCCGCCTCCGTTGCCATATTCATTCGCGTTGTTATTCGCATGACGGCTATCGTCCGCACAATGCCCAAGCTCGCCGTCGTGAAACTCGTGACCATGATAACTTGCGTGACGGTCGCCAAACCTTGACGGTCGAGGATTGGGATTATGTCCGCGAAAATTGTTTCCGTGACGATTGGCATTGCCAGCGGAATAATTCCCGCCACGAGACTTATCAAGATAACCGTCCGATAATCGGCGAACCAGCACTGCTTGAAGATAAATTTTATCAGGTCGAAAATTTTCAGCTCCCGCGCAGGGAAGCCGCCGTAACATTCAAACGCGCTCTTGTCAATCTGCGCGGCAACGTCGTCAGTTATCGGGAAGCCTTCGGGTTTGTCTTTGTTGATGAGTTTATATTTGCCGGGCGCAGTCGGCACGAAGACTGATAAAATTTTCGCCTCGCCGTAGTAGCCGATGATGACGCCGCTGTCGTTCTTGTGCCAATCTTCGACGAGTTCAATCAAGCGCATTTGCATGTTGCCCTTTTGAATCAGCCGCCGAATCAATCTGATTTGGTCGAGCCGCCTGACAAGTTCCGCGTCGAGTTTTATGTTATCAGTCGGCATGTTCAGCGCGATTGCCGCCCGCCGCACGATAAACGACGCCTCCTCCAAACGAACCGCGCGTTCGGTCGTTTCGGAGTAATTCGTCGTCTCTTCGCCGAGCAGATTTGAAATTGAGTTGTCTAAAATTCTCTGCTGATTGCGTGCACGAACTTCCACGCGGTTGGAGAAACTTTTGTCCTCTGCTTGAAAGCGCACACCCAACAGCATGGAAAAAATTTCCTCGTTCTCGCGGAAGGCTTCCGTTAAATTCTCCGCGCCCTCCAAAACTGTGCCGTCCAGCC
>JAFXNB010000196.1 GCA_017529935.1 Selenomonadaceae bacterium
ATGCGCAATTCTTCGACGAGGATTTCAACTTCGCCGGTCGCCATTTTCGGGTTGATTGTATCTTCAGAGCGAGCACGAACTTTGCCGCGCACGCCGATAACGAATTCATTGCGGAGCGTTTCGGCCTTGGCGAAGTCGAGCCCTTCGGTCGAGCCGTCGAAGACGATTTGCACTATGCCGCTCCTATCGCGCATGTCGACGAAAATCAAGCCGCCGTGGTCGCGCCGACGTGAAACCCAGCCCGCCAATTTAACTTCCTTGCCAACGTCACCAATGCGCACTTCGCCGCAATGAGCCGTTCGCTCCATGCCTGTCAATGTTTCCAAACTAATTACCTCCCTTTAAGTCAATCAATCATAATTAACGGCGGCGATTCTGTCAACAAAAAAGCCGCTGAACAGGCGACGGGTTTTTTATGTTATAATCTGCGCGGGGCAACGTGACGTTGCATCCAGCGGTCGCGCCGTGACGTTATGACGATTTAGAATCAATCGCCGCGTCCATACGCAACGCTACGCATTGCTAGCCCGACAAATTATATGGAGGAATTTAATTGCAAACAGAAATTTTACAGCCGACGCAGGAGAATTTACTTCGGGCGGCGGAATTAATCAAGCGCGGAGAGTTGGTCGCGTTCCCGACGGAAACGGTTTACGGACTCGGCGCGGACGGCTTAAACGTCGAGGCTTGCAGGAAAATTTTCACGGCGAAGGGCAGACCGTCCGATAAACCGCTGAGCTTGCACGTTTCAAGTTTGGAAATGGTCGAGCGCGTGGCAAAAATTTCAGCGGCGGCGGAAAAATTATTCGCGGCGTTTTGCCCAGGTGCCTTGACGATAATATTGCCAAAGAATAAAATTGTTCCCGACTTCGTGACGGGCGGGCGGTCAAGCGTCGGGATAAGATTCCCCGCAAATGACGTGGCGTTGGAGTTGATAAAACTTGCGGAAGTTCCAATCGCCGCACCGAGCGCGAATTTATCGGGGAAAACTCCGCCGAAGACCGCGCAGGAAGTTTTTGACAACTTATCGGGGCGCGTGGAAATAATTTTGGACGGAGGAGCCTGCACGTTCGGAGTTTCGTCGACGATAATTGATTTGACAGCCGAGCCGAAAATTTTACGTCACGGAGCAATATCGGCAGAAAAAATTTTGGAGGTTTTAAAATGAATTTAATGGAAGGCTTGCAGAAGGACGCGGAACTTTTCGCGGCGGTGGAAAACGAATTGAATCGTCAGCGCAACAAATTGGAGCTTATCGCGTCGGAAAATATCGTCAGTAAGGCGGTCATGGAGGCGCAAGGCTCCGTTCTCACGAATAAATACGCGGAAGGTTATCCTGGCAAAAGATACTACGGCGGCTGCGAATTCGTCGACGTGGCGGAGCAACTTGCCATTGACCGCGCCAAAAAACTTTTCGATTGCGATTATGCGAACGTTCAGCCGCATTCGGGCGCACAGGCGAACACGGCGGTTTACTTCGCGCTTGCGACGCCCGGTGATACGATTATGGGCATGAACTTGACGGACGGCGGACATTTATCGCACGGCTCGCCCGTCAACATGAGCGGCAAATATTTTAAAATCGTTCCGTACGGTGTCAGCCGCGAAACCGAGATGATTGACTACGACGAGCTGGAAAAAATCGCGTTCGAGTGCAAGCCCAAAATTATCGTGGCGGGCGCGTCGGCTTATTCGCGAATCATTGACTTCGAGCGGCTCGCTGACACCGCTAAAAAAGTTGGCGCGTATCTTATGGTGGACATGGCGCACATTGCCGGCTTGGTCGCGGCGGGCTTGCACCCCAGCCCGTTGCCCTACGCCGATGTTGTCACTTCCACGACGCATAAAACTTTGCGCGGACCTCGCGGCGGTTTGATTCTTTGCAAGGACGCGGAATTTGGCAAGCAATTCAACAAGGCGATTTTCCCCGGCACGCAGGGCGGTCCGTTAATGCACGTCATTGCGGCTAAGGCGGTGGCGTTCGGCGAAGCTCTTCAGCCCGAATTCAAAACCTACGCCGCGCAGATTATCAAGAACGCAAAAGTTTTGGCGGAGACGTTGACGGCGGACGGCTTCAGAATCGTCAGCGGCGGCACCGATAATCACCTGATGCTTGTCGACTTGACTAGCAAAAATATCACTGGCAAAGTTGCTCAAAACGTCCTTGACGAAGTAAATATCACCGCCAACAAAAATACAATTCCGTTCGAGCCGCGTTCTCCGTTCGTGACCAGCGGCTTGAGGTTGGGAAGTCCCGCGTTGACGACTCGCGGCTTTTTGGAAGACGACATGCGCGAAGTTGCAAATATTATCGCGCTGGTGTTGGATAATCCCGACGACGAAGACAAAAAAATTGCGGCGCGTGAACGTGTCGCCGCGCTGTGCAAAAAATATCCGCTTTACTGAAATGAAACTCACAGATAAAAATATTGGCGCATACGCGCCTTTTTTTGAAACGGTTAAACTTGCGGCAACTTTGGAGGGAGTAGCGTGGGCTTTAGGAAAAAGAAAAATATCAACGCTGAATTGAACGACGACTTCATTGACCGCGACATTCAACGGAACTCCTTCCGGCGGCACCTGTTCAACGTGAAAACTTCCGGCGTCGGTGGCGGGCTTCTGCTGATTTACTCCGGAATCGGGCGCATCGGGAAGACGTCACTGCTCAAACAGTTTGAAGAAATGATTGCGGGCGAATCCGCTGAAAAATTTGTTCGCTATAATTTTGACAGCAACGAAAATCTTGGCGCAGTCGACATGCTCACCGCGCTGAAAACTTTGCGGGCGAGCTTGACAAAAAAATATCAGGTGGAGTTCCCGCTCTTCGACAAGGGCTGCATTTACCTTGCGCAGAAAAGCGGCGAATTCGTCAGCGCGGAACAACAACGCGCCGTGATGAAAAGCAGTGCCATGCTCCACGGCTTCAAGTCGCATTTGAATTCGCTGATAAGCAAAACCGATAACGCCGTCATGACGACAAAATTTTTCAACAGCCTTTTCGACAGCGCGGGAGAATTTTTAAACGACTTGTCCGATACTTCGGTCGTGTTGAAGGCGGGAAAACATTTCGTGAATTTTCTTGACGCGCAACTTGCCGCCCGTGAGGAAAAATCGCGGGCTGAAGGCGATACGGATTACGGCGAACTTCGCGCCGAACTAAACGAACGCAACGCTGACGAATCCGCCGCGCCGCTCAGAGAACTTTTGCCGAGACTTTTCGCCAAAGATTTGTCCTATTGGCTCACGGCGCACGATACGAATCTGATTATTTTCCTTGACGCCTACGAAAAGCTGACGGGCGAGGAGCGCGGCAAAAAAAATTACGTCCGCCTTATCTCCGAAAACTGCGACGTGCCTGTCGATTGGTGGGTCGGCGAACTTCTCACCGCGAGCCGCGTCATGTGGGTCATCGCCGGCAGATACGCTATAAACGAAATTGGCGGCGTGGACTTGGAAGGCGGGACTGTAGAAAATTATACAGTTGATGTCTTTGATAATTATTGGTCGAGAAAATATTTGGAGATGAACGGCGTCGCGGAAGAGGATTTGCGCACGGCGATAATCGATTTGACGGGCGGTCACCCCTACTACTTGCGCAAATGCGTCGAAACTTACAAGAACTATCAACTTAAAGGCAAGGTGCCGCGTCCCGCTGATTTCGGAAAAAATTTGGACGAGATTGTCGAGAAAACTATTGGTAGCTTGGACGAGAGCGGGCAACTTATGACGCAGTGTCTTTGCATTTTGAAAAGTTGGACGGACGAAGTTGCCGCCGCCGTGATTGACAATTTTAACAACGTCACTTACAACCGCGTGAAAAAAATGGTCGCCCGCGCCGAACAGTTGAGTTTCGGCGAGGAAGGCTACACCTTCGACAGGACGATTGACGCGTTCCTTTTCCGCAGCCTAAAAAATTCTGTCACGTGCCGAAATCTTTTTATCAATCTGCGCGGCAGGGCAAACGAATTCTTTAAAAATTTTTTCGACGTGGAAACCGACAGCGACAAACGAAATTATTTTTTCGGCATGTGGAGCGAAATTATTTTGCGCACGACCGACAAGCCCGCCGAGCTGATGAAATTTTACCACGAAAATTTTGAGCCGATAGGACGCCGCGTTGAGGATTCAACGGTAGAAATTGTCGTTAAAAAATTTTTCGACAAGGTCGGCGATAATGAAACTTTGCCGTCCGCTTACTTCCAAAGTCACCTTGCCGAGCTTGCCGAAATCAAAGCGGGTCTTGCACTGGCGGAGGCGGCTTACTCCAAAGTCAAAAAACTTTCTTTGACTGTCGACGAGCTTCCGTTTAAAATTTCTGTGACGAGCGAGCTTGCCAGCATGTTCTGTCGATTGGATCGTTATCAAGACGAAATACTTTTGCGCGAGGAAATTGTCCGCGATTGTGAACGCTGTTTCCCCGCCAAAGACGACAGAATCAGCGCGGCGAAATATCTTCTGGCTATCGCCCTGGAACGCGGCGACAGACAAAATGACGCGTTCAAAATTCGTCAGCAGATTTTTGAGTCGTTTGACGAAAGCGACGGCGAAAATTTTACAGGCGCGGCGAAAGATTTTGCAAACGATCTTGAATACAAAGGTGATTATAAAACGGCTCTCTCCGTCCGGAAAAAAATCGTCGCCTTCTACGAAAAAGACAACAATGGAAAATTTTATTGTGCGCTGTCGGACATCATAGACACGCTGGGAAATCTTTCGGGCGCAGAATATCTTGAGGAGAAAGCCGAATTCTACCGCAAGTACATGACGGTCGCAGAAAAAATTGGAATCGCTCTGTCACCCTACGAGATTAATGATTTCGTAGAAACTTTGACGCAGCTTGGTCGCGACGAGGAAGCCGAAAAAATTTTAGCAAGTCAAGCTGACGAGAATGCCCGCCGCATTGAAGATTTGGAACGCCGTATTGAATCCTTCGACGAGCCAAATGAAGAAACCGCCGAACTCATGTTAAAATTGGTTGAACTTCTGGAAGAATCGAACCGCAACGAAGAGGCGGAACCTTGGCGGGAAAAAATTACGGAAGTCACCAGCGCAGTAATCAATCGATACACCGCCGAGCCTATTGCAGATTTTGACGCGGCAATTTCTGCGCTGGAAAATTATTTGTGGAATATACCTTGTGATTACGACCAAGAAATTTTAATCAGGCGCGCAATTCTTTCCCTCACCGAGAAAAAACCCGGCGTCGAAGAATCGGAAATCATCGCCGCCAAAAAAGATTTGACCGACAGATTGTTCGCGGACGAAGAAAATCTCCCTGAAGATAACCAGCTGTTCGAGGACATTGAAAATTTCTACAGAAAAGATTTGCCGACGACTCGCGAGGAATTTGTAGAGGCGTTGTGCGACCATGCAGAATTTCTTGAAAACAAATTCTACGATTACTCCGCCGCGCACGAAAAGCTCACCGAAGCTCTTAACGTCCTTGAAAATGATTCGGAGTCTTCCGCCTATGAAATTCTTGACGTGATGGACAAAATCGCTGACACTTTTGACAGGGAGGAAAATTATTCCGAGGCGGTGGCGTGGCGCGAGCGGGCTTGGAATTTTTGTAAGGAAAATTTTTTGGAAGACGCCTCCGAAACTTTGCGGGCTTTGGACGAATTGATTTGGGCTTGTGAGAAGTTGGAGAACCGCGACAAGGTTGAAGAGTATCGTAGACAGCTCATTACCATCAAGGAAAAAAATCTTGGCTCCGCGCACACTGATGTTATAAATGAGAAAAGATTTCTTGCGGACGAACTTCGCGACGCGGGCAAATATGTCGACGAGCTTGAACTTCGCAGGGAAATCGTTGACCTTTACCGCGAAAATTTCAGCGTGAATGCCGCCAATAAATATCACAGCGGGCGTTGGATTGATTTTATTTCGGAGATGAAAAGTCTCGCGGAATGTCACGACAGTCTGGAGCAAGAACGTGAAGCCGCTACCCTCCGCAAGGAAATTGCTGCCAAAGCGGAAGAACTGCTCCGCGTGCTCAAAGAAAATTCCGCCAACGATTACGACATCACCAACGCGCTGGGCAACGTCGCTGACGCCTTCAACGAGGCTGGCGATTACGACAAGGAACTTTTCTATCGCCGTGAACTTGTGGACTTTTGCCTTAAAAACAACGCAGATTCCGACGCCACGCTTGACGCCCAAGAAAAACTCGCTGAGGCGCAGAAAAAAATCGACGCCCTCAATCAAGACGCCGCGCCCGAAGAAAATCCTCCGGCGGAAATTGATACGCGCGAATCACTCGCCCTGCGCAAAGGTCAGCGCGTCCCGCTCACGAAAAATAATCCCGCGCTCAACGAAATTATCATCGAATCGCGCTGGGAAAGCGACGACGATTTGGAAATTGACGCCTCGGCATTTCTGCTCGCCGCAGACGGCAAAACTCACGCCGACGAAGATTTTATTTTCTACGGCAACACGCGCCACACTTCGGGAGCCGTCGAACTTGACAACGCCGCAGTTCACATTAACCTGAAAAAAATTCCCGACGCAATCGAACGAATCAGTTTCACGCTGACGATTTACGAGGCGGAGACTCGCAAGCAAAATTTCGGGCGCGTGAAAGTTTTTGTCCGCGTGATTGACGGGGCGGCTCGCAAAGAAATTTTCCGCTTAGATTTGCGCGACGGTTTCAGCGTCGAGACGGCGATTGTCGCTGGCGAAATTTATCGTCACAAGGGCGAATGGAAATTCAACGCTATTGGTTCGGGCTTCAGTGGCGGGCTTAAGGCTCTTTGTGAAATGTTCGGCGTCGAAGTCGATTAAAAATTTTTGGAGGTGCATTGATGGATTTAGAATACTTACTTTTTTTGCAGGGCTTGCGCACGGATTGGGGCGGCGAAGGATTTTTTACCTTAGTCTCCAAATTGCCGTCAAGCTCATTGACGGCGATGATACCCGCGCTTTTGTACTGGTGCAGGGACAAGCAAGCGGGGATATTTTTGCTGTTCAACGCCCAATGCGGACGCATGATTAACGATTTGCTCAAGGGGACATTTTGCGTTTATCGCCCGTGGTTCAGCGACGCTAATTTGGCTCCGTCGGCTGAGGCAATGGCTAAAGCCTCCGAATATTCATTCCCCAGCGGTCACACGCAATTCACGGCGGCGATTTTCGGCGGCTTCGCGTTCTTCTACAGGAAAGTTTTGGCAAAACCTGTTATCGCCTTCTTCGCGCTGATAGTGTTGCTCGTGGCGTTCAGTAGAAATTTTTTAGGCGTGCACACCCCGCAAGATGTTTTGGTCGCGATAATCTATTCAATCGGATTATTTTTCGTCGCGGAAAAAATTTTCGCGTGGATAGGCAAAGACGACGAGCGCAAATTAATTTTCTTTATCGGCGGATTGCTTGCGGTGACGGTCGTTTTCCTGTGGCTGTACTTCAAACCGTATCCCGAAGACATTTTAAACGGCAAAGTTATAGTAAACCCGCTGACGGCGCGAGCAGATGCCTTTGACGCGCTGGGATTCGGGCTGGCGTTCTTCCTCGGCTGGTTCTTGGAGCAAAAGTTTATAAACTTCAAGATAAACGTTCCAAAGAAAGACAGATTGTGGCGAATAGTGATAGGCTTCGCGGTTTTGGGCGTGATATTGGTCGTGATTTATCCGCTGATTAAATATTTCCTTAGCTTGGAAGCGTACAAATTTTTTAAAGCGTTCCTGCCGTTCTTTTCTATCCTGTTCGTGATTCCGCTGATATTTACGCGCGTCGAAAAGCGTTTCAAGAAATAAAAGAAACCCTCCGCCGGACTTGACGGAGAGTTTTATTCGCTGATTAAATATTTCCTTAGCTTGGAAGCGTACAAATTTTTTAAAGCGTTCTTGCCGTTCTTCTCAATCCTGTTCGTGATTCCGCTGATATTTACGCGCGTCGAAAAACGTTTCAAGAAATAAAAGAAACCCTCCGCCGGACTTGACGGAGGGTTTTTTTACGGCTTAAGCCGTGCGATGTGGAAGGTTCCCGTTTCAACTTCTTTTCTGTGACAATGCGGGCATTCGTTGGCGATGATTCCCGTGTAGCCGCAAACAGGGTCGCGGTCGACGGGGTGATTTATGCTGAAGTAGCCCATATTGGCATCGTGCATGGCGCGGACAAGTGCCTCGAACGCGGAAAGATTTTTAGTCGGGTCGCCGTCCATTTCGATATAGGCGATGTGTCCCGCGTTGCAAATGGCGTGATACGGTGCCTCGATACGAATTTTATCGCCCGCGCAGATTGGGAAGTAAACGGGCACGTGGCTAGAATTCGTCATGTAGGGGCGGTCGGTCACGCCTTTTATATTGCCGTAAACTTTTCTGTTAGAACGTTGGAATTGCCCCGCTGTCGATTCGGCAGGTGTCCCAAACGCCGTCCAATTTCTTTTTTCGCGCTTTGTATAGTCGTCGGTGCGTTCGCGCAAGTGCTTGACGATTTTTAAGCCGAGTTCTTGAGCCTCGTCGCTTTGCCCGTGGTGTTTGCCGATTAGCGCAACCAGACACTCCGCCAAACCGCAAAAGCCGATTGAGTAGCTGGCGTGCTTGAGAACGTCTTTAATCCTGTCCGTCGGCTTGAGCTTTTCCGAATCCATCCACACGCCCTGCCCCATGAGGAACGGGAAATTGTAAACATGCTTCTCTTCAATCGTCTTGAGCCGGAACAAAAGATAATCGTGGCAAAGCGTAATGTATTTGTCGTAGAGCCTAAAAAATTCGTCAAGGTCTCCCTTAGCTTCGAGCGCGAGTTTCGGCAAGTTAATCGTCACGAAGGCAAAATTTCCGCGGCTACCCGATTCTTCGCGCCCGTTGACGTTGGACATTACGCGGGTTCGACAGCCCATCGTCGCAACGCAGCTGTTGTAATCGCCGGGCTTGTAGTATTGCAGATTATAGGGCGCGTCGATGTTCACGAAGTTTGGGAAAAGTCTTTTCGCGCTGACTTTGCAAGCTTGACGGAACAAATCATAATTCGGGTCGCTGACGTTGTAATTGACGCCGCTTTTAAGTTGAAAGACGCTGATTGGGAAAATTGGAGTTTCGCCATTGCCGAGTCCCGCGTCGATAGCGTTCAAGACTTCGCGAATTACCAGGCGACCTTCGGGCGAAGTGTCCATGCCGTAGTTTATCGAGCTGAAGGGAACTTGGGCACCAGCGCGGCTGTGCAACGTGTTGAAGTTGTGGATTAACGCCTCCATGGCTTGATGAGTTTCCTCTTCCACGTCCGCGCAGGCTTGACGATAAATTTTTTCCGCCAATTTCTCCGAGCCGACAATCGCGGTCAAATTTTCAATGGCGGCGGAGTTTTCTCCCTGTGAATAAGTGCAAATATTAAAATCAACCTCGCCCGTCGCTTGAACGTCGCAGAATTCGCAGGCGCGTTTAACTTCGTCGCGAATCGCACGCTTGAAAGATTTCCGCACGCCCTCCGCCATGGCATAATCGAAGGCGTTGATACTTTGCCCGCCGAACATGTCATTTTGATTAGATTGCACAGCGATACACGCCAGCGACGCGTAGGAGCGAATGGAATTTGGCTCGCGTAAAAATCCGTGCCCCGTGGAAAAGCCGCCGTGAAAAAGTTTCAGCAAATCAATCTGACAGCAGTTGAAAGTTATCAGCGAAAAATCTTTGTCGTGAATGTGAATCCAATCTTCTTTGTCCGCCAGCGCGAATTCTTCGGGCAGGACGTAGTTGTCGACGAAATGCTTAGCACTCTCCGCGCCCATTTTTAGCATAATGCCCATTGAAGCGTCGGTGTTGATGTTGGCGTTGTCGCGCTTGAGGTCGATGTCCACGGCGTCGGCGAAAAAAATATCGCGGTAAGTGTCCATCAATTTTTTCTGCGCGGCGCGGCGTTGAGAATGTTTTTGCCGATAAACGATAAATTGTTTTGCCACGTCAAAAAAACCGTGCGCCATCAAAGCTTTTTCGACTTGGTCTTGAATCGCCTCCACGCCGATAGTTTCATGCTCGGCAATCGCCCGCTCAACTGAAGTCGTCACTTGCTCCAAATCGCCCTCTGAAAGTTTGTCGGCAGGTGTCGAGGCGTCACGGTTCGCGCCGGCTATCGCAAGGAAAATTTTTTTGCGGTCGTAGTTCACCTTCTGTCCCGATCGTTTCCTAACCTTTGTGAGCTGCATATAATCTCCCCCCATTCAAGGTAAGTGGCGCGATTATATCACTTAAAGATTTGATTGAAAAGCTAACTGGAATTTGGCGCGAAAACAGGAAAGTCAATAAATCAGTGGCTTAATGGCGCGCTAAAAATTTCGGCGGCGAGACTCACTTATCAAAAAATTTTTTTGCTGGAGGTACGGAGTCAAATTTTCTTTAAGGTTTATAGACGCGGCGATTGACTTTGTGATAAGATAAGCGGCGTTTAGGAGGGAGTATAATGGGCAGGACAGATTTAGGACGCGGCGACGTGCAAGCTCAGCCGTCTGCGCCGAAGAAAAAATCTTCAACGTTCCTGAAAATTTTTATAGGACTTATTATTTTTATAATCGTGATGGCGGTCGGCGTCGGTATCGGGTTCGTGACGGCGAACATGAACGTCAAGGC